>PEAF01000069.1 GCA_002753465.1 Candidatus Omnitrophota bacterium
CAAAGGTAAGGGGAAAAATATAGAGATGAAAGTGGAGAAATAGGGTATTTCGTACGTGTACCCGAAATAATGCGGAGGCGGCAGGCCCCGCTGAAAACGTTTTCTTCCATTTTTATCCACAGCCTTGTTTTATTGACATATATAAGACATATTTATACAGGTGGTCGTTAACCAACGGGGCATAGATATGCGCAAAGTAGTGGTTTGGATTATGTTGATGGCGTTCATCACGAATTCTTTCGTGTCGCCATCCCATGCCCAGATGCTTATGTCCAAGCCCGGCGAGATGGTCGCCTTAAGCGCTGCCTTTCATCCGCCGATCCTGAGCGGTGTGAAAGTTTATGCTGACAATCCGTTCCGGTTTGATTTTATCCTGGATCAGGGCGATGACAAAGGATCGGCACCGGCGCAGGACACCAGCCGGTTGATCAAATATTTTTTGGCATCGTTGACCGTTCCTGAAAAAGACCTGTGGGTCAACCTTTCACCCTACGAGAAAGACCGCATCGTTCCAGATGCTTTTGGCCGGACAGAGATGGGGCGCGACCTTCTAGCCCAGGACTATTTCCTGAAGCAACTCACATCAAGCCTGATGTTCCCTGACGGTGATCTGGGCAAGAAATTCTGGGGGCAGGTTTATCAGCAGGCGCAGGTCCAATTCGGCACGACCGACATTCCCATCGATACGTTTAATAAAGTTTGGATCACGCCGGCGAAGGCCGTGGTGTTTGAGAAGAAGGATATGGCGTATGTCGTTGAGTCAAGGTTGAAAGTGATGCTGGAATCCGATTATATGGCCGCGGCAGGGGCTGGCCAGGGCGCAGCACCCACGCAAGATCTGTCCAAAGATCTGATCCGCCAGATCATCATTCCTGCCCTGGAGAAAGAAGTCAATGAAGGCAGGAACTTCGCTCAACTGCGTCAGGTTTATCATTCCCTGATCCTGGCTTCCTGGTATAAAAAGAAGATCAAAGAGAGCCTTTTGAGCAAGGTTTATGTCGATCAGCAGAAGGTGACAGGGGTCAATATCAATGATCCTAAAGAAGCGGAAAAGATCTGGGCGCAGTATGTTGAAGCGTTCAAGAAAGGTGTTTTTGATTTTGTTAAAGATGAAAAGGATCCGGTTTCTAATGAAGTTATCCCGCATAAGTATTTCGCGGGCGGTGTGAATTTAATGAAAGTCGATTACGCGAGCGTGAATACGGTCGATGCGGCGGCACTCCCCAGGGATACCCTGATCGTAACAGCGCAAATTGACGCCGCTCAGACACAGATCAGGCCGCGTTCCATAAATGAGGTTTTGGCATCCAATGAATGGCCGGCCTATCAGGACAGGACCGTATCCCAATGGGTGGGGGTTATTGCGCTTAACGACAGGGATGAGGCTTTGCTAAAGACCAGGCAGATCGTCATGGCCGACACGATCATCGGACATGTGGATCTACTTAAGGGAACGCCGTACGAGGCGAGGGGTAGTGTGGTTGACTGGATCGCTTTAAGAGGTAAATACGGGGAAGATGGGGTCCTTGAGTCTATTACGATCGTTCCGCCGCCTTTTGTCGACGCAAGGGAATTCACACCGGCCATGCTGGAGTTCAAGGGGAAAGATTTTCCAGGTAAGCTTCCCGGGCGATATTCGAATGATCCGGATTGGCGATTAAGGATGAATCGTTATATGGGAGTGCTGGACCATAAAATACCTCACAGTGAGAAGGAAATGGGGTTGCAGGAGAAGGAAATGTACGCGGTAGCGCGGATGTTCGCCAAGAAGTTGATCGGAACTTATGGAGCACAGGCCGGCAATGTCAATGTAACTATCTTCCTGGAAGAGGGATTTGATCGCAGGAAATTGAGTGATTTCGCCGAAGGGAATACCCAGGACAAGTATAAATTATCTGAGATCATTACGGCCTTGCGCCAAAATGATCTTTTCGGACGAGAGGTTGTCAGGAAGTCGCTCAGGAATAATACGGAAAAAGCTGTTGCCGCTTTCAGGTCGATCACGGATATAGGCCGGTTTGAACAGGGGTTCAAGGCACTGGCAGATTTGGCGCCCAGAGGCCCTGAATTATTGAAAGATGCCCTTATGGCTGTCCCCGAGACGGTTGTTGAAAGTATTAATACCGTTGGTCTTGCGCCGGACATCTTAGGGAAATTAACACAAACGCCAGGGCTTGATCAAAAGCTCTGGCAGGATGCTTTTATCAATGACCCGGTGGATCTGATGAATTTGATCTCATATCTCGGGCAAAAGGGCAGCCGGATAAATTCTTTGAATGCGAATGTCCAGGCTTTGATGGATGCGGGCGTTCGTCTGGAACTGATCCGTCGCTCGTTTGTATTGATGCCCGCCCTTTTCGGAGGCGCGCTTGCAGAGCTTGATCCTCAGGGGATGCGGGCTTTTAAAGATCATTTTACAGCGGATGAACAGGTCCATGTATCGGAATACTTGAAGGCCAGGAAAGTTTCGCTGGTCTTGAACAACCGGAATGTTTCATCGCTGAATGCTTCGGAAGGTTTGGTGAATATGCTCCAGCTTTCAGAAAATGTGCTGATCGGCATATCCGGCCAGGTAGAGGGAAAGTATGATGAAGTTAAAAAGCAGTTTTCCCGTTATGATGCGGTTAAGAAAAGCACGTTTCAGTTCCCGGTGACCAATGATCTGACACCGCATCTGGGTGAAGTCATCCCGATCTTCCGTCTCGGTTTCAAGGTGGCGGATGACGGCCTTGTTTTACCTGGTGTCCCCTTCAAGATCCATTTCCCCAAAAGAGGTGAAGCCCCAGATCAGAGCAAGCAGGCGCTTAAGCATTCAGCCGGCCTGGATGAACAAAGGCGATGCATTATGATCTCGAGCGTACATGATCTGAATGAACTTGAGAATTTCTGGAAAGGTTATGACCTGATGGAGCATAAGCCGCTGGTTTTTCTGGCCATGCGTAATCCCGATGACGGGAAGATGGAGCGGTGGCTGCGCCATCGCGGGTACCGGTTCAGTTTGGCTGAGCGCAATGATGCGAAGCAGGCTATGTCTGATTACAAGAATGCTGATGTTGTGATCGTCAATACGCGTGGTGAACTGCGGCAAATGGGCAAGCTGATGGATGCCTGGATCGTGACGCATGACAGGGACCTTTCTGACCCCGTTGAAGCGACCGTGCAAAGTTTATATTTGAAGGGGTATTGGCCCAACAACAGGATGCTCTTGCATTTATTTTCAGATACAGGGGTCACATCGCCGCTGGTGGATGCGCCCGCTCTCCTTGGCGCCCAACTGGAGGAGGCGTACAAAGATCATGTGGCAGAGAAGATCGACCATTCCGTTGACGTTTTTGAAAATACAATTTTGCCGTCGGCCAGATTGAGCGCTTCTTTAGCGATCATGGCCATGGTTGAGTATGAGCAAGGCAAGTGGGCCAGGAACATTTTGGGGTTGTTTGAAGCGGTGAGGGACCAGGATGGCGCTAAAATGGAGGAGTTCCTTAATATTGATGAAGTGGCTTCCGGGGTTTTAAATAATTTAGGGATCATTACGTACCAGTTTTCAAAACCGCATTATAAGTTAAGTCAGAAAGGCTGGGACTTTAGGGACGCGATCCTGGAAGTGCTCGGCGATTATCTTAAGAACAGGGATCATTTCAAGATGATCAAGGGATTGCAGGCTGTTATGGCCATGTCTACGCCTGTTAAAAGGCGCATGGCCGAGACGGTTGATTTTGCCGCCGTGACGCCGAAATACACCTCAGACAAGAGGAATCTTGATGTCCTTCGCCTTATTAAGTCAAACGAATTTGAGGATAAGACCGGCCTGAATATTTGGGAAGGAAAACATAAGTTCGTCGACGTGGGGGTGGGTAACCCACCGGTCACAACCATCGAGCTTAAACAGGGATTGGATGAGATCAACCCTGACATTGAACTCATCGGCACGGATGATCCTCAGGCGGTGGTCCATCATGAGGTCAGTTTTCAAAAGGGTAAGAAATTTGAGGCGATGGAGGATGTCCTTCGATCCTATTCCAAGTATGACGAACGGCAGGTGCAGGAGGTCCGATTCCTGGTCACTGACCATAAAGTTGATAATCAGGCGAATATCAGTGAGATCATGGTCAGGTTTGATGACGGCAGCCATGAAGGCGGTTCGGTTTATGTGCCCGTGGCCTATGCTAAAGGGGTCAATCTTTTAAGCAGTGAGCAAAGCCTTGGCACTGATTCCAAGGAACATGAAACGACGCTGTTCGATGAGCTTATGGCCGAAGCCGGGGAGGCTCATTTGAAAGACCTGTTGGAGGGGAAAGGCATAACCGATGATGTCATTGTTCGTCATGAACCTACACGCGCCAAGCTGGAAGAAGCTGGCGTGAGGTTTGAGGAAACAGATGACCTGGCCAAGGCCGGCATTGATAATGTTGATGTCATGACAATACAGAATGTTCTTATTCATTATCCTCAGGAGGGACGGGACAAGTTTTTTCAGATGGTCAAGAGTGCCTTGAAGGATGGGAAAGACGGCAAGGGCGGCGGTGTTTGTGTTGTGAAAAATGGCGATGTGATCAAGGGGCTTTTTGTTTTCAAGACAGATTTTTATCAGAAGTTCGGTGAGGGGGACTTGGGCAGTGATCTGGTTTATCTGGGCAGTACCTTGAGTGATAATAATTCCAAGGGGTTTTGGGACCCGGAGCATTTTGAAAAGTACGCCGGCATTCGTTCCGCGCGCGAGAATGTTTTTTCTTCTTCAACTATTAAGGGTGCGGCAGTTATAAAGAGCTTTTTGGATGATGTACAGACCGAGGCCGGCAGTCACGATAGCGCACAGCTTATCAAAGAAAAATTTCTGGTGCCGATGTGGGGTACCTTGGCCGCGTCGAATATCAGTGTAAGGAAAGATGTGCACCTCGTTATTCAAGCAGACCTGGATGGCATCGGTTCGATCGATACGGAAATGGAGGGCTATACCCATTTTTATATCAATGTCCATCGTGATTTCGTGAAGATGTGGGAAGACCGCCGCGTCACGGATATCCAGATGGCGTATATCGTTGCTTTGGGATTGGCCCAATTAAGGAATCAATATCTTGAGAAAGCTAAAACCTTGAAAGTGAGTGAACCCAACGAATCCTGGGTCGATGCCATGCGGATCATGCAAACAGTCGGGTATTCCGACAGTGATATCCGCAACAATGTCATTCCTTTTGTACGGGAACTTGCAAAGGTTAAGAAAGACTTACGGTTATCAGGAGCAGACCCGCAACGATATGTGCTTTTGGCTCAGGAATTAGATAAACGCCTTGGGCAGCTGATCTCACCTTTTAGCTGGGGTGACGCCGTTCAAGCGGTTCCGCCATTATCAAAAAAAGACATCAAGATGAACTTTGCCGAGAAGAACGGTATGGTTTTATTTATGGGTGAAACGGAAGGGGATACGGACCTGTATCACAAACATATGCTCGAGAGAAGGATGGACCCTTCCTTTTTTGATTATGACCTTAAGCCGCAAGCAGAGAGGGAGAAGGTAAAGGATAATACGATCCCGTTTCTACGCATCCTTTCCTTTTATTATCAGAAGAGCATGGATACCGGCCGACATTTATTTAAAATGACATTTGTGCCGCCGGTGGTTACTTATCCGTCTACAGGTTATCCGGCCGGGATGCGGAAGTTCAAGCTTTTTGGCAATGGGGCGGATCTTCCTCCCGATGGTTGGTATGTGACCCCATTGGCGCAGTTCTCAGCGGATGATCAGCGTAAGATCGATAATTATATGAAAGGGCAGCTTGATGAATTGATCCAGTCATTTAATCTGGTGCGCGATGCCTGGGCGCTTGAATGGAAGGCCACACAGAGCGTCGAGTTTGAGAATGGTCAGTTCTGGAAAGGCCAGTCACCCGAAGGGTTGATCGAGGCGATCAGGCGGGGCGGATTTGAAGTTAAGGCGCAGGGAGATCCGCTAAAGACGCTCAATGCGTTGCTGCAAGATCCTTTATTCTCGACGTATTTGCTTCGATCGGGTAAAGAGGGCTGGTTGACCAAAGATGCCGCTATCATCGTGAATTATATTATCAGGGTCAAGGGTGAGGATGCGTCACTGACGCCAGCCCAGGTTCGGGCTTTACTGGAGATGAATTTCATAAAGGAAGCGCCCACCCGCTGGAAGGTCGATTTTCAGATCGGGACAACTTTGGGCAAGGGAAATTCCGTCAATGTCAATTCCCTGGATGTTATTGCAGACCTGCCTTTATCGAATGGCCAGCTCGTACAGGAAGGCAGGGCCGAGCAGGACCGTATTATTTTTGATGCATCCAAAGGCGGCAATGTCGCAGGTTTAACCTCTGACAAGCTTCTTTTCCAAGCTAAAGGCCGGGATCCTTTCTGGAAGATCATTCAGGGCACGCCAGCGATCTCCGGGCTTGAGAAAGCTGATTTTTACAACCTTGATGACCTGACCAGTGAGTTTCTTCTGAACGCTAAAGGACGCGGTGGCGATGAAGCTCCTCGCGTTGCGGTATCGCTTTATCAGGATCCTGATCAAGGGGGTGGGGCCGTATTTGAGCTCGAGATTGAACAAAAGAATATCAATGGAACCGATTGGGACCGCATTAGCCGTAACCGTGCTGGCTGGGCGCTTGAGGGGGATAAATATTTAACGGATAGGGAAGTAAGAAAGCAAAGCGGCGCGGCCCAGACACATGGGGATGGCTTGAGTGCTTTTGCCAGCATTGGAAAGAAGTTTGAGACTTCTTTGGAATACAGGCGTGCCAGTGAAGAAAACGGGCAGAGAAAAATGGTTACACGTCTTATTGTAAAACTTCCTAATGTTCAGGAAGAAAGTATGAAGGCTCTTAAATTAACTGCCATGAACAATCTTGGTGGTATCGATCTGACCGCTGGGCGCATGAACCTTGAGAGTAAAGGAGAGGGAGCCCCATTGTCATTTAGTTTTGATCCAGCCATGATCACGCAATTTCAGAATGCATCCGGGTTTACTCCGGTGATCATCAGTGTCCAGCCTATGAAGGATCTACCCAGATTTCTGGGTCTTCAATAATTCTAATAATTCCAGTAATGCGGAGTTCGCATACCCAGCCCGCAATTTTATTTTAAATTATTTTGAAAAATTAAAGTTGCAGTGTATTATATTTTTATGCGTTTAAAAGCCTTCACTATTGTTGAGCTTCTGGCTGTCCTATCGATTATCGCTATTATCATGACTATTGGTATTCCCAAGATCAAGGGCATACAGGATCATGGTCGCCTTACACAAGTGAAGGGTGATTTAAGGACGTTGCAGTCAGCGTTAGAGTCTTACCGGGTTTTTTCCACGCCTGCCGAGCTCCCTCCTACCAGCACAAAGGTGTGCGCCGATTATCTGGTTGGGGCTACGCCGCAGATTATTACCATTCCTTTATATGATCCCTTTGGTGCGACTGCAACGACGGAGTATTTATACAGCCGTTCAACCAACAAGAAATTCTACGCGCTCTCATCGGTCGGATTAGATAAAACCAGTGCGATGGGCACCATTGCCGATACAGGGGTAGTGGCGTGTGGTGGGGATGATGCCTGTGTCAGTAACGGTACCGTTATTTCCGGTAATCCGCCGGGAATACCTTTAGCGCCTGTCATCAGTAATCCAACGCCAACAAGCCTTACGGTGAGCTGGGGGGCATCCAGTGGAGCGACATCTTACACGGTCAGTCGTTCAGGAGCCGCGGACATGTCTAGTGCAACGGACCTCGGGGCACAGAGCAGCGGGTTTACCAATGGCAGTTTAGCCAGCGGTACGCATTACTGGTATACGGTAACTGCGGTGAATGCGGCAGGTCTTTCGCTGCCATCGCCCACAGGAACGGGCACAACCATCGGTGTGCCGGGCGCGCCTGTCATGGGTCTTGCCAGTGCGGGTAATACACAAGTCAGTATTTCTTTTACAGCACCGGCTTCGGATGGCGGCAGTGCTATTACGGTTTATACAGCGACATCTAATCCGGGCGGATTCACGGGAACGTCAGCGTCAGACTCAACGCCCATCACGGTCACTGGCTTGAGCAATGGGACGCCCTATACCTTTACGGTCACGGCCACGAATGTAGCCGGCACTTCAGCGGCTTCAGCAGCATCGAACAGCGTAACTCCGGCGGGAGTTCCTGGTGCACCGACAAGTGTGGTTGCAACCGCTGGTAGTACAACGGCCAGTGTAACGTTTGTAGCGCCTAGCTCTAACGGTGGCGGGGCCATGACGTATACGGTAACGGGTGGCGGTACAGATACCAATGCCGGGACGAATAATTTGACGCATGCGATCACGGGCCTGACCAATGGAACGCCGTATACGTTCACGGTCAAAGCAACGAACTCAATGGGTCAGGGTGCGGGCGGGACATCTAATACAGTAACACCAGCGGGCGTGCCTAATGCACCCTCAAGTGTAGTCGCAACCGCCGGTAATACCACAGCGAGTGTAACTTTTGTTGCCCCGAGTTCCAATGGCGGCGGGGCCATGACATACACGGTAACAGGTGGCGGGACAGATACCAATGCCGGGACAAACAATTTGACGCATGCGATAACAGGCCTGACCAATGGGACCCCGTATACGTTCACAGTCA
>PEAF01000070.1 GCA_002753465.1 Candidatus Omnitrophota bacterium
CAATGTCAAACAAACCGATTTCTTCGGCATGGGTGAATACGTACAAGAGATCGGGCTGTCCGATGACTTCACCAGCGCTGCCTTTAAATTAAATAAAGACAATCCCTTGAGCGACGTGGTTGTAACCTCACGCGGCCCGGCCATCCTTCATTGGGTTGCCACACAGCCAATTGACGCGAAAAAATTCGAAGCCGTCAAAAAAGAGTTCGAGAACTCGCTCTTTGCCGAGGAGCGCGTCAAAGTCATGAACGATACGCTGCGCACGCTGCGTGAGAATGCCAAACTCGAAAACTATCTGAACAAGATCAATGCCAGCCAGAAAAAAGCGATGGATAAGATGCGCGTCAGATAACGCCAGCACCTTGTTTGCAGAAATCCACTTGGCCCCCAGCGCTAATCAGCGCAAGGTGGCCAAGGGACATTTTTGAAGAATCCTTCAAAAACGAAAGCCCCGGGATAACCCGGGGCTTTTTTATTTAATCACGACAATCAATTCAACAAGCCATAGCTTGACGGATCCCACAAATCACAGCGTAGATTGTTCGACCCAATGCAGGTAGGCATCGCTTCCTTCGACAATGGGAAGCACAACGATCTCGGGCGTAGCGTAACTGTGCAGACTTTTGATTTCTGATTCCAGCGCATGGAACAAACTGGACTTGGTCTTAATAAGCATCAACGCTTCACTCTGGTCCTGTAGTTCACCCTCCCACATATAAACGGAGTGAACATCTTTTAAAATGTTGCAACACGCCGCCAGTTTTTTTTCAACCAGAACCCGCGCCATAAGAGCCGCTTGGTTCGCATCCTTGAACGTTGTCAAAACCATAATAAATTCGTGCATATTAGCCCCTCACATCATAATGATAGATATCATGCGCCCCGACTTATCCGCATCACGCCGGAAAGAATGAAAACGCACCTTATCCGTAAACGAATCAAGGCCGCAGTCAAAAATATTCTCAAGCTTGATGCCCGCACCCGTCATCTGCCTTAAATTAGCCCTGGCAATATCAAACCTTAATCCTGACGACGCTTGAAATGTTTCCTGCGGAAAGTAATCCTTGAACTCAATACCCACCTCACAGCTGTCACAACGGATACACGGGCCTATCGCCACACGGATATTGATTGGATCAACCCCATAGCGGGCCTGCATGAATTCTACTGTTTTACGCGCGATATCAAGCTTAGTACTTTTCCAGCCCGCATGCACGGCGGCGATCACGCGCTTAACAGGATCATACATAAGCGCCGGCAGACAATCGGCCGTACGTATCGCAATGGGTAAACTCACCACATTTGTCACCACCGCATCAGCCTCGAAGATCCCCGCTTGACTGACATCATCAGCGCTCACCTGCCAGATCACGTCTCCATGAACCTGCTTGGGCACGATAACACCCCTATCAACGGGTATGCCACGGGCCTGCAGATACGCGCGCTGGGCCGGTGTCAGCACGAAGCCTGACGATGAGAGATCGCCCTTCATAAAATCTTCGGTCGCATCACTGGTAAAGGACGTAAGTCCTATAAATTTTGTATAATTGATCTCAGCCATACGCCCCCCTTATATCTTCGTATCTTGGTCGTCCGACAGCAGATGGCCCTTACGGAACTCTTCAATGTGCCGGATCTTAACATCAATATTCTTGAAACTTTTCTCACGGATATCATTATACCCGGCCTCAAGGTCAGCGATCAACTTCTCAAGCCCGGCAAATCTGTCCTTGAACGTGGCGTAGTGCTTAACAAAGATCTCGATATCCTGGATGATCTTACGCATATCGCGTTCGAAGCGGAAGTTCTCATGCGCCTGGCGAATAACGGCGAGCGTGGCATAAAGCGTGAAGGGCGAGCACAACACGACTTTCTGTTTCAGCGCCTCATCCATGAACTCGGGCGCAACTTCGTGAATATATCCGAACACCTGTTCATTGGGAATGAATAAAAGCACAAAATCCAGCGTGTTTTCCGCCGGATTGATATAATCACGCGACTGCAATTCTTTCACACGCGCCCGCGCATTCCTGATGAATTCCTTGGACGCCACCTCACGTTCAAGATCAGAGGGCGCATTGACCATCTTAAGGTAATTATCCAGAGGAAATTTCACATCCATGTTCACGCTGCGATTATCAGGCAAAAGAAACGTGATGTCAGGCTTTGTCGTTGATGCGGCCAGCTGCGTCTGCTTGCGGTAATTAACGCCTTCGATCAACCCTGCGTGCGTAATGATATCCTCAGCCATCCGCTCGCCCCACTGGCCACGCAGCTTGACATTACCCAGCACATTGTTAAGTTTCCCGGTCGTTTCCTGCAACTTGAACGTAGCCAAAGCCGCTGATGAAAGTTCTTTTTCGATGGCCCCGAATTTCTGCGCACGGTCTTTTTCCCACCCCACCAGCATCTGCTCATAATCCTTAAGGCGCGCTTCAAGCGCCCGCACCGCCGACTCCAGTGACTGCCGGCGGGAATTTTCATCCGCCAGGCCCTGCGTATCGACCTGACGCCGCACTTCAAGCTGCTCGCGGGAAGCGCGCAGCAATTCTTCAATGCGCGCATTCTGCCGGAGAATCACCCACAGGAAAACGCCAGCCCCCAGCGCCAGGACAACAGACAGTACGGTAAAGATCATATTCCTCTCACCTGCCTACCAGCTCAACGATCCTGGCAAACAGTAGATCAAAGTTAACAGGCTTGACCAGATAATGCTTGATCCCGCGACGTGCAAAAATAGCGCGGTTCTCCTCATGCGCCGTCAGGACAATAACCGGGGTATTCTGGATCGCTTCATCTTTCTTCATCTCAACAATGAACGAGTACCCGTTCATTTCAGGCATCTCAATATCCAGGACGATCAGATCCGGCAAATTCTTCCTTAACTCCACCAGCCCGATATCCCCGTCCGTCGCGACGATAACATCATACCCTTCTTTGGACAAACGGCTCTGCACCAGCTTGCCGCCCACAGGATCGTCATCAACAACCAGGACCTTTTTTGCCATGAACCGTCTCCTTTTATGGACATCTAACAATATTCAAGCAGGCTACCGCCGGTCGGTCGCGTGCCCGATCTTTTCTTTAAATCTAGTCATACGCTGTGTCATTAGAGCATCAAACGCATTTTCGCTCACACCGCCCCGGTGCAACAACGTCATGGCATGAATGATGATATCAACCGTTTCGGCCTTCCAGTGCTCATGGCCCGCGTCTAAGAGTTCAGCGACCTCATCCACGTGTTCATGCAGCGATTTGAACGTATAGGCAGTTGCGGCCGCATCAGACCCGTGCAAAACCCGCGCCAGCCGGTTGATCTCGTCAACTTCAGGCCTCACAGCTTTTCCCACCGGAAAAGATTCCCCTGAGCATCAAAGTAAACATACACTTTCTGGCTCTTGGCCGGATCAACGATCTTGCGCCATAAACAACGTTCGACCCCATTTTCATTCTTACACAAAATAGGGGATCCGAACTCCTGCTCGAGGCTCGCCTTACGTTGATAACGGTTAAGGCCATCAGGTGCCTGCAACTGTTTCAGCAAGCGGGCAAACTGCTCATCATGCCCCTGAACATAGGCATGCTGGGCATTCTTTTCCTGAGAAAGGTCTTTCAGGGTCATGGCCCCGTCGAGATTTCCGATGATGGCACAACCTGAGCAAGTGATTAATATTAAAACTAATAGGAATGGTTTCATATGGGTAGATTATACCAAAACTACCACGTTTCCAAGCGTCCTTTAGAAAAGATCCTTCAGAGCAGATCCCATGGCAGGATAAGATAAGAAAAAGCCCACCCTCAACACTACGAAGGTGGGCCGCAGGGACGGAGAAAACCTACTGTAATGCAGGCAACGACACAACCGGCCTTATATCCAGGATCACAGGAACAAGTCCATCGATCTTAATGCTGCTGAGATCCTGCTGGCCAAGCGGCAGCGGCATGCCCGCGCCATCACGCTTGATCTGCATATTCATGTGCTGTGAATTCAAATCGATACCACCGTAGGTATCATTATTCTCGACCGCCGGTGCGCCTTCGCGCGCCGCCTGAAGCGCACGCACAGCAACAACGCTATAGTCGACCCGATAGTCGATCTTCTTTAATGACGCCACCAGGGGATTGTTTTCCGCGATCCTAGATACAGGCGTTGCCATGACCACGCCTCTTTCAGTGTCAATGACCTCAGCCACAGAAACCACAGACCATCCTCTCCAGCCCCAGCGATAAACCTGCGCGTCACCGATGAGGTAAACTTTAGGCCTAAGAATGGCCATCAAATTCTTTTTCAGATCAACGCCGTTCTTTATTTTAGCCATAAGCCCCATCATCATGCCCTTGACCTGCTGATGCGCCGCCGCTTTCATTGCGTCCTCTTGACCCCATTGATTCCAATTAAAATTCCACAGCCGACCATTGTTGCTCTGATCCTGTTCGATCATATATTTCTCATTTAGATCAGCCGCACGCAACGCCGACGACTCCTCGATCTCGATCCCGTCCGCGTCCGCTGTTTTAAGGTGCAACCCCAATTGACGCAGCAAACCAGCCGCTTTTTCCGAATACCCCACGGGCACCACAACCCTGGAAACGTCATATTGCAAGCTGACGCTGTCTTTAACGGAGATCTCGTTCAAATGACCCAGAAAATCGCCCAAGCGATCTGAAGAGATCATGCCGTCCAAAACTTCAAAATAGATCGGGATGCCGGACCATGCACGCATCTGCGAATACTGCTCATCGGTAATAGCCCCGATGATCACCTCTTCCTTCGTCAAATAATCCAGCGTAGAGGCCACGGCTGCTGTCCACATCCGCCCCATTTCTGTGCGACGGCTTAAGCTGAGCCCGTTGGCGATCTGCTTGTCCAAATATTTCAAATAACCTGCCCGCGTCGGGAATTGCTGAATAGGCCTTTTGGCCGAGGCATAACTTCCAGCGTCACCGGGAGTATACTGACCGTTCTTTTCAACGGCATAGGCTAGAAAAACGTCCTTGGGATTTGTCCCCGGCTCCGTACGGAACATGGGAACGCCCTCAGGCATGCGATCAGGCGCATACAGGCGGGGCGATAAGCCATCCTGAGCGAATTGCTTACTGAACATGACCTGCGCGCCCAGAACATTGAGCGTCGTGCCGTGAATATAACGTTTCGGATTGGAAGCATCTAACTGATGTCTTTTCTCTGACAACTCAATGTCTGAAAGACCTGCCCCTGTCTTTTTCTTCGGCATGGCGGCCACCGCACCGGCCTTATCGGACAATAGGGCCGTCACACCGTCAAGATCGGCCGGTACAACAAACCCTTCAGCGTGATCAACGACCGTCATGGCCTTGTCGAACTCGGGATTGAACCCGCCGGAGAAATACTTGCGCGGGATCAGCTCCTGGGAGTACTTGTCCATATCTTCCCGGATAAGATTAAAAGCTCCCTTCTTGAAAGCTTCCACATACTGCTGATACACCACCTGGTTATTTGCCGGATCCTGGTCGACACCCTTGACCTTGCGCTGATCAGCGTAGACCTGGCCCAGAACGCTCTGCTTCAGCGCTTTCTTGAACCATGCCGCCATGATCATGCCGCTGACGATCTGACGCAAATTCGCAAAGTTCCTGCCTTCATTGACCTCTTTCTCAATGGCCGGAAGAATAACCTTACGCACCACATCAGCCGCAAGCTTGCTTGACGCACTCAGATCCTGCCGGGACATTTGATCCGTCCCGATCTCTTTATTAAAAGAATCCTGCTTCATCGAAAGATAATCCTGCTCGAGCATGACCTTCAAATGAGTCTTCAAAATAAGCGCTGTATTGCCCTTTTCCAGAATGACCGCCTCACTCGGAACGATCCACACCTTGTTGAACGTATTTACAGGAATATCCGTTGTGCCGAACTCGCTCTGCGCCTTCTGATAAACCTCTTCCCAGAACTTTTTGCCGAGCTGATCATCCGGATACAGCAAAGATGCCGTGATCTGTTTAAGCATATAATCCTGCGCAAGGAGGTCACGCCCCATCTCTGTCATCCCGAAACTTTCTTCAACGATACGGCTGTTCTCATACGGCGAAAGGTTCACCCACTGGTCCTGTTCAGGCACGGCCAGTGACGCCAGAAAATATTTTATTAGATCCTGATAAACTGACTTCTTCTGATCCGGGGTCAACGCCTCATCCCCGCGGCTGATAAGGAAATCAAACTTGAATGGCTCTTTGGGGTCGATGACCATGCCCTGAAGCTGGGAAGGCTTGAACGCATCGGAGAGCGCCACCATGGTGCCGGGGGCAGGAAGCTGTGCCATGGCCTGCGCCAATAAATGCGATGGCACAATGCATTGCGTGACAAATGCCAATATTATAAGGTGTGAAACAAACTTATACATACCGTATCCCCTGGTGGTACAAATCCCCAGAAGTAAGTATGTACTATATATATCTATTAAACAAGGTACGGCAGGAGATCCGGGGAAACGATTTCTTAACAGGCTGAAAAACTAACGCACCCAGCGGAAATGAACGAAAATGCGGCCAAAGTTCTTATCATCTTTCTCAATACGATGATACTTACCCTTATAATTCTTCTCTAAAAAGCGTAAAACAGACTTCTTTAATTGACCACTGCCCTTGCCGGGAATGATCTCGACCGATTCAGCGTGCTTTTCAATAGCCTCATCCATAATGCCATGCAGAGCACTATCAATCCCGCGAGAATTGGAAAATATATCGTGAAGGTCTAGTTTAAGTCTCATAAGCCTTACTCAGGTTTGCTTATCAGCATTTGTCTCACCCATAAACACCCAAAGGGCGTTGCGCGGGTCCTGCCGCCGACGTGACGCCCTTGCCGTCTGTCGAAGGCGTCTCGCGGGTTTCATCTGATTAATGGGGGTTTCCCTGAAAGAAACCCAAATAATGCCATCGGAGAAAGCGCATGCCGTTGAAGGAATGAGATGATCCGCCAACGACAGACTACAAGGGGTCACTTTGGCGTCACCCGCTCAACGACCAACAGCTTTGCGCAGGACTTGTGGTGCTTTTAAAGCCGACATGGGCTCGGCCGAACGGGCACGGCTTTGGCCGAAGGCCAAAGAGTGAGGACGAGCCTCTGAGTGCAGCCGGCCTCGCAGGGGCCGGCAAACGTTCGGCGTAAAAGCACCGCAAGGACTGATAAGCAAAGCCATTACCCCTGCTGAATACGATCCCGTTCTTCGATCAAAGCATTGCGCGTACTCTCGATATCACGCAAGCGTGACTGTATCTCCTTGAGCCTGCGACCGCACTCAGCGAGCTCCTCTTTGGGACGACCCGTGAATGAAGTCGACAAGACACGTGATTTAATATACGTTTCGGTCTCAAGCTCTTTCTCTTCACGCTCAAAAGCCTTGACCTGATTCTTGATCTCTTGAATACGCTTGAGCGCGGCCTCGTGCTTCTCGCGCGCCTGGCGTAAATTCTCGGGCTCGTTCGGATCACTCTTGGGCTTTTTCTGCTTCTCATACGCCTCACGGCCAGCCTTGGATGAATCCTTCTTATCACGCCCCTCCGCAAGGCGCGCCTGTTTCTTATCCAGATAATAATCAAGCCCACCCGGATAATCACGCACCTCGCCGTTATCAACTTCAATGATGTGATTGGCGATCTCGCGGATAAAGTAAAGATCGTGACTGATAAAACACAGCGTACCCTGATAATTCTTGAACGCGCGCGTCAGCGCCTCAACGCCAGCCACATCCAAGTGCGTCGTAGGCTCATCGAGGAGAATAAAATTCGGCGGATTGATCAAAAGCTTGGCCAGGATCAAACGGCTCTTTTCGCCACCCGAAAGTACGGACACGGTCTTAAACGCATCATCACCGTGAAAGTTAAACATACCCAGCAGGCTGCGCGCCTGCGACTGCGGATAACTGCCGTTGACCGCTGAAACAAGCTCTTCAAATACCGTACGGTTCGGATTAAGCACATCCAGACGCGTCTGGGAGAAATATCCCATTTTGACGCCATGGCCCAAACGGCGACGACCGGCATCGAAAGGAATAACATCGGCCAGGATCTTGAGCAGCGTCGATTTACCCGCTCCGTTAGGCCCGACCAGGCACATCTTCTGGCCCTTAATGATCTCAAAGTTAAGGTCATTGTAAATAACCTTATCATCGTAGGACTTTTTGATATTGGAAAGGTTCATGACCGTATAACCGCTCTCGGTCGTCTGCGGAAAATTAAAATCCTTGATGCTAAGGCGCGTGCGGGGCAACTCCGCACTTTCCTCATCAAGCTTATCCAGCATCTTCATCTTGTTCTGCACGGCGCTCGCCCGGTTAGGCTGTGCGTGAAACCGTGATGTGAAACGCTCGAGCTGGTCTTTTTTCTTGTCGACCACCTTCATGCGCTTTTCAAGCGTACGGTACTCGATATCTTTCTGCGCCTCGTACATATCATAACTACCCTTGACCTTGGCCATCTTGCCGTCTTCAAGGACTATGGTGTAGTTCGTCACATCATTCAGGAATATCTTGTCATGCGAGATCATGATGAAGGAACCGGGGTACTTGGCTAAATGATCCTTAAGCCACAGCGTCGCGGTAAGGTCCAGGTAATTC
>PEAF01000071.1 GCA_002753465.1 Candidatus Omnitrophota bacterium
GTATGCATTTCGGGGGGGGGGTGGTATATAATCATCATCAAAATTTTATAAATAATTGTATGTATAAAGAATGGAACGGGAATGACTAAAGCAAAGAAGAAAGTAGCAGCAGCGGTTAAGGTTACGGTCAAAGAGCAGGCCAAGGTCGGCGTAGCTAAAAAGGTCTTGAAGAAGGTATCTTTTGGAGCTGGTTTGCTGTATCGTAATGTCCGCAAAGCGGGTAAGGTTGTTCAGCCCGCGGCGTGGAAGAACGCTGGTGATGCTGTTAAGGCGAGGTTCGACGGCATGAAAGGTTCACTTGGTCAGAAAATGACGTCTCTCACAGCGAAAAAGAGCGTGGTCACTGCGCCTGCGCCTAAAGTTGAAAAGACCCCCGTGAAGAAGGCGGCACCCCGCAAGCGTGTTCGTAAGGCTGTTAAGCCTGTCGAGACGCCGGTTGAGCCGTCCGTTCAGGTTGAAAATAATAGTTAATGGATCAGTCGATGAAGTCTAAAAACACAAATCTTCAGGCCATCCGGACCATGGGTGTGATCGCCGGACGTGCCAAGCGCGGCATATCAGGATTATGGAGCACCATCGGGCAGACCCGCTCAAAGCTCGGCATCAGTTTGCTGTCCAGAGAAGATATTTACAGGATCATCGCCGAACAAAGCAGCCAGATGAATCCTGAGGACCATACGTTGACCCTGCAGGCTTATGACAGGCGCCTTAAGGCGATGTCAGAGGCCATGCACGCGCTGCAGGAGAAGATCGCCGAATTGCAGGCCAGCGGCCATTTGAACGCGCAGACCATGTCGCAGGCCATCGGCGAGATCGAGGATGACAATCATTTCAGCCTTGATGAAAAGAATATTTTAGCGACCATTTTGAAACAGAACATTGTGCTTCAGAAACCTGAGTTGGCTGGTAAAGCAGCGGCCACTGAAATTGAATCATAAGGAGATCGTGATGGCAAAGAAGAAAGAAGCACATGAAGAAGAGCAGGGAGCATCCACTTCAGTGAAGAATGCGGCAACGTTTGCATCAGATACTGAAGCGCTTTTTGTCGGTATTGACCTGGGTACATCTTCTTCTGTTATCGCTGCCAGCAACGGCGTGCGTGAAGTGGTCCCGTCCTTTGTCGGTTTCCCCAAAGATAATATTGCGGAAGAACTGCTGGGCAATCAGCCTTTGTTCGGTGAAGCCGCGCTCAAGCATCGTTTATCGGTCAACCTTGTCCGTCCTTTGGCCAAGGGCGTTATTCAAGAGACCAAGTCAGGCGATAATATCAACCTGAAGGCCGCCCAGCTTCTGGTGAAGCATTTGTTGCATCTGGCGCGTCCGAAGCCAGGCCAGCCTGTTTATGGCGTTATCGGTGCACCCGCCAGGGCCAGCATTGCCAGCAAGCGTATCCTTGTCGATTCTGCCCGCGGCATCCTTAACGCGGTCATGATCTGTTCCGAGCCGTTCTCGGTGGCTTATGGTTTGGGTATCCTTGATAGAGCCCTGATCATTGACATTGGTGCCGGTACGACCGACCTTTGCCGTTTGCACGGAACGCTGCCGACGGATGATGATCAGATCACATTTGATGTGGCCGGCGATTACGTCGATAATGAGTTCGCGAAAGCTGTTCGTGCCAAACATCCGGATGTTCAGTTCACGATCAATATGATCAAGACGATCAAGGAGCAGAATGGTTTTGTGGCGGATAGCGCGGACAAGATCATCGTTAAATTCCCGGTCAAGGGGCGTCCGCAAGAGGTAGATGTCACCGCGGAGTTGCGCGCGGCGTGCCGTTGCATTGTGCCGCCGACCATTGATGCGATCGCGGAGCTTATCGGTTCGTATGATCCTGAATTCCAGGAAGAATTACGCAATAATGTGATCCTCGCCGGTGGCGGCAGCCAGATGGTCGGCTTGCCGAAGCTTATCGAGCAGGGCATGAAAGAATTAGGCGGCGGTAAGGTCAGGCGCGTGGAAGAGCCGGTTTTTGCCGGAGCCAATGGCGCCCTCAAGATGGCCAAGCGCATGCCCAAACAGTTCTGGCAGATGCTTTCTTAGTACGGGGAATAATGGAACATATCAAGACTCAGTATAGAGGCCGTTTTTCGATCCGCCAAAAGGTGAAGTTCGCGCCTGTGGCCGCAGCTTCTGTCCTTGAGCGTATTGCCGGCAATCTGATGAATTCCTATGAGAGGGTATTTGTTTCGCCTGAAACGATTGCCGTCGATTTTTATAAAGAAGAAGGCTTTGCCTGGTTCCGCAAGGGTGATTTCGTCAAGACCAGGGATTTCTTCTTTATGTATATTGAACGGGCCGGGAGCGAAGACCGTGATACGGGTGTTCTTTATATGCTGGCCATGTGTTACAAGAATATGGATGAGGACAGCGAGGCGGTGGCTTTCCTGAAGCGGGCTGAAAAGACGGCCAAGAACGACCCCGAGATCATCAGCGCACTGGGCGAGTGCCTGTACAACATTGAAGACTATCCTGAAGCCGTTGTGTTCCTGCTGAAAGCCGCCAGGATCTCGCCGTGGGATTCCGGCATCCAATACCGTCTGGGCATCTGTCACGAGAAGATGCAGCGTCCCGAAGAGGCTGAAGAGTTCTACAAGAAGGCCATAGCCCTTGATCCGGACAAGATCGAGTATCATCAGACGCTTGGGTTCCTTTATAAAGCCGAAGACCGCCACAAAGACGCCATTGCTGTCCTGCGTAAAGCCCTCGACGCCGAACTCCGCCGCAAACGCACCAGCCGCTGATTCGTTAAGTCTCTCCGTTTGAAATCCAAATTCTGACACGTTTGTGCCTGTTCTTAATACGATCAAAAACTTCTTGGCAAACGTCTGCAAGGCTTTATAGAAATATGCTCGTGTCACCGGCTTCGGTCGTCTTTTGACCGAAGAGCGGTGCACGCTTTGCATATTTCTATAAACCGTAGCAGACGGCAAGAAGTTTTGTATTAAGAACAGGCACAAACGTGTCATTTGGATGGGTTATAAAATCCTGAATCAGTTGTAATTGTTTAACGGGTCCTGTCGCCTTCGTGATGCCTTTGCTGTCTTTCGAAGTCGGATCGCGGGGTTCATCTGATTGATGGTGGTTTCCCTGAAGAGGGACAAAATAATTCCATCGGGGAAGCGAATGTCGTTGTAGGGATGAGGAGATCCTCCAACTTCAGACAGCAAAGGATCACTTTGGCGTCACCCGTTAAACAATTACAACATTTTAACATGTGAGCGATTATTGACCTCGAAAGCGTATTAAACGATTTCAACAATTCGCGACGGAATGTGAATTGGCTGGACACACCCTATAAATATAATACAATTAATACTTATTTAACATTAAGGAGGGGTTCGTGAAAACTAATCGCATGGTTGTTTTTATTACAGCTCTTGTTTTTGGCTTAACGCTTGCGGCGCCCGTGTTTGCGCAGAGTAAGGTGACCTTATTGAACGTGTCATATGATCCCACCCGTGAATTGTATCAGGCGTTCAATAAAGCCTTCGCTGACCACTGGCTTAAAACCGATGGCGCGACCGTGACCGTCAACCAGTCGCATGGCGGCAGCGGCAAGCAGGCCCGTGCTGTGATCGACGGCCTTGAAGCCGATGTGGTCACGCTGGCTTTGGCGTATGATATTGATGCGATCGCTGGAAAGACCGACCTCCTGCCGAAGAATTGGCAGACTCGTCTGGCCAACAACAGCGCACCTTATGCCTCGACCATTGTTTTTCTGGTACGTAAAGGCAACCCTAAGAATATCAAAGATTGGGATGACCTCATTAAGCCTGGTGTCGAGGTGATCACACCCAACCCGAAAACGTCGGGCGGCGCGCGCTGGAATTATCTGGCGGCCTGGGGCTTTGCCCTTAAGAAGTGGAATAACGACGACACTAAAGCCAAGGCATTCGTGGCCGCGCTTTTCAATAATGTGCCCGTGCTCGATTCCGGTGCGCGCGGATCGACCACGACTTTTGTCGAGCGTAAGATCGGCGATGTACTTCTCGCTTGGGAGAATGAAGCGTATCTGGTCCTCAATCAGCTCGGTAAGGGCGAGTATGAGATCGTAACGCCGTCACTTAGCATTCTCGCTGAGCCGTCGGTGGCGCTGGTGGACAAGAATGTTGACCGTCACGGTACGCGCAAGGTTGCGGAGGCTTATTTGCAGTATCTTTATTCCGCTGAAGGTCAGGAGATCGCGGCAAAAAATTATTATCGTCCGCGGTTGAAGGAAGTGGCGGATAAGTATGCGTCGCAGTTCCAGAGTGTGAATCTTATCACGATCGATGAGGCTTTCGGTGGTTGGAAGAAGGCGCAGCAAACGCATTTTGACGACAACGGCACCTTTGACCAGATCTATCAGGTGAAGTGATATCCGGTTGGTCTGCGCAGGGTAGCATTGAAGTGAATATGCGTTAGTGAAGGGCGGGTGGCGTGGATATAGCGATGCAGATCGATAATGCGATACAGGTGCATACAGATTGGTTTCTTCGATTGAGAAGGGCGATTGAGTCGGGGCAGAGCGAATTTGATCCGGATATTGTTAAGACCGATTATAACTGCGTTTTCGGTAAGTGGCTTTACCGGGAGGTACCGCAAGAGTATCGGAGTACAGCTATTTATTTTGAGATCAAGGATCTTCACGCGCGATTTCACACGGCGGCGGGGCATGTCCTGCTCTTGGCACTGACGGGCAAAAAAGAGCAGGCCCTTCAGGATCTTGAAGCAGGGACCGAGATCCGGAAGATCTCCCTGGCGCTTATCATGAAATGCAATGAATGCAAAGAACAGTGGAAGTAAAGGTTTCGTGAACAACGCCATCAATGATCGGGCATAGGCATGCGGGAATTTTTCGTCAAAAAAAGCATTCTGCCGGGTTTTTCATTATCCTTAGGGTTCACGATATTTTATCTGAGCCTTTTCGTGCTGATCCCGTTATCCATGATCTTTTTAAAAACGTCGACGCTGACTTTCCAGCAATTCATTCAGGTGATCACCGCTGAACGGACGCTCGCGGCCTACCGGCTGAGTTTTGGGACCGCCTTTGTCAGCGCCGGTATTAATGCTGTCTTTGGCCTTATTGTGGCCTGGGTCCTGGTGCGCTACACGTTTCCTGGCAAACGTATTGTGGACGCCATGGTTGATTTTCCCCTGGCGCTGCCGACAGCTGTGGCGGGCATTGCGTTGACCGAACTTTATGTGCCCACCGGTTGGCTGGGGCAGTATCTGCAGATGGCCGGGATCAAAGGCGCGTTCAGCCCCGTCGGCATTACCATCGCCTTGACCTTTATCGGTTTGCCGTTCGTTGTCAGGACCGTTCAGCCTGTCCTTGAGGACCTCGACCCGCAGATTGAAGAAGCGGCGGCGTCTTTGGGCGCTAACCGCTGGCAGACCGTGACCATGGTGATCCTGCCGGTGATCTTCCCGGCGCTTTTGACTGGCGTGACGCTGGCTTTTGCGCGCGCGATCGGCGAATACGGGTCGGTCATCTTCATCGCCGGCAATATGCCCATGAAGACTGAGATAGCGCCTCTGCTTATTATGACCAAGCTTGAACAATACGATTATCCGGGCGCCACGGCGATCGCGGTCGGGATGCTCCTTATTTCATTCGTACTTTTAGCGGCCGCTAATTTCTTCCAGTGGCTGACATCCAAGAACCTGGGAAAGGTGTAACAGGATGAGCCAGCTGAACGCGCGCACTGAACCCAGGTTTGTCCGATATTTCCTTATTACGATCGCACTGGCATTCTTTGCCCTTTTTCTTGTCCTGCCTTTGGTGTGTGTTTTTCATAATGCTTTGTCCAAGGGTTGGGTTGTTTATTTTGATGCGTTAAAGCACCCGGACGCCATCGCCGCCATGAGGATGACGCTCATGACCGCTCTGGTCGTTGTGCCGATGAATCTGGTTTTCGGGGTCGCGGCGGCCTGGGCCATTTCCAAATTCGACTTCAGGGGCAAGGGGCTTCTTCTGTCGCTCATCGACCTTCCCTTGTCGGTTTCTCCGGTCATCGCAGGGCTTATTTTTATTTTATTATTCGGGGCGCAGGGGTTTCTCGGGCCATGGCTTATTGCCCATAATATCCGCATTGTTTTTGCCTGGCCGGCGATCGTGCTGGCAACGCTTTTTGTGACAGTCCCGATGGTGGCGCGTGAACTTATCCCCATTATGAAATCGCAGGGCACTGAAGAAGAGGAAGCCGCGCTCACCTTGGGCGCCAGTGCCTGGAAAACATTCTGGCTGGTCTCGGTGCCGAATTTACGCTGGGGCATCCTTTACGGGGTCATCCTGTGCAATGCCCGCGCCATGGGTGAATTCGGCGCGGTGTCCGTTGTCTCGGGCCATATCCGGGGACTGACCAATACAATGCCATTGCATGTTGAGATCCTTTATAACGAATATCAGTCAGCGGCCGCTTTTGCGGTGGCATCGCTGCTCGCGATGCTGGCTATTGTTACGCTGATCGCTAAAAGTATTGTTGAAGCTCATATTCGTCAAGGGCAAAAATAGGACGTAGGGGAGGACCTTGTGTCCTTCCGATACAGGAGCTGAGTTCATGAGTATTGAAGTTAAAAACATCTACAAAAAATTCGGCAACTTTCAGGCGTTGGAGAATTTGAGCCTTAAGGTCGAGACCGGCGAACTGCTGGCGCTGTTGGGGCCGTCTGGTTCCGGTAAGACCACGCTGCTCCGCCTTGTGGCCGGGCTGGATTTTCTCGACCAGGGGCAGGTCCTTTTTGGCGATAAGGATGCGCAGGACAAGAAGGCCAGCGAGCGCGGCGTCGGCTTCGTCTTCCAGCATTACGCCCTTTTCCGTCATATGACGGTATTCGATAATATCGCTTTCGGGATGAATGTGCAGCCGCGCAAGGTGCGCCCTTCCCGACATGAGATCCACAGCAAGGTCATGGAACTTTTAAAGCTCGTTCAGCTCGAGTGGCTGGCCGACCGTTACCCGTGGCAGCTTTCCGGCGGCCAGCGCCAGCGCATTGCCCTTGCCAGAGCTTTGGCGGTCAGGCCGCGGGTGCTTTTACTGGATGAGCCTTTTGGTTCTTTGGATGCGCAGGTGCGTAAGGAACTCCGTATGTGGTTGCGCCGTTTTCATGATGAATCGCATATTACCACGCTTTTTGTGACGCATGACCAGGAGGAGGCGCTTGAGGTCGCTGACCGTATTGTTGTCATGAATCAGGGTCGCATCGAGCAGGTGGGCACGCCCGAGGATGTTTATCACAGTCCGGTCAATGCTTTCGTCCTTAATTTCCTGGGGAATGTTAATTTCTTCCATTGCCGTCTCGAGGAAGGCAAGGCTATTATTGGCGGTACGGCGCTGGATGTCCCGGGTCTTGATGTGGACAAGCCGCATCCGGCGAAGCTGTATGTCCGTCCCAATCAGTTCAAGATCACGCGTTATGCGCCCAAGGGCTCAGCGCTTAAGGCGTTGGTTGAGTACGTCAATCCGGCGGGCACCATTGTTAAGATCAATATGAAGACCGAAACGGGTGAGCGGATCTACGCCGAAATATCTCAGGATGAATACAAGAATCTCAAGATCGTCAAATTAGAACAGGTCTATGTCAGTTTAAAGGATGTGACGTATTCGGAACATCTCCACAACATCCCTTAAGCCCGTCGTGGGCTTTCTGGTCATTGCTGTTGCGGCGGTCCTTGTGGGCTGCGGTTCATGGTTCCATGCCTTCGCGAAGAATGAACTCGATACGCTTGATCTGCGCTTCCGATTGCGCCCGCCTACGCCCAAGACCAGTCAGGTCGTTATCATCGAGATCGATAATGACACCATTAAAAAGATAGGGCAGTTTCCGTTCCACCGGGGCTATCACGCCAAGCTGGTTGACGCTTTGGCTGCCGGCGGGGCTTCATCCGTTGTTTTTGATATGTTCTTCAGTGAGCCGCGTGCCGGGGATAAGGACTTGATCGATGCCATGACCGCGGCCGGCAATGTGTATCTGCCCTATGTGTTCGACCTGACAGGACGCGCGGGTTCCGCGGCAGGGTATTCGGCCCAGAATTTGCCTGAGCTTACGGCCGTGGCTAAAGGTACGGGATATATCAATGTGCTGCCTGACCCCGACGGTAAATTCAGGCGCGTGCCGCTTTACGTTGAATATCAGGGTAAGCGTTATCCTTCCATGGCGCTTTTGTTCAGCGCGGCCCACTTGGGCGTCCTTCCGGCGGCCGTCAAGATCCCGTTGGACGAGAACGGCAATGTGATCGTTAATTTCGCGGGCCCATGGGCGAAGGGGTATCGGCATTTCTCTTTCGGCGATATCCTGCAGGCTTACGAGGATAAAATTGCCGGGAAAAAGCCACGCCTGGACCTTAATATTTTCAAAGACAAGGTTTGCCTCGTCGGTTATACGGCGGATGGCACGACCGACCTGCACCCGAGCCCGTTGGAGCCGCTGTATCCTTCCATCGGTATCCACGCGGATATTTTTAATTCGATCGTGCACCGGGATTTTATTGTCAGGGTGTCGCGCAGCGTGAA
>PEAF01000072.1 GCA_002753465.1 Candidatus Omnitrophota bacterium
ATCATCATCGACGCGCCGCCCATTGTGCCGGTGACCGACGTCGGCATTTTTGGACGCCATACGGATGGCGCTATCATGGTCGTGCAGGCTAACCGTACCCAGAAGGGTGTTATCCGCCACGCGCAGGGGTTGCTGCAGCAGGCGCAGATCGATCTGTTGGGTTATATCCTGACGGATATCCGCTATCACATCCCGGCGTATATTTACAGGTACCTGTAAGGGACACACCATGAAGATCACAAAACCGTATTCTTACTTTATCACCGGGGCGTATATGATCTTTGTCGCGTATATGTCACTGATCCGTTTGGAAGCGCCTGGTCATCATTCTTCACCACCCAAACAGTTATTCCTGAACCTTCTGCATATCCCGGGCTATGCGCTGCTGACTTTCCTGTGGATCAATTGTCTTAAGGATACCGATAAAAGGACATTATATCTGTCAGCGGCGATCAGCATCAGCTACGGCGCCTTTATGGAGTATTGTCAGACATTCACAGGGTACCGGACGTTCGGCTGGGATGACATTGCCCGCAACGCGCTGGGGGCCTTGATCGTTGTAGCGGTGTATCAGATCCGCAAACGGGTCCTGGCTTAGGCGCGCATGTCATTCTTTACTTTCTTCCTCTATCTGGTCTGTGTGTTCATACGTCCTCAGGACTGGATGCCGGCGTTCTCGGGCAAACCGCTCATCAACATCCTTGGTATCGCGACCATTATTTTTTTGATCTTTGAATCTTCGGGAAAGTCCGAAGGTCGCCGCATGGTCAAGGCGCCACAGACCTGGATGATGCTGTGCTTTTTTCTGACTATCCTCATGTCGCATGTGACGCATATGTACTTCTGGGGCATGCAGGATTCTTTTGCCAAGTTCTTTCCGACCTTCATCCTTTTCTTTGTCATCCTTAACGCCATTAATACCGAGCGGCGCCTGAAAGCGACGATCACCATCATCACCTTGATCATGGGGCTTTTGGTCATGCAGGGTATTTATCAGATGCATAATGGTTTTGGCTGGGCGGGGCAGGTCCTTACCACGCAAGGTGACGGGCAGGGTGGTATCATCAGCCGTATCAACTGGGTGGGGATATTCGGCGACCCGAATGACCTGGCGCTTACCTTCGTTATCGGGATCGGGTTTCTTCTGCCCTTCGTTTTCTCGAATATTAATATTCTGACACGATTGCTCAGTGCGGCCTTCGTGGCGTATTTGGGCTATGGCATTTTCCTGACGAATTCTCGCGGCGGGCAGATCGCGCTGATGGCGGCGGCAGGGTATTTCTTTATACGTAAAACCAAAAGGTTTGTCCTCGGGGGGATATTGGGTGGAGCGGCGGCGGCAGCGGTCCTTGTTTTCGGACCGTCACGCATGAGCGCACTTTCATCGAGTGAAGATTCTGCGGCGGCGCGCCTTGACCTGTGGTATGGCGGGCTTCAGTTATTTAAATCCAATCCGATCTTCGGGCGTGGCTTCGGCATGTTCATGGAAGACCTTCCGCAGACAGCACATAATTCCTATGTGCTGGCGGTAGCTGAATTGGGTTTCGTGGGATTGTTCCTGTGGATCGCTATGATCTATATTTCCATGAAAGGCCTTCTCATGGTCCAGAACAAGAATAAAGACCTGGCGAATTATGCGCTGGGTATTCAGACAGCTTTGTTCGGGTTTTGCGTGGCGGCATTCTTTTTATCGAGGACATACGTCATTTTGCCGTATATGCTCTTTGCCATGGCAGGGTCTTTGGTATGGCTGTCGGCAAAGTCTGATGATAAAAGCACGCAGATCGCATTTGACGGTAAAGATGTCAGGAATGTCTTTTTGCTATCCGTCGCTGTCATCCTGGCCGTTGTGTTCATGATCAGGGGCCGTTGATCAAGGCTTTAGCAGGGGCGACCCGCCGGGCCGCCCAATAGAGAGGGTTTTAATATGAGAAAATTCATTCTTGGCATGGTTATCGCAGCGCTTGTTGGCGCCGGGTTTACTTGTGACGCGCTGGCCCAGAACGCGTCAGGCCCATCCGCGGCATCACTGTCACAGGATTCGTTTTCAGCGTACGTGATCGATTACGAGAATGTCCTGCAGATCGACGTGTATTACGGCAAGGGTGAGAAGATATCCCAGAAAGTGCGTGTGACATCGGCGGGTAATATTAATTTTCCGCTGGTCGGGGATGTGCCGGTAACGGGGCAGACCATTGCCCAGGTCCAGGAAAAACTCCAGAACCTTTTGGCCAAAGATTATCTCGTTAACCCGCAGGTTACGATCTTCATTGAAGAATACAGCACCGTGTCGGTCATGGGCGAAGTCAAGAATCCCGGCGCATATCCCATCAAAGGTCGCCTGAGCGTGGTCGGGCTTATTTCGCTGGCCGAGGGCTTCAGTGAGACGGCGTCGCCCAATGAGGTCAAGGTCATCCGCAATGATCGCGACGGCAAAAAGACCGAGATGGTGGTGCCGGTGCTGGACATCATGAGCAAGAATTCGGCGGACGACCAGAATCTTCTGTTACGTTCGGGTGATGTGGTGATCGTGCCCAAAAGCACGGTATCGATCATGGGCGAGGTCAAGAAATCCGGCGTGTATCCGACCAGGGGCCGCCTGACCGTCGTCGAATTGATATCCCTCGCGGAAGGCTTTACGGAGCTGGCATCGCCCAATGAGGTCAAAGTTATACGTACCAATGCTGACGGCACAAAGACCGAGACCCTGGTGCGGGTCCAGGACAGCATCAATAAGGAAACGGGTGATCAGCAGAGCTTTTTGCTGCATTCGGGGGATGTGGTCGTGGTTCCCGAAGGCAAGGTGTCCATCATGGGCGAGATCGTCAAGCCCGGGTTTTATCCGACCAAGGGCCGCTTGAGCGTACTGCAACTCATCGCCATGGCCGAAGGGTTCACCAAGATCGCGGCGCCTAATAAAGTGAAGGTGATCCATACCAACCCTGACGGCAGCAAGACCGAGAATGTCGTGCGCGTGGGGGATATCATGAACAAGGATACAGCCAATAATGACAACTTGCTGCTTTATTCAGGCGATGTGGTCATTGTCCCTGAAAGTATATTCTAATTAAAGCTACCAGACCTTCGTAGGGGAGGACCTCGTGTTCTCTCGCATAAGTATTGCAAGATCGTGCGTAGGGGAGGACCTTGTGTCCTCCCGATTAACGCTACCCGTCCTTCCACATAGCATTGACAAACATGTTTCTATAAGGCATACTTCGTACTTAAATACTTCACTTTAATCGATTTCACCACATTCTCTAAATTATGAAGAAACTTGTCCCTGTAACAAAAGAAGATTTCCTTACCAGCACCCAAGCGGCCGCCTTCCTGAACGTGAGCATCTCGACGTTCAAGAAGTACATCGCGACCAAGAAGATCAAGGTTATCAAGACGCCGGGCGGGCATTACCGTGTCAGCCGTCAGGCCCTGTTAAAGACATTATATGAATAACACCCAACCATTTTTCATCGCGTGCGTAGGGGCGGACCTTGTGTCCGCCCGTATTAACGCATCGCGACCTATCGTAGGGGAGGACCTTATGTCCTCCCGTATAACACAACAGTCCTTTGTTGATTTGTGTAATTAGATCTTCGTATCTAGGAATGGGAGTCAGTAAATGAAAAAATCTAAAGTTGTTAAGAGTTCAACTTTATCGGCCATTCCCGCAGGGTACGCAGATTTCCTGAATTCATTAAAGACGCGCATTCGTAAGGTGCAGGTAAAAGTTGCCTTATCCGCCAATAGTGCTTTGGTGGATCTTTATTGGGATATAGGTCAGTCGATCTTTGAAAAACAAAAACATGAAGCCTGGGGTGCAAAGGTGATCGAGCGGCTTGCCGCAGACCTTTCCAGGGAGTTCCCCGGTGTTGAGGGGTTGTCCAGGGCTAATCTTTATCGCATGAGGGCATTTTATTTGACACATCACCAGCAAAGTTCAATTGTCGCACAGACTGTGCGACAATTGCCATGGGGTCATAATATTATTCTGGTAGAGAAGCTTTCCAATGATGACGAGCGGCTTTGGTACGCAAAAAAGAGTATGGAGCAAGGGTGGGGTAGGGATACGTTGGTGCATCAGATCAAATCTGATGTATTTCATCGGCAGGGTAAAGCTATTACCAATTTCAAAGTTGCGTTGATTTCACCTCAGTCGGATCTTGCGCAAGAGACGCTTAAAGATCCATATGTTTTTGACTTTCTTACACTGACCGGTCCGGTTCGTGAACTGGAGGTAGAGGGCCAGTTGGTAAGTCATGTGGCCAAGCTTCTTTTAGAAATGGGTGCAGGGTTTGCTTTTGTCGGACGTCAAGTGCCGGTTGTTGTTGCGGGTACAACTTATTTTCTGGATCTTCTTTTTTATCACACTCATTTACGTTGTTATGTTGTAGTCGAACTGAAAGCCGGCGGATTTAAGCCCGAATATGCGGGCAAACTGAATTTTTATCTATCCGCTGTTGATGATCTGATCCGAAGAGATGGGGATCAGTCAACGATTGGAATACTCCTTTGCCGCAGCAAGAATAAGATAGATGTTGAGTACGCGTTTCGGGATATTCATAAACCTATGGGCGTGGCGGAGTGGGAAACAACGTTGGCAAAGCAAGTGCCTGCAAGTTTTCGACCCAGTCTGCCAACGGTCAAAGAGATCGAACAGGCCTTGGGGGATGTCGAATGAGTAAACCCCAATCCCTGACCCAACAGGCCTCCAAGGGCGAGGTCGTGCTTTATAAAAACAACCTTGAGGTCAAACTTGAGCATGAAAGCGTCTGGTTAACACAGGCTCAAATGGGGGGAGTATTTTCAACAGAACGTAGCGTTATTACCAAGCATATTCGTAACATACTGAATTCTAAAGAACTTGTAGAGGATTCAGTATGTGCATTTTTTGCACATACTGCTGGGGATGGGAAAGTATATCAAACAAAATACTATAATTTAGACATGATTATCTCTGTCGGTTATCGTGTCAACTCCAAGCGAGGGACTGAGTTCCGCATCTGGGCTACCAACATCCTGAAACAGCACCTTGTCCAGGGGTATACGCTCAACCAGAAACGTCTCAAGGAGCATGCGGCGAGTGTCAAGACGCTGCAAGAAGCTGTAAAACTTCTGGCTAATATCAGTGCACGAAAAACGCTCACGGGTGATGAGGCTAAAGGCTTATTCGAAGTCATCCGTGATTACAGTTATGGTTTGGATATATTGGATGATTATGACCATGGCCGCACACAGTTCAGATCAGTAACAAGCAAGGCGTGTTACCGACTGACCTATGATGAAAGTGCCAGGCTTATTGAGCAGATGCGGCGCAAATTTGGAGGAAGCAACCTTTTTGGAAATGAAAAAGATGGTACTTTTCAAAGCGATTTGGGTGCCATCTACCAGACATTTGATGGGAAGGATCTTTATCCCAGTGTTGAAGAGAAGGCGGCGAATCTTCTTTATTTAGTTGTTAAGGACCATGCGTTCTCGGATGGCAATAAACGCATTGCGGCGGCATTGTTTGTGTGGTTTCTCGACAGGAACATGATCCTTTATAAAACTGATGGCAGCAAGCGAATGGCTGATAATGCATTGGTGGCGATCACACTTCTGATCGCAGAAAGTCAACCAAGAGAAAAAGATGTTGTAACCGCGTTAGTGGTTAATTTAATCAACAAGTTTAATTAGGCCAAAGAGAGTTTTATGCATTTTGTTAAAGGCATTATATGAATAACACTCAACCATCTTTCATCGCGTGCGTAGGGGAGGACCTTGTGTCCTCCCGCTTAAGGTATCCCGACCTCATATCCACCCGAAGTGAGGCTTTATGAGCAAACCCCAATCCCTGACCCAACAGGCCTCCAAGGGCGCTTTCTGGTCGTTGGCCAGCAACATCGCTGTCAGCGCCATCAGCTTTGTGGGCACGGCCATCATGGCGCGTATTCTTGAGCCCAAGGACTTCGGCTTGATCGGCATGGCCGTGTTGGTGACTGGTGTGGTCCAGCTTTTCGGCAACTTCGGTTTGGGAGCGGCGCTTGTTCATAAAAAAGATGTGACGGACGAGGATTTATCGACGGCATTCTGGGCGAATATGGGGGCTGGTGTTGTATTGGCTATTATTTGCATCCTGATTTCACCATTAACAGCAATGTTCTTTCGCGAGAAGGCGGTTATGTGGGTTTTGATCAGTCTGTCATTAAATTTTGTATTGTCGGCCATTTGTTCGGTTCATAGTACGCTTGTATATAAACATATTCAGATGAGACCTTTGGCGTTCATTGAAGTTGTTGGGCGCATCTTACGTGTCGGAAGTATGCTGATCGCGGCTTTTGCTGGGCTAACATTCTGGAGCATTGTAGTTGGGATGGTAATTGAACGCGTTTTTAAAACTATTGCATTCTTTTTTCTTGAGGCCTGGCGTCCGTCTCGTGTTTTTTCAATGGAAAAGTTTAATGACATGTTCCGCTATGGGAGAAATCTTTTCGGCGCCGGTATTTTGGGTTATTTTAATCAGAATATGGATTTTATCGTTACTGGTCGGGTGCTGGGGGCCGATCTTTTAGGTATTTATCAAATGGCTTTCAATCTGCCGAATCTGGTTAAAGGCTATATTGACGACAGTGTTGGCGTGGTCTCTTTTCCGGTCTTCTGCAAAGTTCAAGACGACAATGCGCGCTTGGTGAGGGGATTTCTAAAGATCGTCACCTTTGTCGCGCTCGGCACTTTCCCTATTTTGGCCGGCCTGGCTTTCACCGCACCTGATTTCATTCGGGTGGTTTACAGCAAGAAATGGCTGCCCACCGCCGAACCGCTGCAGATCCTGTGTTTTTTCGCCGCCTTGGCTTGTGTCAATGCGGTGGTCGGGACGCTTTTAAACGCCAAAGGCCGGCCTGATCTTTCCCTTAAATGGGGCGCGATCCGCCTGCCGGCCACCATCATCGCCATTCTCCTGGGTGTGCATTTCGGCGGCATTATCGGGGTGGCCTGGGGCATGCTGATCATTCAGATACTCTCACTCGCCATGACGTGGCAGGTTTTTCAGATCCTGGGGGCTGATTTCCGGGAGTTTGGCAAAGCCCTTTATCCGGCGACAGCGGCCTGTCTGATCATGACCGGTGCGCTGGTCCTCATCCATGCTGTATTGCCACCGGGCGAAACAGAGGCCTGGATCCGTTTAGGGACGGAATTTGTCATTGGGGCCGTGGTGTATGCGGCAGCAATCGTATACGGTTTTAAAGAGACGTTTCAGGAGTTTACGAAATTCTTAAATTCCTTGATTGGTGTTGAGTAAAGCGAAAACACGTTTAAATAATAGGACTCTTTTATTGTTCATATGAAAAAACATACAATGATCCCAAATGTAATTCATTTTATTTTTGGTCTGCAGAGTTCACGTCCTTTTGCCTTTCTTCATTATTTAGCGATCAAATCTGCGCATGATTGCAATAGGCCCGATGCGATAAAGTTTTATTATAAGTATGAACCGACGGGTGAGTGGTGGGAAAGAAGTAAGCCGTATTTAATGCTCGTTAAGGTCGAACCTCCAACAGAAATCTTTGGTAATAAGATAGAGCATTATGCTCATCAGGCAGATGTTATTCGATTAGAGTCGTTGCTACGTGATGGCGGGATCTATCTTGATATTGATGTTGTTTGTTTTAATTCGTTCAAACCACTTTTGAATTATGACTGTGTGATGGGGTGGGAGGGGACTGTTGGGCTTTGTAACGCAGTCATCTTGGCGCGCCCACAGGCTGAATTTCTAAAGAAATGGTATGAACAATTTAGTAGTTTTGACGGGAGCAAGTGGAATGAGCATGCTGTTCGTGTTCCTCTTCGAGTTGCTCAACAATATCCTCAATATATTCACATTGAAGATCGTCATGCGTTTTTTTGGCCTTTATATGATATGCCTGCCCCTTTATGGGATGAACCAGAGCAGTTTAAGACTTTAAAGTCCAGAATAAGACATAAATTTGAATCAAACATTTTGAGCCAATCATACTGCGTTCATTTATGGAATCAGCTTTGGTGGGATAAATATCTTTCACGTTTGTCACCTGAATATCTTCGTGCGTCACAGAATGTTTTTTCAAAGATTTGCAGGAAGTTCTTAGAGCATCCTGGCAACAAAGAAGAGATTTCAAACAATAAATATCGATGTTTGCTTAAAATTCTTATCGGATTAAATTCATTAAGAAGAAGTTTTTTATCTTTAATTAAATATAAGAACCTACGCCAA
>PEAF01000012.1 GCA_002753465.1 Candidatus Omnitrophota bacterium
CCCCCTTATTCCAGTTAATGGTATACTTTTCGCTCAAGAAGGGGTTTTTTATGAAGATCATTTTAGGTGAATACTCAGGGCGCAACATTTATATGCCGGCGCATATTCGTCCGACGCAGAATTTATTGCGCAAGGCTGTTTTTGATATTGTGGGACATGATCTGGCGGGGGTCAGGTTCCTGGATCTTTTTGCCGGCAGCGGGGCTGTCGGGGTGGAGGCTCTTTCTTGCGGCGCCTCTGAGGTGTGCATGGTTGAACGTGATCCTAAGTGCGTTGAGGTCATCCAGGAGAATTTGATGATCCTTAAGCCCGCATTACGCGGATTAAAGGCTGAGGTCAAGGTGCAGGATGTGTTTGCGGCGGTCAAGGAATTCGCCCGATCAGCAAGGGTCTTTGACATTGTCTTTTTTGACCCCCCTTTCGACCAGAAACTGGGAAGAAAAGCCTTGAAAACGCTTATGACGCATGATATATTAGCGCCTCATTCTTACATTTTGGCACAATATGGCCTCGATGAGAAACTCGAAGAGGTTGACGCGCGCTTTAAAATTATAAAGCACAAGAAGTATGGCGGTTCGCAACTGACAGTGCTTGAGCGCATAGATTAAAAGTGAGGATGTATGGGGAAGGTTGCGATCTATCCTGGAAGCTTTGATCCTGTTACTTACGGACATTTGGATGTTTTGAAGCGTGCTGTGGCTATCTTTGGCAATGTTATTATTGCGGTTGCCAATAATGCCAGTAAGAAATATATGTTCACCCTCGAGGAGCGCGTTGCGCTTTTGAAAGAAGCTTCGGCAGGGATGAAGGGTGTTAGAGTTGAGAGTTTCGACGGGCTTGTTATTGATTTCGCCCGGCAGAAAAAGACCAATGTGCTTATCCGTGGTTTGCGGATGACATCGGATTTCGAATATGAGTTCCAGATCACGCTGACCAATCGCCGGCTGGCGGAGGATATTGAGACGGTATTTCTAATGCCGTCCGAGAAGCATTCATTTGTTTCTTCATCGCTCTTAAAAGAGATCGCCAAGTACGATGCTGATATTTCTTCTTTTGTTCCTAAGTGTGTAGCTAAAAGTTTAAGGGCTCGGCTCAGGAAATGAAGGTGCGCGTTCGTGATGTTGTCAGCGGAGGCATACAGCTTAAGTTCGTGGTTAGGCCTGCTGATATCGGGCTGGCCGAAGAGGATTTCATTGATCCAGAAAATGAGCTGAAGGTTATAGCTGATCTGGTGCGTGTTGATGATTTCATTCTGGGTAAGCTGGCGGTGACATTTATCGCTGAAAATTATTGCGCGCGGTGTCTGGAGCACTTGTCCAAAGAGATCACGACGCATTATGAAGTTGATTTTGAGATCTTACCCGGTGAGGAATGGGTTGACCTGGGTGAGCGTATACGTGAGGAAATGATCATAGGGTATCTGCCGCGGGCTTTGTGCCGGGAAGATTGCAAGGGGATCTGCACCGATTGCGGGGCGGATCTTAATTCAGAAAAGTGTGAGTGCAAAAAGGAGTAAAGTGTCATGCCACATCCAAAGAGACAACATTCAAAAGCGCGTTCACGCCGTCGTCGTACGCATCAGGGACTAGAGGTCATAGCTGCGGCCGCCACAGGTGCCGGTAGCAAGGCGGGCTTCAGTCATCGCGTTTGTCCGATCACCGGCTGCTATAAGGGCAAGCAGGTCGTTGAGATCAAAGCTAAGAAAACAAAAGAATAATCCATTTTAGGGATAGAGCGGCGGGTGTTAAGCCCATCGTTATTCTTTATTACTAGTTTTCGTGCGTGTTTATTGAAGCGCATAACTCGGGTTCAAATGCTGGCCAAAGGAGTTTACCGTGAGGATCGTTGTTGATGCCATGGGAGGCGATTACGCGCCACAGAATGTCATTGCGGGCGTTGTTGAGGCTGTTAAAGAATTTAATGTGACCATTGTACTCGTGGGTGACGAGCAGCAGGTCAGATCCCATTTGGCCAAGTATTCTTATCCCAAAGAAAAGATCGAGATCGTTCATGCCACGGAAGTTGTCGGCATGAAGGATCAGGCAACGGATGTTATCCGCAAGAAGCGTGATTGTTCGATCACTGTTGGTGTAAATCTTCTCAAAGAACCTGGTTACGATGCCTTTATATCCGCAGGTAATACAGGCGCTTGTGTTGCTGCGGCAACATTCTTCTTGCGCATGATCGAAGGTGTTGACCGTCCGGGTATTGGTCTTGTTATCCCGCAACTTGAAAATGGTGTATCTTTTCTCATCGATGTTGGTGCGAACACCGAGCCCAAACCTGAACATATGTATCAGTACGGGCAGATGGCGCGGGTTTATGCGCAAAGCGTTTTAGGCAAGAAAGATCCTACGGTAGGGCTGGTCAATATCGGCGAGGAAGAAGGCAAGGGGTCCGGGTTCGAAAAACAGGCTTATCAGTTGATGCAGGATAAATTGCCCTGTTTTATCGGAAACGTCGAACCGAATGAGATCTTTGTAGGTAAGGCTGATTGCATTGTTGCAACGGGATTTGTGGGTAATGTCATCATCAAGGTGACCGAAGGTGTTTTGGAATCTGCATCTAAGCTTATCAAGCGCGAAGTCAAAAAGAGTCCTTTTGCCATGTTAGGGGCCTTGTTTATGCTGGGAGCCCTTAAAAAAGTTAAAAAACAGGCGGATTATTCCGAGTATGGCGGCGCGCCTTTACTGGGCGTTAATGGCATTGTGATGATCAGTCACGGCAGATCAACGCCAAAGGCTATCAAAAGCGCGATTCGTTCCACGATGCGTGAAGTTGACCATAAGATCCTCGATAAAATGCGTTCCGCGGTTGTAGGTACTCAGGTTTAACCGCGCAAGGAGATATATGAAAAAGATTGGTATTGTCGCGCTCGGGCGTTATCTTCCCGAAAAGAAATTGACGAATGCAGATATTGAAAAGATCGTGGATACGACGGATGAGTGGATCACGACGCGTACTGGCATTAAAGAGCGGCGTATTGCCGCTGATGGAGAACTTACCAGTCACTTGGCCATTGCCGCCGCGAAAGATGCTTTGAGAAATTCGCCGGTCAAGGCCGAGGACATTGAAGCGATCTTTGTAGCTACCGTTACGCCCGATAGTGCTTTTCCGTCGATGGCTTGTTTGGTCCAAAAAGAGCTCGGGGCGACCAAGGCTTTTGCTTATGACATCAATGCGGTGTGTTCAGGCTTTTTGTATGCCATGACAACGGCTAAGCAGTTTATCGCTACAGGCATGATTAAAAATGCCCTGGTTATAGCGGCGGATCGCTTTACCACGCTCATCGACTGGAAGGATCGGAATACATGTGTTCTTTTCGGTGATGGTGCGGGAGCTGCTGTTTTGGGGTTGGTCGAGCACGGCGGCATTCTTTCTGATTTTATGATCGCCAATGGGCAGGGGGCTCCGCTCATGGGCGTTGTTCCTGATAAAATACGCGGCCCTTATGACACAACGGTCGATACAGCCAAACTGCCTTATGTGGTGATGAATGGCCAGGAACTTTTTAAACATGCCGTTCCGGGTATGGCTGAAGCGGTGAATATTGCGGCCCAGAAGGCTGGGATCACAGTGCATGATCTGAAGTGTGTTGTGCCGCATCAGGCCAATGATCGTATCATTGCGAGCGTGGCAAAGCGTGCGGGGATAGATAAAGAGCGCTTCTTTATCAATATCGACAAATATGGCAATATTTCGGCAGCTTCCGTCGTCGTTGCTTTATGTGAGGCTGTTGAGGCCGGACGTATCAAAAAAGGTGACAAGATCGCACTTGTTGTGTTTGGCGCCGGCCTTGTAGCGGCGGCTAATATTATCGAGTGGAGCTATTGATGAAAAAGACGGCATTAATTTTCCCCGGACAGGGCGCGCAAAAAGTAGGTATGGGCAAAGAGCTGTATGACCAGTGCCCGGCAGCCAAAGCGGTTTTTGACAAGGCCAATGAGGTGTTGGGTGAGAGTATCACGCAAGTCATGTTTGAAGGACCTGAAGAAAAGTTAATGACCACCAAGTATTGTCAACCCGCGATATTTACGATGAGCATGGCGGCCTTGGCGGCCTTTAAGGCTAGTGATAAGTTCTCCGGTGTAACGGTTGCTTTTACGTCGGGATTAAGCTTGGGCGAGTACGGCGCCATGTGTGCGGCCGGCGTACTTTCTTTTGAAGAGGCGTTAAAGCTTATTCAACGGCGCGGTGCTTTTATGGAAGAGGCTGCCAAAGCTAATCCAGGAAAAATGGCCGCAGTGATAGGGTTTGATAAGGACAAGCTTGTCGACATTTGTAAGGTCGCAGGGTGTGAGGTCGCGAACTTTAACGCTCCAGATCAGATAGTTATCACGGGAACGGCGGCTACTGTCGAGAAGGCATGTCAGTTGCTTACAGCGGCTGGATGCAAGAAGGTGATCCCTCTTGACGTCGCCGGTGCGTTCCATTCATCGCTGATGAGATCAGCGGCAGATAAGTTCGCTCAAGTGTTGGCAGGTGTCTCTTTAAAAGTGACAGATATCAAGGTTGTTACGAACGTGAATGCTCATCCTCAGCAGACCGTGGACGAGATCCGCGTTAATTTACCCAAACAGATCTATTCGTCAGTGCAGTGGGTTGAAAGCGTGAAGTTCATGGCATCGCAGGGCGTTACAGATATGGTCGAGATCGGGCCTGGTCGTGTGTTAAAAGGGCTTATCCGTAAGATTGATCCAACGATCAATGTGCATAACATTCAGATACTTGAAGATATTGCTGCATTGCCGCTTTAAAAGAAGTTATCTCTAGTAATAAAAAAGCCGCGATTTTTCGCGGCTTTTTTATTGTGTGTTAATTACGAAACTATTTTTTAACAGCGGCTTTTGATGGTTTTCCCACGGCGGGTTCCATATTGACATTGATCACCGGAGTGATCGCCGGTGTGATTGGTAACTGTTCCTTAAGTTTGTTGATCTGATCGACCAGGTCACTGATTTTTGCTTCGATTTTCGATGAAGAGGCAACAACGGGCTCTATCCGGTCTGATGAATCTTTTTTGATAGCAAGTAGGGCGCTTTCTAACGTCGAGATACTGCTTTTAACATCAGATTGGATCTGGGTAAGTGATGTTTTTGATGTGGTTGAATCAGCCTTTAGGGAAGATATGGCTTGGTCAATATCAGACAGAGCGGCTTTTTGTGATTTTATCTTTTGGGTCAAATCGTCGATCGTGTCATTGGCCACGTGAAGGTTTTTTTCCTGATAGTCGATTTTCTTTGTAAGGGCCTCTGTCGAAGATCCCATTTGCACATAGAGGTAGATGGTAAAGCCTGTTAAGCCTGATATAAGGATGAATAATGTTATCAGCAGACCTGTTTGTCCGGAAGCGGGGCGCATAATTATCTCCTTGAGCTATATAATTTTAATTAACATTTTATTATAGGATTTTGCGTGAAACAATCAAGCCGTAATAAGACGGCATTGACATTTTAACTAATAATCAAAATAGTTCAGAAAAACACTGATTTTAGGCCTGTCGGTTGTAAAATAATTAAACAATAAACATATATAAAATTAATCGTATCGATCAGCAGCGTTGTGCTTGTATTCAAGAATATTCTTTGGGTAGAATTGTCGGTATGAAAAATATTGTATTTTTTGATGTAGATAATGTTCTTATTGAAGGACAGTCTCAAAAATCTTTTGCCCTATTCTTATTTAAGAATAATAAATTACCCCTTTTATTGATGGCAGAGATCCTCTGGGCATTCCTGTTATATAGGTTGAATCTTTTAAAAAGTTTAGACCCATTACGGAGTAAGGCTCTTTTAGTGTTAAAGGGGTTGACCCACCAGGAAGGACAGGTTTTATTCCAACGTTTTTATGAGACGGTGTTGAGAGCAAAGATCAAAAAAGAAGCGCTTGAAATAATCCAGCGTCATCGGGATGCAGGCGATGAAGTTGTTCTTCTTTCGGCATCGTTGCATGAAATAGTCGAACTTTTAAAGGACGGAGTTGGACTGAGCCATCAGATATCAACCCGCTTGGAAATCAAGGGCGGGATATACACAGGAGTGATCCTTGGTGAAGCTGTATACGGCGCGCATAAAGTTTCGAAGGCGACAGACTTTATGCATGAACACGGGGTCGATCCAAACAATACATACGCTTATGCAGATCATTATTCAGACGTTGGGTTATTAAAAATGGTTAAATATCCTCATGTGATTAATCCTGATGCGGATCTGAGAGAGCTTGCTAAGAAAATGTCGTGGGATATACACTCCTGGTAAGAAAATAGATCTTATGGCAAAGAGTATAATCGAGATAAGAAAAATCATTCTGAGACGCAGGAAAAAGAAGCCTTTTCTAAAAAGGAACCTTACGGTTTACAGGTTGCTGCGCCGTAGATTTTTTCAGATCGTAAGATTCATGGTTTATTTCGGGTTTCGATTGTGGTTAAAGAAGGTACACGATTCGCACCGTCTTCCTAAAGAAGGTCCTGCCATTATTATAAGCAATCATTTGAGTTATTATGATTGGGCCGTTCTGTCGGCCATATATTGGGACCGTTATTTGGTGTTTATAGGCAATAAAGACCTTCTGAACAGATTCTTTGTTGGATGGCTAATGCAGTTGAATGTGCTCATTTTCATTAATCCCGTCAGGCCGGGGTTTTCCTATTTTAAAGAAGTCATCAAAAAGTTGAGAGAAGGGCAGATCCTTGTTATTTATCCGGAAGGGACGAGATCCAGGACAGGGAAGATGCTTGAACCAAAGAATGGTTTTGTGAAGATAGCCATTAAAACAGGAGCGCCTGTAATCCCGGTGGCTATGTCAGGCACATACGAGATATTATCGCCGCATAAGAAGTTGCCGGCGTTCAGAAGGTGTGAGGTTTTCGTCGGTGAGCCTATCTTTATCAATAAAAAGAATCCGATGTTCAAGGATATTTACAAGCGGAAGCCTACCGAAAGCCTTGACGATGATGACCAGAAGGAAATTGCATTCCGCATCATGCAGAAGATAAGGAAGATGTCAGGGCAGGAGTGGGATGAAACGGTTTCTTTTGAGTACTGATATTTAATAAGCACTTCACCGGTGAGGTTCAATGGGCAGCGAAATTTCCTTAATAGAAAAGATTTATATAGGGGCGGCGCTCCTGACAGCTATTGAGAGCTTTTCATTATGCTTATTGGTTTATTTAAAGAATAAGTCTAATGCGGTCAACAAAGGGTATGCACTTTTTGGTTTTTTTGTCGGGGGATGGAGCATACTTCTATTTCTTTGTCACACGTCGAATAATCCAGCCTTGGCTTTAATTTATAACCGACTCTTACACCTGAGTTCGGTCTTTATTGCCATTAGTTTTTATTACTTCACGTATAAGTTATTGGAGTTAAAAGAAAGAACAATACTGGTTGTTGGCGTGGCGGTTTCTTTTGTGCTGGCAGGACTTTGTTTGACACCGCTGATCGTAACGTCAATGGCGCCTAAGTGGGATTTTAGACTATGGCCCGTTCCGGGGATTTTATATCAGGCCTATCTGGTATTCTTTTCATTCTTTAGTTATTATTCGCTCTTTCGTATTTATCAGGCTTTTCGAAAGGCCGCCGGGAACCGCCGTGAACAGTTAAGGTACATTTTCATTGCCTTGCTCATTGGTTTTGCCGGCGGATCGACGAATTTCGCTTACTTTTACAACCTGCATATTCCCCCTGTAGGCAACATCTTCGTTTTTCTCTACGTGCTTATCCTGGCCTATGCCATTGTTAAATATCGTTTGCTGGACATTCGTCTGGCTGTTACGCGCGCAGGTATTTTCTTTACAGTGTATTTGATAGTTTTAGGTCTTCCCATTTGGCTTGGCTTTAAGATGATGGGGGCAGGGGCATGGATATGGCCTGTGACATTGATGGGAATTTTAGCAACGATCGGTCCGTCCATTTTTATTTTTCTTCAGCGGCGCGCTGAAGAAAGACTTTTAGCCGAGCAGCGGCGCTATCAACAGGTTTTACGTCAGGCTTCTGCGGGGATGGGGCATATCCGCGAACTGGACAGATTGTATAAATTGATCGCCCATATTTTAACCCGCACGGTCCTGATGGAGTCAGCCGTTATTTATGCTTATGACGATGATAAGAAGGTGTTTTTGAGGGTGGCCCATCGGTTCAGAAAAGACAAGAAGAAAGATTACCCTGAGTTCAGTGAAGATTCATTGCTGGTCAGGCATTTACTTAAGTCAAACAATCGCATCTTTATTGACGAGGTTCGTTTTCGGGCGGCGTCACCCAGGTTTACGGAAGAGCGTGATGTGGAGGTATTATTCAATGATATGGAAGCGTCATTGGCCTTTGGTGTTTTTATTGAGAACAGATTGGATACCTTGGTCGTCATGGGGCCTAAATCATCCGGACGTCCGTATACAGAAGATGACCTGGCCGTGTTCTCGATCTTGACGAATCAGGCAGCGTTAGCCATAGAGAACGCGCGTTTTTACGAGAATGTACGTAAAACGCAGGAACAGCTTTTCAGGGCCGAAAAAATGGCTACGATCGGGACCATGGCCGACGGGGTTTCACACCAGATCAACAATCGTTTTCATGCCATGGGCTTTATCGCAGGAGATATTTTAGATACGCTAAACCTTTATGAGACAGATCCGGGCCGTTTTAAAACTGAAGATGTGTTGACTGAAGTGCGCACGGGATTAAAGCGCGTGGAAGAAAATGTGCGGCAGGGGTCACAGGTGGTCAAGGGCCTCCTGGATTATTCGCGTAATGATACAAAGACTGAAAAAGAAGGCGTTGATCTGCACAGATTGCTCAAGGCTTCGCTGGATATGGTGAGTCTTAAGGTCAATTTGAAAGATTTTGAACTTCAGCTCGATATCCCTCAGGATGTGCCGCGTGTTGAAGGGAATTTTGTGCAACTGCAGGAAGTGTTCTTTAATATCATTGATAATGCTCATTTCTCGATGATGGACAGGAAAGCGAAAAAGGTCGACCTGGAGTATAAACCGTATATGGCATTTTCATCTGAGGTCGTTGGGGATAAATTACGCCTGGTGATCAAAGATAATGGAATGGGCATTAAGGAAGAAGATCAGAAAAAGCTTTTTACGCCTTTTTTTACGACTAAGGTTTCATCCCGCAAGGGTAATGGCCTTGGGCTTTATGTCATGCGTAAGATCATAGAGGAAGATCATGGTGGAACGATCAGGTTTTCATCGGAGCAGCTTAAAGGTGTTGTTATTGAGATAGTATTGCCCATTTTGACCGGCAATGATCTTGCCCTGAAGACAGCATGAATTTTCTTAAGAAAACACTGTTTTTTATGACGGAGCCTCATACAATATCATTATAAGCCTTTATTCACTTTCCAATACCAACGGAGGATCAGATATTATGAAGAGTTGTTATATACTTTGCGTTAGTTTCCTTGTCAGTATTCTTGTCTGCGGGCAGGCCGTGGCTGGCGGTTCGGGGGCATTCCGTATTGAAGTCCCCGATGCGGCTGCGACGGGCATGGGATCTGCTTTTGCCGGTGAGGCGAATACACCGGCGGCTGTTTTCTATAATCCTGCCGGAATGACGCAGATGAAGGGTAACAATATGTCGGTCGGCGCGTCTTTGATCCAGCCTAAAGGTAATTACAGAAGCCCCTCCGATGATAATAAAACCAAGATGGCACGCGATTCTTTTATTATTCCTCAGGGATATTTTGTTACCGATCTTGGCCTTCCCAAGTTTGCGTTGGGGTTTGGCGCAGGTTCTTTTTGGGGCCTTGCGACCGACTGGGGTCAGACCAGTGTGTTGCGCTACAGCACAACACGTGCGGAGGTGACAAATCAGGATTACATGATTGCAGGTGCCTATCAGTTGACGGACCAGGTTTCCTTATCATTGGGTGTTGATGTGGATGACTCGAGTGTTGATAAACAGAAGAAACTTGCCCAGGGAGCTGGTGCCGATGGTAATTTTCGTATCAAAGCCAGTGACACGGCGGTCGGGTTCCGTGTGGCAGGGATGTACAAAGTTAATGAACAGCATCAGTTTGGACTGATGTACCGCAGCCGTATTGAACACAAGTATGAGGGCAAGGTACATTTAGATAATTTGAGTGACAGTGGTTCGACACCATTTCAAAGTATTTTCGGGACTTCGTATGAAACGGCTGTAGTTTCCAAGTCAATATTGCCTGACAGTGTTGTTTTGGGGTATAGCTTCAAGCCGACGAAGAAATGGACATTTAATGCGGATGTGGAATGGATGAACTGGTCTGTGATCAATGAGGAAGAGCTGGCATACCCTGGTGAAACAAATCCAACACGTCAGGCGGTGCTTAACAACGGAAACCCTGCTTCACGGGATTGGCGCAGTGTTTTTTCGGCATCGTTAGGCGGCCAGTATGATGTGAATGAAAAATTCCGTGTTCGCGGTGGATATTATCATCACCAGAGCCCTGTTCCGGGAGATAATTGGGAGCCGAATTTGCCGGATGCGCCGTGCAACGGCATAACGACCGGGTTTGGGTATGATCTGCGCAAAGACCTTACGTTCGACCTTTCATGGTCGGGTATCCTTTATTCCAAAAGGGTCGTCGATAACGGCGTGGCCGACGGCTCTATTAACGGTATCTATAAACAATGGACCAACCTTGTATACGCTACTGTGACGTATAAGTTCTGATTATGCCAAAACTCCTGATCGTTGACGATGAGATGGATGTGCGTGAGTTCGCGAGGAACTTTTTTCGTAAACGCGGCATTGATGTGTCTGTAGCCTCCGGAGGTTCTGAGGCCTTGGCGTTGATCGACAAGGAATGTCCGGACCTGATGCTTTTAGATGTGCGCATGGGGGGTATGTCTGGACTGGACGTCCTGCGTGAATTGCGGCAAAGGAAGTCATCGTTGAAGGTGTTCATGGTTTCCGGGCTCGAAGAGGAGCAGGTTGTAAAAGAGGTGACATCCCTGGGTGCACTGGGGTTTATTCATAAACCGCTGATCCTCGAGGAGCTCGAAAAGGTTGTAACGCGTGAACTTGGTATGAATTCATGATGACGCAGATCGATTACAAGAAAGAATTAGAGACCGCCAGCAAGGGCATGATCATGATCCATGACCATGTCCTTTTGATCAAATTGCTGGTACGCATGATCGTGCGTAAGGCAAAACTCCGTCATGCGGGCATGATCCTCTATGAACCTGAGAGGGATACTTATGTGCTTGAGATTTCGCGTGGTGAGCCGGGTGAGCGCATTCCCGAGAGGTTCATCCGTTTTGAAAAAGATCATCCTTTGATCAGGATCTTCCATGAAAAGGAATATAAGTATCTGATCGATAGCCGCAATGCCCTTGTATTTGACGATTTGAACCGTTTGATCTGGCGTGAATCTGTCCTGCGTTCGGCAAATGGTTCGAGGGAGATCCTGCATAAGGTGAGTGAGCAGATGCCGCAGCTTAACAGTGTGGCGTGTGTGCCGGCTTTTTATCGTCATAAACTTTTGGCGGTATTGCTTCTGGGCGCGCGGCATGATGAAGCGCCTCTAGAGCAGGAAGCGCTTGATTTCTTTTCGGCCTTGGCCTCAGATGTGGCCATGGCTATCCGCAATGCGCAACTTTTCGAAGGATTGAAGAGAGAGGCGGACCGTAGCCGTAATCTTTTTATTCAGACGACCATTGCTTTGGGTTCGGCGATCGAGGCTAAGGATTCTTATACGCATGGGCATACGGAACGGGTGACCCGCTATGCGCTGGCGGTCGCGCGACATATGCATGCTCAAGGCGTCTTTCAGCCACCGGAAAAGTTCTTTGAGAATCTTTACATTGCGAGTTTGCTGCATGATATCGGTAAGATCGGTATTCCCGAAGCGATCCTTGCCAAGAAACAGCCGCTCACCGGAGAAGAATACGCTGTTATGAAAACCCATGCGCAAAGGGGTGCGGATATTTTATCTTCGCTGACGGATTTTGAAGGATGCATGTCCGGTGTTAAACATCATCATGAGAAATATAACGGTAGCGGGTATCCTGACGGTCTTAAGGGAGATGATATCCCCATGATTAGCTCCATTATATCCGTAGCGGATACATTCGACGCGATCACGACCGATCGTCCATACCGAAAGGCACACGCCAAGGATTATGCGATCAATGAGATCAAAAAGTATGCCGGGACGTGGTATCATCCGCTTCCAGCCGCGGCGATGATCGCTCTTTATGAAGACGGGATGATCTAACATGTATCTTTACCGGGGATCAACGATCCGGGTTTGACAGGAAATATAAGGAGGGGGTTATATGTCACTTGAAGGTGTTGCTGCGATCAATGAGATGGTAAAGAAGGAAAGTGCCTTTGTAGAGGCGCTTATGCTGGAGATCCAGAAAGTTCTGGTCGGTCAGCGGTATCTTGTCGAGCGTTTGATGGTGGGCATTTTGGCTAATGGGCATGTATTGATCGAGGGCGTACCCGGCTTGGCCAAGACAACGGCCGTGAAAGCCCTGGCAGATACCCTGCAGGCCAAATTCCAGCGCATCCAGTTCACGCCGGACATGCTGCCGGCAGACCTTATCGGCACGCTCATTTACGACCAGCGCAGCGGTGGGTTTACGGTAAAGCGCGGACCGGTCTTTGCGAATATTATTCTCGCTGATGAGATCAATCGCGCCCCGGCAAAGGTGCAGAGCGCCTTGCTGGAAGCGATGCAGGAGCGTCAGGTCACCATTGGGGAAGAAACAATGAAGCTTGAAGATCCGTTCCTGGTTTTGGCTACGCAGAATCCTATTGAGCAGGAAGGCACGTATCCTTTGCCAGAAGCTCAGGTTGATCGTTTCATGCTCAAGGTCAAGGTGACGTATCCGACGAAGGATGAGGAATTCCAGATCCTCAAGCGCATGGGCAATACCGGGCGCAAGATCGACCTCAACCGTATCGTGACGACCGCCGATATCCTGCGCAGCCGTAAAGTGGTCGATGAGGTTTATATGGATGAAAAAATACAGCATTATATTGTTGATATCGTTGAGGCTACGCGTGAGCCGCAGAAGCATGGGCTGGCTGACCTTAAGCCGCTCATTCAGTATGGCGCCAGTCCGCGCGCGACGATCAATCTGGCTGTTGCATCCAAGGCGTTGGCTTTCCTCAACGGCCGCGGGTATGTTACGCCTCAGGATGTGAAGACCATTGGCATGGATGTCCTGCGGCATCGTATTGCACCGAGCTATGAAGCAGAGGCTGAGAACTTAACATCGGAAGACCTTGTGACGCGTATATTCGCGCAGGTTCAGGTCCCGTAAGCATTACAGCGGGTTTCGTTATGATCCCCAAAGAAATTCTCACAAAAGTCCGTCGCATCGAGATCACGACCAACCGTCTGGTGACAGACGTGTTCGCCGGTCAGTACCACAGTGTTTTTAAAGGCCGCGGTATGGAGTTTGATGAGGTGCGCGAATACCAGCCTGGCGATGATGTGCGAGCCATTGACTGGAACGTGACCGCTCGCACCGGGGTTCCCCATATCAAGAAGTTCGTCGAAGAGCGTGAAATGACGGTGATGGTCCTTGTGGATGCATCACCATCGTGTCATTTTGCGACAGTTCATGAGCTTAAAAGCCGGTTAGCGGCAGAATTAGCGGCTGTATTGTCATTTTCTGCCATACGTAATAATGACAAGATCGGGTTGATGATGTTCTCGGATACGGTCGAGAAGTTCATACCGCCGCGCAAAGGCAAAAGCCATGTGCTGCGGCTTATTCGAGAAGTTTTATGTTTTCAGGCTAAAGGACGTAAGACTGATATTGCTGCTGCGCTTGAATTCATGACCAAGGTCACGACACGTAAAACGGTTTGTTTCGTGATCTCGGATTTTATTGAACCTGTCGAGCGCAAAGATGGCCGTCCGCATTTTGTGCAGGCGATGAGCATTGCTAACAAAAGGCACGATATTATTGCCATAACGCTGAATGATCCGCGCGAGAAGCAGTTGATACCCTGCGGGCTTGTCGAGTTTCAGGATGCGGAAACAGGTGAGACCGCCGTAATCGATACGTCAGACAGTCGTGTACGTGCCGCTTATGCGCAAAATGCGCAGGCAAGGCTTACGGCGCGCGATAAGCTTTTCCGGTCGATGGATGTTGATCATATTGATATATCGACAGATATTCCGTATGCGGATAGCTTGGTTCAATTCTTTGCCAGACGCAGAAAGAGAATGAGATGAACGCTGTTAATGCAGCTCTAGAGTTGAGGGATATTCGAGGACCCGTGGCCATTCCCGGTGAATGGCTTTGGCTGTGGATACTTTTAGGCTCTTTGCTTGTTGCAGGGGCCGCCATATGCTTATGGCGCTTGTTGAATAGAAAAAAGGCGGTGCCTGTTTTACCCGCGATACCGGCATGGGAAATCGCCCTTAAAGCGTTGGATGATCTGGCGCAGGGGAAGCTTGTGGCGCAGGGCAAGGTTAAGGAATATTATTCAGAACTTTCCGGGATAGTGCGCCGATATATTGAGGAGCGACTTGAAGTGCGTGCCCCCGAAATGACGACGCAAGAATTCATGGATGCGCTGCGTTATTCGGATAAATTGACGGCCGCACAGCAGAAATATCTGGTTGATTTCCTGAACGCCAGCGACATGGTAAAGTTCGCCAAGTTCATTCCTTCAGCCGAGGAAATGCATCAGGGATTAAAACTGGCCAGGACATTTGTAGAGGAGACGCGATGACGTTCAAGTCACCGGTTTTCTTATTGTTGATACCCGTTTTGCTGCCGGCTTTGGTGTATTTATATTTTTCCGGAAAACCTCCGGCATTCAATTTCCCGTCAGTAGCCTTTTTAAAAGGTTTGGGAACGACCTGGCGGATGCGATTGCGGCATTTGCCTTTCTTCTTAAGAGTCATAGTTTTGGCGCTTTTTATCATAGCCCTGGCAGGGCCTGAAAGCGTTGTGGAGGACGCAAGGTCAAACGCCGAGGGGATCAATATGGCCCTTTTGCTGGATACATCAACGAGCATGGCGGCTGAAGATTTTACGATTAACGGGAAACGGCAGAATCGCCTGGATGTCATCAAATCTGTTTTAAAGGATTTTATTGCGCAGCGTTCGAATGACCGGTTGGCACTCATTGCTTTTGCAGCAAAGCCCTATACGGTAAGTCCTCTTACGTCTGACCAAAGCTGGTTATTACAAAATCTTGAGAGGGTACGTTTTGGGTTGATGGAGGATGGCACGGCGATCGGGTCAGCGATCACCTCCGGGGTGGCGCGCCTGCGCAAGATCGAGGGTAAGTCAAAGGTCATAATTCTCTTAACTGACGGTGTGAATAATGCGGGTAAGGTGGGGCCTTTGGAGGCGGCTGATGCTGCGGCTGCTCTGGGCATAAAGATCTATACCATTGGTGCCGGCAGCAAGGATTTTGCACCATACCCTGTTCAGGACATTTTCGGCCGGAGGGTTTACCAGCAGGTTAAGATAGAGATCGATGAGGATATGCTGCGTAAGGTTGCTCAAAAAACGGGCGGCGAATATTTTCGCGCTACTGACACGGCATCTTTACAGGATATTTACAGACAAATCGATAAACTGGAGAAGGTCAAGTTCGAAGATAACGGCTACCGTCAGGTCGATGAGCACTTTGATCTTGTACTTCTTGTAGCATTGGGCATTCTTCTGGCCGAGATCATTTTGGCCAGGACGGTTTTTTTGAGGATACCATGATCCATTTTGCTCAACCTCATTTTTGGAACGCTTTGGTCCTCGTTGCTTTGGTCGCTGGCGCGTTGACTTTTCTGGCACGGATGCGCCGTAAGGCCATGAACAGGTTCGGTGACAAGAGATTGGCGTTTGTGACGGCCCGGAGCTTTTCTGTTCGGCATTTTATGTGGAAAGAGATCCTTATCGTATTGGTATTTCTGATGTCCGTTGTGGCGCTTACGCGCCCGCAGTGGGGATTTGACTGGAAGGAGATCAAGCGGCGGGGCGTTGATATTCTTATTGCGGTTGATACGTCCAAGAGTATGCTGACAGAGGATGTTCGCCCAAATCGCCTGGAGAGGTCCAAGCTGGCGGTGAAAGACCTTCTGAAAAAGTTAAAGGGCGACAGGGTAGGGCTTATCGCGTTCTCCGGCGATGCTTTTCTGATGTGCCCCCTGACCGCGGATTACAGCGGATTTCTTTTAAGCCTCGATGATCTATCACCCGCGAGCATACCGCGCGGAGGTACGAATTTAGGGCGGGCTATTGAAGAAGCGATATCTGGCTATGGCGAGGTTCCGGCCAAGTATAAGGCTGTCGTTATTTTGACTGACGGGGAAAGCTGGGAGGGGGATCCGCTTAAATGGGCGAAACTCGCGGCAGAAAAGAAAGTACGTATTTACACGGTGGGTATCGGAACGCGTGAAGGCGAGCTTGTGCGGGTTGCGGGTGATGACGGGGCTCCGACCTTCTTAAAAGATCCTTCAGGGAACTTCATTAAATCACGTTTGAATGAAGTTATCCTTAAAGAAGTGGCCGCAGTGACGGGGGGTGCCTATGTGCGTGCGAGTGGCGGCGAGACCGGCCTTGATTATATTTATGAGAATTATCTGACGCGGCTTGAGAAGCGTGACATTGAAAGCAAAATGGAGCAAAGGTACCACGAACGCTTTCAGATCCCTTTGTTGCTGGCATTGGTACTGCTCCTACTTGAGACGCGCATTTCTTCACGGAGGACAGAGCCGTGAGAAAATATCTTTTCGTTTTGTTATTTTTGATGTGCAGCGCGGAAGCCTGGGCGGTGAAAGGTGCCGGAGAGGTAGGTAAAGGCAATAGGTTTTATCAGAAGGAAAAGTATGCCCAGGCACTTGAGCAGTATGAAAAGGCTGATGTAAAGAACCCAACTGAAGCCAAGATCTCCTATGATCTTGGGGCGGCGGCGTACAAGAGCGGTGACTATGAGCGCGCTGTTCAGTATTTTCAGAAAAGTTTATTAACGGATGACGATGTATTTAAAAAAGATGTTAACTATAATTTAGGCAATTCATTTTATAAAGCAGGGGCGTCGCGTGAAGATAAGGACATTCAGGGCGCCTTGAAATTATTAAAGGAGTCATTAGATAGTTTGGAAAAAGTTCGTGCTACAGCGCCAGACGATAAAGACGCTGTAAATAATTATAATTTTGTGAAACAGGAAATAGAACGGTTAAAACAAAAGCAGCAAAAGCAGCAACAAGAAAAGCAGGATCAAAAGAACCAGAAGGACCAGCAGCAGGATAGTCAGAAGCAGGACAAGCAAGATAACCAGGGCCAGAAGGATCAAGCTCAGCAGAAGCAGGGTCAAGAGGATCAGCAAAAGCAGGGCCAACAGCAGGACCAGGGCCAAAGAGGTGCTCAGGAGCAGAAAGACGGGTTAAAGGACAAAGAACAGGCTGATAAGAAAGATAGCCAGCAGGGCCAGTCCCAGGATCAAAAGCAAAAAGATGAACCGGCTCAGGGAAAAGATGAAAATAAGGCGGCATCTGGACAAGAGGCTGAAGGGCAGATATCATCACAAAAAGAGGCTCAGGCTATGGTCGATGAGTTTGAACGTAATGAGTTGCCTAAAGGCCTTTTAAATTTTGCACCCAGGCAGGACCAGCCACATCCTGTCGAGAAAGATTGGTAAAGTTGATGAGACGATTGTTTAATATATTCATACTGGCTTTAATGCTCACGTCGATGGCATTCGCTGAGGACATTGCTGTTAAAGCGACTGTCAGCAGTAATCGCGTGGCGCTCGGGTCCGGCCTGACATATACGGTCACGGTTACAGGGGCGCAGGGATCTAAGCCTCCGGTCATTAATAATGTGGATGGGTTTGATGTCCGTTATACAGGTCCTGCGACGAGGGTGTCCGTTATAAACGGGGCTTATTCTGTCGAGGAATCTTTCAACTACGCCTTTATTCCCCTTAAGGAAGGAAAATTCACAATCCCTTCTGTAACGTTTGATGTGAAAGGCCAATCTTTTACAACTGAACCTATCCTTGTTGAGGTTGCCTCGGCCCAAAAAGCAGCGGCTGGTAATGACCCTAATGGAACGCAGCAGGACATAGAGAGTCGCCTGAAGCTTCTTATTTCCCTTCCTAAAGACAGTGTCTATGTTGGCGAGGCGCTGCCGGTTACCATCCGGCTTTATGTGAACCAGCTTTCTTTGCAGGAATTGTCCTTTCCCGAGATAACCCAGGAAGGGTTTCAGATCGATGCTTTTGCCGATGCGCGTCAGATGAATGATGTATTGGAAGGCGTTAATTGGCATGTGGTCGAATTTACCACAAATCTTTATCCGACACGTTCGGGGGAATTGATCATTGCACCCATTATTGTTCGAGGGAACCTTGTTTTTAAAATGAACGAACAGAGGGACCCGACCAGCGGTATTTTCGATGACGGTTTTTTCAGCAACTTTTTTACTTCCTATCAAAAGAAACCCGTAACGATCACGTCAAGGCCGATCAAGTTGAAAGTGCTGCCCATGCCAACCGAAGGGCGGCCGGATGATTTTTCAGGGGCGGTAGGACAGTATGATCTTTCATTAGAGGCTTCTCCGCTTAAAGTGAAGGCAGGAGACCCGATCACGCTGCATATGACGATCACGGGCCCTGGAAGCCTTAAGGCTGTCAATCCGCCGGCATTCAAGGCGGATGGGTTCAAGGTCTATGACCCGCAGATCAAGGATGAACAGGGACGTAAGGTGATCGAACAGGTTGTTGTACCTGTAGATGTCAGTAAGAAACAGATCCCGGCCATGCGGTTTACTTATTTTGATACGCAGGCTAATGCGTATAAAACGCTTGAGCGCGGGCCACTGGCCATTGAAGTGGCTGCACCCGCATCGGGTGAGGAGTTTCAGGCGGTAGGGTTCTCGCCCGGAACAATGACATCGGAAACGCTTGGACGTGACATTTTGTTTGTTAAGGAAAATTCCAGTAAATTTGAGCGGGTCCAGTCTTTCTTACGTCGCAATATGGTGTTTTATATTGCGCTGGCGGTATATTTACAGGTGTGGGCAGGGCTGATGGTCTTTTATTTCTACCGGCGCAGACTTTTGACTGATCCGGCTTATGCGCGTCAGCAGGTCGCTGCGCGTCAGGCGCTTTTAACGCTTGCTCCGGCCAAAGAATTCCTGGTTAAAGGTGACGCCAGGCAGTTCTATGATGTCGTTATTAGATCGCTCAGCCAATATTTTACGGAGAGGGTTGGCCTTGTACCTGGCAGGATGGATATGGCGTCGATCGATGCTGGATTATGCCAGATGAAGGTGGATCAGAAGTTTATTAACATGACTGAAGATATCTTCAAAGCCGCGGAGCAGGCGCGTTTTGCCGGGATGTCTGTTGATCAGGGGCAGATGCGCAATCATCTGGCTGATGCGCAAGATATTATCCGTGCTGTGGAAAGGCGGGCAAAATGAAGGCGCTACTAAAAGTAATTTTTGCAGCGATGATCTTGAGCCTGACGAGTTCCCTGGCATTGGCTTTATCAGACGATCAGGCGCAATTAAAATTTACGAATGCCGTCAAGGCCTATCATGACGCGCAGTATGTTGAAGCGGTTAAATTGAACGAGAGCATTTTGATGCAAGGGCTTTTTTCACCTGAATTGTACTACAATCTGGGCAATGCTCATTTTAAACTGCGCCATCTGGGGGCGGCTATCGTGAATTATTTGCGGGCCCATCGACTTGAACCGCGCGATAGCGATGTGAAGTCTAATCTGTCTTTCGCGCGCTCGATGGTCGATAATTACCTGCCATGGCCGTCGAACCCTTTGTTTACACCTGTACAGCAGGTTTTTTCTAACCGAGAGTTGTTATGGGTTGGTTTCTGGTCAGTGGCCCTTACAGGAGCTTTTTTATTGGGCGGCCTTTATGGCGGGATGCGACGTAAGAGGTTGGTCCTCGGGGTAGTGCTGGGGATCATCTTATCTGCTTATATGGCAGGTGCCGGGATCGTAAGAACGCTTCATCAATCCGGCATGAGCGTTTGTGTTCAAAAGGTTGATGCCAGGTTTGAGCCAAACCTTCAAGCTACGGTTTATTTCAAGATCCCGGAAGGAACGGAAGTCAAGGTTTTACGTATTAAGGAAGAATGGGCCAAGGTGCAGCGTTCGGATAACAAGATCGGGTGGGTTCCTTTATCATCCGTCGAGAGGATGTGAGCTTAATGAGCGTGTACGTAGATGTGATGTTGTCGTTGGTTAAAGAAGCTGGTGTGGTGGCGTTACGGCTTATGGAGAACAGTCAGCCAGAATTGAAACCTGATACATCGGTTATTACTGAGGCGGATAAGGCTATTTCCGCGCTGGCGCACAAGCGTTTGAAGCCGTTCCTATCAACAGGGCAGCACGTGCTTATTGATGAAGAGGATCCCCGCAAGTCGGAATACCAGGACGATGCGTTCCTTGAACGTACGCCTTATGTGTGGGCGATCGATCCGATCGACGGTACGCGGGCGTACGCCAATCGTATGCCCCATTACGGCGTATCTCTGGGGCTTATGAAAGACCGCAAACCTTGGCTGGGCGCGGTTTACTTTCCGACGCTTAAAGAGCTTTTTTATTGCGACGGCGAGAATGCATATCTGGTGAAGAATGCTTTTTCATGGTCTGAGCAACGCATTTTGATCAAGCCTCAGGATGAAGTTATTTCCAGCCGGTCTGTTTTTATCATGTCGGATGATATCGGCGTTAAATTCACATGGAAGTCGCCGGATTGCCGTGTCATGGTATTTGCCTCAGCGGTCAGTGAGTTCTGCTGGCCGACGGTTGGCCGTGGTTGCGGGTCTTTATCACGGGTGCATCTGTGGGATTTTGCGGGGGCATGGCCCATTATCCATAAAGCAGGTCTCAAATTCCGTCATTTCTCGACAGGCAAGCCCTTAGAAAGGCTCGAAGCCGGACTTTTTCATAAGGATCCTGCCTGGAAACTAAAAGATTATTTTATTTTATCTTCCGAGAGGAACTTTTCTATGTTGCGTGAAAGAATAACTCTTTTGCCGGAGGCCGGGACATGATATACGATCAGATCACGCAACTTTCCAGGTATAATGTTCCCATGGCGGATGTGATCATTAACTTTCTGGAAACACATGACGCCGAAGAATTGCCTGTCGGTGAGATCGAGATCAACGGACGCGAACTTTTTGTACGGCCAGCGGAGTATGCGACACGATTATCTTCCGAAGGGCGCTTTGAAGCACATCAGGTTTATATCGACTTGCAGTACGTTGTTAAGGGGGCCGAGACCATGCAGTTCGCGCCGTCAAATAGGCTGTTCAAGGCAACGGAGTATGATGTTCAGGGTGACTATCAATTCTTTACAGCCGATACAGATATAACGGATGTGGTTGTACGTGAAGGTGAGTTTGTGGTGTACTATCCTGGCGAAGCCCATCGGCCTATGTGTCAGCGCGGCCGTGGTCCTGAGGCCGTTAAGAAACTTGTATTTAAAATCAAGGGAATGAAATAATGCCTGAACCAACAAAGCCTAAGGGACCGTCGGGCGTTAAGCCGTCAGAAGATACGGCCTTGCTTGATCCGCATGTCGGAACGTGTGATTTCTTTAAAGTTGTTTCAGTGATACACAGTGGCGCTTTCTTGTACTGCGGACTTGCCAAGGATATTTTCGTTCCGATCGGCGAGCAGCTGAAGATCATGAAAGAGGGTGAGTCGCATGTGGTTTATGTGTACCGTGATGAGAAGACGGGGCGTGTGGCGGCTTCGTCCAGACTTAACAAGTACGTGTATGACGAGGCCCCCGATGGCATGCTTGAAGGGGACGAGGTGGACCTTTTGATCTATACTCCGACAGACATGGGGTATAAAGCGATCATCAACCATGACTCTTGGGGATTGTTGTATAAGAATGAGATATTCCAGGAACTGCAGCCCGGTCAAAAGATGAGGGGTTATATCAAAAAGATCAGACCTGAAGACGGGAGAATAGATCTTTCCCTGCAAAAACCAGGTTATCAAAGCGTTCCTGACCTGTCGGAAAAGATCCTGGAGCATATTAAGGCTGCCGGCGGACGTTGTTCGATCACGGATAAAACCCCGCCTGAGGAGATCTACAGGTTATTTGGCGTGAGCAAGAAAAAGTTCAAGATGGCAGTGGGCACCTTGTACAAGCAGGAGAAAGTCGTTATTGAACCGGGTGGCATTAAATTGACGGACAGTCTAAAAAGCAGGGGCAAATGATAACGAATAACGACATTATGAAGAAATTGCGTGTCGCTTTGCACTTGAGAGATACCGATATCGTTGAGATCCTGAAGCTGGCCGATTTCAAGATCTCCGAGACGGAATTATCGGCGTTCTTTCGCCGGGAAGATCATCCTAATTATATGCCTTGCGGCGATCAGCTGCTCAGGCGATTTCTGGACGGACTTATCATCCGTAACCGCGGCAAGCGTGAAGAGGCTGAAAAGCCCGTTGATAAGATTTCCGGAAAACTTTGATTTTGCGGCACGCCTTAGTTTGCAGGGTTTCTGAAATAAATTCTGGACATTGAAATTTTCTTTTGCTATATTTAGCGCCTCCTGAGGAACGTATGGAGATTGAAATTGTTCGAATTGCTGGTTTGACGACGTATCAATGAATTTTCTGGGCCTCTAGCTCATCTGGTAGAGCAAGTGACTCTTAATCACTGGGTGGCAAGTTCAAGTCTTGCGAGGCCCACCATTTAAAAGACCTTATCCCGTTTGGGATAAGGTCTTTTTATTTGCATGAAGCGGCAAGACTTGAAGGAGTCCCGCTGGATGCGACGAACAGGAGCATCCTAAAGGCGGGGCGGATAGCCGGCCCGAAAGGAGCGAAGCGACTGGAGGGCACCGGGGTCTTTGTTGGAATTTTGTTCAGGCGTATTTAGGTGTGTTAAAATAATTTTATGTATTTTTTATGATTTAAAATAAAAAACTTTTCGATTGGAGGACATAAGAATGAATAGCAGAAATCGAAGCGTCCCTATTCTTATTATTGCGGTGATTAACTTAACTGTGAGCTTTATACTTCTTTTCTTATTTGTTTTTGGTGTTTTTAATAGGGTGGTTGAAGGTCGATTTATGGATGATATAGTTTTATTGTTTTTGATGAACCTTCTGCCTAGTCTGGCTTTAAGCTATCTTGGTATGCACGCTTATAAGGCAAAGCCTAAAAGTTATAGAGGGATTCTTGTTGGTGCAGGGGCTATTGGTGTCATGGGTTTGTTCCTGGGAACTGCAGAGAAGTTAATTGGTGGTCTAACAAATGAGCTGGGAGACAGGTTAAGTTGGGTTGGTTTATTTTGTGTTATCATGGCCATTGTTCAAGGAGTTCTTTTATTACGACAAGATGTTAAGAAGGAATTGGGATAGAATTTATTTGTGTGAATTTGGAGTCTTATTTACGCGATAGCTTGACATCGTTTGTGTGGTCGTTCGCTAATTTTGGGAGCTGAGGACGCATTGGAATGAACGAGTAATGACCCCAATTGGACCACCGATGGGTTTAGGAGAATGGACAGGTTAAGAGGATATGGCCAAGAACGATCATAGTCGATCATACCCACGCGGCAGCGGGAAAAAAGATAAGGATCGCCCTTTCTTTAAAGATGGGGCTCGTGACGGGCATGTTTTATATTTAAACCTATTTTCGATCATCCTCATTGTTTGCTTGGGGCTTATTGTCTATTCGAACACCTTTCATTGTTCGTTCCACTTTGATGATCAAAGCTCCATTGTCGATAATCCGTCCATAAGGAACATCCACAACATCTCTAATATCTGGAGCTTTCTGCCCCGGCGCTTCATTCTTTACCTTTCCCTTGCCTTCAATTATCACTTCGGCCAGTTCAGCGTCGTTGGATACCATATTTTCAATCTGGCGGTCCATTTGGGTGCGGCTCTTTTGGTCTGGTGGCTGACGCTTTTGACTTTGTCTACACCCGTCATGAAGACGGACAAGATGGGGCGGCACGCCAACATTATAGCTTTATTTGCCGCGCTGGTCTTTGTGTCGCATCCTCTTCAAACCGAGGCTGTGACCTATATTATTCAGCGCGCAGCTTCCCTGGCGACGTTGTTCTATTTGCTTTCTTTATGTCTTTATGTGAAAGCACGCCTGGTCGAGGATAGTGGTCGGAATACGGCCTGTTGGACGCTCTTTTATACCGGTTCCCTGGTTGCGGCGGTCCTTGGTATGTTCACTAAAGAGACAGCCATCACGTTGCCATTAATGATCGCGCTCTATGAGTTCAGCTTCCTGACAGTTGGAAAGAGCTTTAAGTGGAAACGGCTCATCCCGTTCTTTTTGATCCTGTTGCTTATTCCACTTGTCATGTTCTTGACCGAGACCAGCGCGGCAAGGTTGCGGGAGCTAAGGGATGAACCCGGCATTTCTCCGGTCAATTATTGTTTGACCCAATTCAGGGTCATGCTTACTTATATCAGGTTGGTTTTCATTCCGGCACATCAGAATCTTGATTATGATTACCCTGTTTATAAGAATATCTTGGCATGGCCTGTTTTGGCCAGCCTTGCCTTCCTGAGCAGTGCCGTCTTTCTCGCCAGGCGTCTATTCGTAAAATACCGACTGGTCTCTTTTGCCATTTTCTGGTTCTTTTTGACCCTGTTACCTGAATCAAGTATTTTGCCTATTAAAGATGTCATCTATGAACATCGGCTTTATTTGCCGCTGGTGGGGTATAGCTTGCTCCTGGTCAGTGGCATATATTACCTTTTGGGGAACAATGTTTCCAAGGTTATGGTCTTGGTGTTAATGGGGGTCATAGGCTGTAATTCGGTTTTGACCTATCAGCGGAATAACGTTTGGAAGGATGAATTGGCCCTTTGGAAAGATGCTGTTGAGAAATCCCCACGTAAGGCCCGGCCATACAACAATTATGGCTTTGCTTATGATAAGCGGGGTGATTTTTCAGAGGCCATCGTAAATTACAGTAAGGCCATCGAGTTGGATCCAGCCTATGCTGATGCCTACAACAATCGCGGCCTTATGTACTACAAGCAGGGCCGCCTTGATCGGGCCATCTTGGATTATGATAGAGCTATTGGGCAAGGGACAAAGTTGGCCGGGGCGTACATCAACCGGGGTGTTCTTTTTGAAAAGCAGGGCAACCTGGTACGCGCTTTGTCTGATTATAATACGGCCATTGACGTGGAACCCGGGGAAGCCGGGGCCTTTTTAAATCGCGCTAATGTCTACGTTAAACAAAATGACCTTACCTTGGCTTTGAAGGATTATAACAATGCCCTTAAGATATATCCTGATTTTGCAGATGCTTACTATGATCGTGGGATTTTATACGATAAGCAAGGTGATCTCAGCTCGGCCATTCTTGACCTGACCAAGGTAATTGAGTTGAACCCTGATCATGCCAGGGCTTATCTTGCGCGCGGGCTTATCTTTCTTAAACAGGGTGATACAGCTCAGGCTATGTCAGAATACAGTAAGGCTATTGTGATTGACCCGCAGTATGCGGAAGCTTTTAATAACCGCGCTGTTGGTTATTATACTTTAAAAGATTATGACCAGGCGTGGAGAGATGTGCGAAGGGCCGAGGGATTGGGATTCAGTGTTCATCCCGGTTTTTTAAGTGCCCTGGAACAGGCTTCTGGAAGGGTTAAGTAACCAGCGGCCTGCCGTTATTCTTTAGGGAGTTTTGGGGACGCGTACCCAATACTTAGCCCCTCTTGTTTGATTATTTGAGGTCTGCCATTTTAAAGACTTTGTCCCGTTATGGGGCAAGGTCTTTTTATGTGTCTGGAAAGCCGTTGTTCAACATGGTGTAGACTTCGTCAAAAGTTACGACCCTTCCTTGGTTATAGTTATTTATATATGTTATCTTTAGGATAAGGTGGAATTCTGTTTAAAAAGGGGACAGGCATTGAACATCCGGCGGACTAAATATAGATTCCTTGCGTGTGCGCTGACCCTGGCATTTGTGATGTCAGATGTGGGCGTTTATGCTCAAGGCATAGTTCAGCTGCCAGCGCCCGGAACGCGCATGGCATTAAGCTCTGCTTTTACGCCAGCCATGCTCAAAGGGATTAAGGTATATCGTAATGACCCGTTCAGATTTGACTTCATTCTCGATAAAGGTGATGGCAATCAACCGTTGCCAAACCGGGGACATGTTGCGCCTTTTGTCAACGTGTCCCCAGGCACGCTGCCAAGCGAACTGGCGATGGATACGAAAGCGACCCAGGGCGCCGACCGCATGCCTAGCGAACTTGAGATTAAACGATTGATAAAATATTTCCTCGCCGCATTAACCATTCCCGAGAAAGACCTGTGGGTCAACTTATCGCCCTATGAGAAAGACAGGATCGTACCAGAGGCGTTTGGTCAGACTGAAATGGGTCGTGACCTTTTGGCCCAGGATTACCTCCTTAAACAGATAACAGCCTCAGTCATTTATCCTGATGAGAAAGTGGGTAAAGAGTTCTGGGATAAAGTTTATGCCGAGTCGTTAAGAAAATATGGCACAACCGACGTGCCCGTGGATACCTTCAATAAGGTTTGGATCATGCCCGAGAAGGCACGCATTTACGAGAACAAAGACGCTGCCTTTGTGGTAGAGGGAAGATTAAAGGTCATGCTTGAGAGTGATTACTTGTCGATGGAAAATAACCAAAGGCCAACCCGGGGACATGTTGCGCCTTCTGTCAACGTGTCCCCAGGCACGCTGCCAAGCGAACTAGCGATGGATACGAAAGCGACCACTCAGGACATGGCAAAAAATATTCTCCGTGAAGTAGTTATTCCTATCCTTGAAAAAGAAGTTAATGAAGGAAAGAACTTTGAGCAGTTACGCCAGGTTTACAATTCACTTATCTTGGCAACGTGGTACAAGCGTAAGGTCAAGGCAAGCATCATGGGTCAGGCATACGTGGATCAAAGGAAGATTTCCGGTATTGGCTACGCGATGCCAACCCGGGTCTCAAGCGTTATCCAAACGAATTTAGGGCCTGAACAGATCTGGTCGAAGTATGTTGAGGCGTTTAATAAAGGAGCCTTCGATCTTATCCGCGAAGAACGCGACCCGGCAACGATGGAGCCTGTTCCCAGGAAGTATTTTTCTGGCGGAGTTGATGCGTCTCAATTACAACTTGAGGTTATTGATGACGGTTCTGTTCTGCCGCAAGTTGATGCGCGGGACGTCGTTATTGAGATGCAGGGAAATTTAACGCCTCTAGATCCTGTGCAGTCCAAAGAAGCGTTCTCATCCGCGGTTTTAAACTCTAGTATCATTAAGTTAATTGAAACATCAAGCCGGCCCAAGGTTTTAAGGCAGGACCAGATCGAAGGGGACCAGCTTCCGCATCTCATGGAGTGGTTCTTGTCCCAACGGTTGATGCCCAGTGCCACATTGCTGAAACAGCTCATTTATAACGTTCATTTTCAATACACACAGGGCGACAAGCGAGTAGCTAATGACTGGCTGCTCCTTATGGCGCAGAAATGGGATATTAAAAAGGAAACACTTGACCGGTTGATGTTCTGGTTCAGAAAGAATAAAACATTTGATACAGAGGTATCTGAAGGCAATATTTATGCCTTCATGCAGGCAGTTGTGGCAAGTTACCGGCAATTTCATAATTTAAGGACAACGTTCGTTTATAACCTTCCTCCTTCATTGTCGGGGGATGAGCAATTAGCCCTGGCAACCGCAAATATTAACCGTATGACGGGGATCTCTGATCGGAATTTTGTGGGGAATAAAACACTCCTGAAGGCGCCTATCAAGGGGACTCCATATTTCATCAGTTTTCAATATGGACTGGCAGAAGATACCCATGGTCTGTATTTGGCGCTGGGAAGGGAGCAGAACGCCAGGGAACCACTGGCAGGGATATTCTTCAGGATCGGGCTTGATTCCCAGGAAAATGCTTTACGTGTCATTATGGTGCAGGGATTGCATGGAGCAGAAAAAGAGATCAATGAAACATTTCCCGGAATGCTTGGCTTTCATCCTGGGGTCGCTTTGCTTTACGTTGCGGCAGCGCTGGCAGAGCAGGGGCATTTGAACTATAACAACGATGGATTTGAAAATGTTCAAAAAGTCCCGTTCGACCGTTTGTCGGGAGTAAGGCCGGGCTTTATACCAACCATGCGAAATGGGACGCCTTCGATTGAGATCATGATCAATTATGAGCGCTTCGGGCTGAGACGGGCGACTGATTTTGACCGCTGGCAAAACACGTCATATTTAACGGAGAAATTGATCCCTACGCGCGTGGCCATGGGTGGTGTTAAGGGCAAAGGGATCTTGGCGATGACCGATGCTTTTCATCAGCTTAAGCCGGTAATGGTTAACGCCGTCAATATGAAAGAAGGCGTGGATGGCCAGAGTTTTTCCAGTGACGCGCCGATCGACGGTGGTATTGACCTTGACCCGACTCAGATGGATGTGATCACGCAAAGTAGCGCCGAAGCGGTTAAATTTGACATCGATCCAAAAATCCTTCAGCAATTGCAAAGTTCTTCCGGCATAACGCCGGTTGTTGTGGGCATTCATTCCCTTGACAGTCTCCGGCAATTTCTGGGACTTATTCAGTAGCTAAAATCCCGGGATACATGCTTGATCGAAAAGATGAGGGACTTCCTGTTTGTTTAGGGTAAGATGATCATATGAAATGGGGATTGATAACCGACACACATGATAAATTCGCGCTCGTCCGCAAGGCGATCGCTTGTTTTGAGAAGCAAGGCTGCGCGCATGTTTTTCATACCGGTGATTTTAACGGGGACCGCATCGCTGAACTTTTTACGGGTCGAAAGTTCCAGTTTCATTATGTGACGGACCATTCAAGTCATGACCGCAAGATGCGTAATTTTCGTGCGGATGTGCTCGATGAGCGCATTGATGTTAACAGCGTCTTTGCGTTCCATGATACCTATCCATGCGAACGCCCCGGGCGTGTTAACAGGGTCCGTATGATCGATGAGGCCATAGCTTCAGCGGGGTATGACTTTGTTTTCTATGGTCATTTGCATTATTTCAATCTGAAGCTTCCAAGTCGCGGCAGTGAAACCATTGCCATTAACTCAGGTGGATTGTATCATAAGGATCTTTCAACTTTTTGCGTTCTGGATGTTGCTAACGGGTTGCTGGATGTTTATTATCTGGTCGAGAAAAGCTTTGTTCCGATCCTGCGGTTTGATCTTGCCAAGCGGTTTGACGTGATGCAGATACTCGATGAACCAGCCGCGAGAATATTTTCCGAGGCATTAATGCGGTTGCGCTGGAATCAGTCGGATCGAACGGAGCATACTTTTTCGATGGAAAGTTCGGACTGGTTCTGTAAAAATTATAAACTTCTGTTTGACCGGTTCGAGTTAAGAGATCAACCGGGATTTTTCGCTTGAACATTTAGGGTTCATTATTATGACAGCTGTCCTTTCAGTAAAAGATCTTCGTAAGCAATACGGCACAACGATCGCTGTTGACGGTGTTTCGTTCGAACTTCGGCCAGGTGAGATCCTCGGCCTTTTAGGGCCCAATGGGGCAGGCAAGACGACAACGATCAATATGATCCTGGGCGTTCTTGAGCCAACGAACGGTTCTATTGCTATTGAAGGCATTGACCTGGCAACGGCACGTTCTCAGGCGCTGACGCATACCAATTTTGCGGCGGTTTACGCCCCTTTGCCCGGGAATCTGTCTGTTGTCGAGAACCTTCGTATTTTCGGCTTGCTTTACGGTGTTAAGGATCTGTCGGCGCGTATTAAAGAACTGTTGCATCAGTTTAATCTCGGTTCATTTGCGAACACTAAATCGGGTGCGCTTTCATCAGGAGAACAAACGCGTCTTTGCCTGGCTAAAGCCATGCTTAACCGTCCGCACCTTCTTTTAATGGATGAACCGACCGCATCGCTTGACCCTGCCACCGCACGCGATATCCGCGTGATGATCCGCTCTTTTATGTCACAGGGTGTCGGCGGTGTTTTATGGACATCGCACAATATGTATGAAGTTCAAGAGGTGTGTGACCGGGTTATTTTTCTTTCACATGGAAGGTCCCTTCTTGAGGGGGATCCCAAAACGCTGCCGGCACAGCACGGGAAGAATTCGCTCGAAGATCTTTTTGTGGCTGTAGCGCGCGAACCGTTGACGCTGCAGCAGATAGGTGCGTATGGTATTTGATCGGGTTGCGGCCATTATTCTGCGTCAGTATTATCTTCTCCGCGGTAGTTTTTCACGCGTGCTGCCGCTTTTTATCTGGGTGGCGATCGATATTGTGTTGTGGGGGTTTCTGACAAGGTATCTTAACAGCGTCAGCGGTTCGAGGATCGATTTTGTGCCGATGATGCTGGGGGCTGTCCTTTTGTGGGATTTTTTTATCAGGATCATGCAGGGGGTGACCATGGCGTTTTTTGAAGACGTGTGGTCACGTAATTTTCTGAACATTTTTGCAACACCGATCAGGATATCAGAATATGTCCTGGGCCTTGTCGCTTCAAGCGTCCTGACAAGTTCCATCGGTGTGCTGATGATGCTGGGGCTGTCGACAACGGTTTTCGGGCTTTCGTTCTTTACTTACGGGCTGATGCTCGTGCCGTTTATTTTGGTGCTTTTTCTTTTTGGAATTGCTTTGGGTATCCTGGGGTGTTCAGCGGTCATGCGTTTCGGGCCTTCAGCCGAATGGTTCATTTGGCCGATCCCTGCCATGATCGCACCTTTTGCCGCGGTCTTTTATCCTGTTTCTACGCTGCCAGGGTGGATGCAGGCAGTTTCACATCTTGTCGCGCCATCTTATGTTTTTGAAGGCATGCGCATGTTCCTCGCGGGTAAAGTTGTTCCGTGGCAAATGCTCGCTACGGGCTCGGCTTTGGCGCTTGCCTATGTTTTTCTGGCCGGACTTGTTTTTAAATCTACCTACCTCCATGCCGTACGTACCGGCCTTATCGCGCGCTATAGTGCCGAAAACCTTGGTTAATTAGCCATATCAACGTATTTCTCCTGTTTTTTCCTCACTTTCTTCACGCTATAGCCTTGTTTACAAGTGATTAAATGATATCCTTCTTGTAGCTTGGGGCCATTAAAAATATACATATGAAAAACGTAAATTTTATTAAGAATCAGCGACCATTTATGGCCTTTGTTATGGCCATGTCCTTGTTTTTATCTCCGATCCTTTCCACAGCTCAATCTGTACTGACCCTTCCTAAGCCCGGCACCCTTGTTTCGGAAACGCAGGCCTTTGTTCCTGCTTTGATAAACGGGATCAGATTAGATCCGGCGGATCCGTTAAAACTCCGCTTTATGATTGATGCAGGGCAGGACGATAAGGATCAGGCGAGCCTCAGGCACAATGTTGACCGGCAGGTGAAGTATTTTCTCGCGGCACTGACCATTCCTGAAAAAGATATGTGGGTTAACTTATCTCCGTATGAATCTGACAGGGTCGTGACGGATGCGCTGGGGCAGACTGAACTTGGTCGCGATATGTTAGCCCAGGATTACATTCTCAAGCAGGTATCCGCTTCTGTTATTTATCCGGAGAATGGCTTGGGCAAAGAATTTTGGCAAAAGCTTTACGCCGAGACCCGTGCGCGTTATGGCAATGTTGAGATCCCGATGGATATTTTTAACAAGGTATGGATCATGCCGGCCAAAGCCGTTGTATTTGAGAATGGCCTGGCGGCTTATGTCACGCAGGCGAAGCTTAAGGTGATGCTTGACAGTGATCATATGGCGATAAACGGCGATATCAAGGCACAGGACGTGGCCAAGGATATTGCACGCGAGATCATCCTTCCGGCGCTTGAGAAGGAGGTCAATGAAGGGGCTCGGTTTTCCCGTGTGCGTCAGATCTTTCATGCGATGATCCTGTCTAAATGGTACCGGCAGAAGATCCACGGGCTTACCAGGGTTTACCTGGACCAGAAAAAGACCGCTGGTGTTGATATTGCCGATAAACAGGAATCAGCCAGGATCTATGAGCTTTATGTCGGGGCGTATAAAAAAGGCGTGTTTGATTTCATTAAAGAAGACAGGGATGTTGTAAGCGGTGAGGTTGTTGCACACAAGTATTTCTCGGGTGGTTTGGATGATTTTGCGATGGTGAAAGATGCTGGCGTTTTCCATGTTACACACGATGACAGGGATCTCGCGATGGCAAATTTATCGGGAGATGTTTATACAGCTGACGTGATGCTTGAAGGCATTGATAACGCTTCGGTGGCGGAGGTTGATTATCCCGGACATACGTTCCTCTGGAATGTGCGTGAAGACGGTTTGCGTTTCGATGAGATCACGACCGAAATGCTTGAGCAGAAAAAGAAAGACGGGTTCGCTGTCCTTTGGATGCAGGGCATTTGGGAGGAAAGCCCGTTCAGTAAAGCTTTTAATCAATATTGGGAACCCGCACGTTCAGCATCGATGTATGCCATTTATGATTATAAAGTCCGCGAAGATTATGGGGGCGAGAAAGCGTTCCGTGATCTGGTGGCCAGAGCCAGGAGCGTCGGGCTCAGGATCAATGTGGATGTGGTGCCTAACCATATGGCCGCTGATTCCAAATGGGCTATGGAAACCCCCGAAATATTTGTGAATGCTCCGGAAGGTGTCGATCCAAACTCAGTTTATACGTTAAATGATTATATGGCCGACCCTGATTTTCCCAGAAAAGCGGAAGCCGTGGCCAAGGGAACGTATCAGTTCACGGGTGAGGATAATGAGTATGCCCGTCGATATAAGGGCGTCTTTTTTAAGATCATGACAAACAAGGGGATGAAGTTACTGGCGCACGGCAGGGAAACACCTGACGCTAATGTGACAGCGTGGCAGGATACGGTCCAGATCGACTGGTCCAACCCCAAGGCACAGGAGCGGATGCTCCAGGTTCTCGAATATGTCGCGGACCTTACAGGGCAGGGCGGGGCGCGGCTTGATATGACGCATTTGACCATGAAGGATATTTTTAACCGGATATGGCCGACCACCATGGGAAGTACGGGCAGGATGACCGGAGAATTCTGGGAAAGCGCCAGTGCCTATCTTAAAAGCAGGTATCCGTTGGTACGCCTGATGGCAGAGACGTATTGGGAGAAAGAAGAGCCCCTTCAAAAGCTCGGCATTGACTATACGTACAATAAATACTTCTTCGAATATTTTGTAGAGTTCAAGGTTTCATCAAAGGATGTGATGGATTTTCTCGTCAACCGTCAGCGCATCTCGCTTGATTATTTATCCCGTGCCGTGAATTTTCTTGAGAATCATGATGATCCGCGTACCGTGCGCGTGGCCGCGATGATGCCGCGTGACCGATTGCTGGCTGCTATTACGATGCTGACGACGGTCCCCGGCAAGGTCTTGATCCATAACGGCCAGATGGAGGGGCGTACGCAGGATAAGCCCAACGCTATTTGGGTCACGCAGGATAAGAAAAGTGAAACATATGATCAGGAGCTCTTTGATTTTTATAGCCGCATGCTTTCATTGACGGATTCTCCGCTTTTCCGTAAAGGAGAGGTTAATGCCGTGGTCGCTCCGTACGATCTTCCCGAGGGCGTTTTCGCATTTCAGCGTAAATATACAGATGAAGGTGGTCGGGAGCAGTATGCCCTTGTTGTGGTCAATTATAGCGGTGAAGAGAAATGGTTCTCTTCAGGCAACATGGATCTTTCACGCTGGGGCATTCAACCTGGCGAAGAGAGCAAGTTTACTTTTAAGGATCTTCTGGGGGCGGATGATCGACAGACGCAGGGGTCAATGGAGATGTCGTTAAAGCCGTGGGAGTACCATGTTTGGGCTTTGTCCAAGAAAACAGCGACTACAGACGCTGCGGCATTACCCACAGGCGGTATTGATGCTACCGTGCTCAATATTGAAAAGACAGGGATGTCATCTGTCGGGACTTCTCAAGTGCGTGCCGCTGACTTGAATCTCACTTCGGCTTTTCAAGGGTTTCGCCCCGTCATTGGGGCCATTACATCCGGGTTGAGCGTTGACCAGTTCCTTTTAATTTCAAGGCATCAGGTGCCATGAGGTCCTATGCGCAAGGTTGTAGCTTTAGTAATTTTGGCAGCTTTCATCACGAATTCTTTCGTGCCGCCGAGCTATGCCCAGGCCTTGATGTCCATGCCAGGGGAAATGGTTGCTTTAAGTCAGTCTGTTCATTCCCCGGTTATGGCCGGCGTGAAGGTTTATAGCGACAACCCGTTCCGCTTTGATTTTATATTGGATCAGGGCGATGAATTTCGGGGACATGTACCATTAATTCGCGAAGCGAATTTGGTACGTGTCCCCGAAATTGATACCAACCGCCTCATCAAATACTTCCTCGCTTCATTAACCGTCCCTGAAAAAGACCTTTGGGTCAACTTGTCGCCTTACGAGAAAGACCGGATCGTGCCTGAGGCTTTTGGGCAGACCGAGATGGGGCGGGATCTTCTGGCCCAGGATTATTTCCTTAAACAGCTAACGTCGAGCTTATTGTTCCCGGAGGGTGATCTTGGAAAGAAATTCTGGGCTGAGATCTATAAGCAGGTACAGGCAAAGTTCGGTTCAACAGATATTCCTGTTGATACGTTTAATAAAGTCTGGATCATGCCCGCTAAAGCAGCTGTTTATGAGCATAAGGGTGTTGCTTATGTGGTGGAATCAAAGTTAAAGGTCATGCTGGAAAGTGATTATTTGGCAGAGCAAAACAACCTTATGCCAAACGGTCATGATACTCAAGACATTGCCAAGAATTTGATCCGAGAAATCATCCTGCCAGCCCTTGAAAAAGAAGTAAATGAGGGAAGGAATTTTACTCAACTTCGCCAGGTTTATAATTCGCTCATCCTTGCCACATGGTTCAAACGTAAGGTTATTCAAGCAAATCCGCTGAATTATTTTGTTGATCGAAATAAAATTACCGGTGTCAATACCGACGATCCGCAGGAAGCTCGAAAGATCTGGGCTCAATATGTCGAGGCTTTTAAGAAAGGTACATACAACTATATCAAGGATGAGAAGGACCCTCTTTTAGGTAAGGTTGTCCCGCACAAATATTTTGCGGGCGGCGTTGATTTCGGTTCTTCGTTGAATGAAGATCTGAATGTTCAGGACAAGATGGAAAATGCTGTGCGTCAGGGAATTGTGGATGCGGCTCAGGAAGGGCGTTTACTTCTTGTGTCGGCACAGATCGATGCAGCCCAAATCCAGTTTGAGAGTAAAGAGATCGTGCAGATATACCCTGGGACTGACTTTAAGGACGGGAAGATCCTGGGTGAGCAGGGAGAGCCAGTCGTTATTCAGAGTCGCCGCGATATTAATAATTACCTTAAGAATAATCCTCAGTTCACGGGTGTGGTCACAAATGTGCTGTTGAACGTGACCGGTGGTTTTATTAATTTTAATGCCAGGAAGGTTTATTGGGCAAACCTCAAGGGGCATGAAAATGAACTGGTAACGGTTGTTCTTAAGAATGGGACCGTCGTCGAGGTCAGGGATAAGAATAATGCCAGTCTGTTTTCCATCGAGAATGCCGTTAAAATGTATCCCGAGGCTTCGTTTGAAGGCGGAAAACCTGTGGCATCGTCAGCGGAACCTCTCATTTTCCGTGGTAAAACAGAACTTAACAAATTTTTAAAACAGAACCCCGGTTATTCGGGTGTCGTTACCGGCCTGCAGTTACATGGCGGTGGTGGATTGCTTAGTTTTAATGGGCAGGCAGTGTACTGGCATGACCGCAAAGGTTATGAAAACGCGCCTATTACTATCGTCATGAAAGATGGGATTGTTGAGGGTATTTTTGGGGAGAACCGGGAAAAACTGTATCCTTCTGCCGACAATCTGGTTTATTTCGGGAATGGTTATGAGCAGGGTGAAAAGCCTGATTTTAACGGTGCCACAGACCGCATTGCTTTGAATGCTTTTTTGGACAAGAACCCTTTATTTACGGGGACCATCGACAGGGTATATGTCAGCGGTGAGTTTTCTTTTAAAGATTTCAGGGGAATGAATTTACGGAGCGTGATCAGGGGGCTTGCCGGCGAGTATATACGTTTTGAAATGGAAGAAGGGAAGGTTGTTGCCATATTTACGGCCGATGGCAGGAATCTTTTTGCTTCAGAAGCTAGTTATGTTTATCAGGAAACCCTTGATGAGCATGGGAATAAGCTCAGTCCAGCCCCCATTATCCTTACCAGCCGGCAGCACGTTAATGGCTTCCTTAATAAGAACCCTAATTTTACCGGTATCTTTACGCATATACAGCTATACCATGACGGGAATCTGAATCGTTTTAATTCGGGCTTTATGGAGCGCTGGCGTTTTGATGAGAAGGACCTGGACCTGGATGCGCTTTTGCCGAAGTTAATTGAAAAGGGCTATGTAAAAAATGGCCGTGTTGTTAAGAATTTAGAGGCATCTGACGAGAAAGAATTCGGAGTTAAGGCACCGGCCCTTAAAGCCGCGTTGACGGAGTGCCTGATGGGTTTTTACTGGAATGACATTGAAGGATACGGCGGGCGTCAGATCAATATCCATATGAAAGAGGGTTCCGTGGTAGGAGCCTACGATATGGAGACAGGCAAAAAGCTTTATCCGTATGACATGAACTTTATTTATGCCGGGGCACGCCTTGAGGACGGGAAGATCATCGGCGGGCGTTTGATCAATCCCAACGGCGGCAAGAGCAAGCGATCTGTGAACAGGATACTGAAATATTTTCCTGATTTTGACGGCGTTATTCATCATATGAGGACGGACAGCCGTGGGACTTTTGTTGATCTGAACGGGTACAAGTGCTGGGAAAGGCAGGAAGGACGCGTTATCCCTCTTGATGTGGTGATGCGTAAGGGAAGGCCCGAAGAAGTGTTCTCGCTCGAAAATGGCGAAAAAATGTACCCGCCGTTGCAAAATTTTATTTATACGGGGGCAGCGATGGTCAATGGCCGCAGGTTGGGGGGGAAGTTACTGAACACGAAGGGGACATACGCACGCTATACGCTAAACTTTCTTTTTAAGGATAATCCTAAATTTACCGGGGTCATTGAGAATACCCCGTTGACGCCAACGGGCATTGTCGGATGGCTTAACGGTGAGCATTATACGCAGCATTGGATGGCGAAAGAAGGCAGGAACGTTGACCTGCAGCTTGAAGACGGGAAGCTTGTCGGTGTTTTTCAAGACGGGGTGGCGCTGCATGCCTTGGCACAGAATTATATTTATTCAGGCAGCCGGGTAGAGTCCGGACAGGTGCTGGATGGGCGACTCATCACACCGTTGGGATTTACCAGCCGCAGCACACTTAACAAATTCCTCAAGAAAAGATACCCCTTATTCACCGGCGTGATCGACAAGGTCGTTTTAACAACGAAGGCGGAATTGGGAGTTATCAACGGGCGTGAGTATGGGAAGAGTTTTGCCGGATATGAGCAGGCCGCTGTCATGCTGGAGTTGCTGGAGGGAGAGGTTATCCGTATCTATGATCAGCAGGGAAAGCTGCTCTGGTCAGCCGATAAACGCCAGCACGCGATCGATACGATGGATGCTATGTGGAAGTCGGGCGATTTTGAGAACCTGGTTGATCTTTTCGGCCTGGAGGCGGCTAACCGGATCATTTATAACTTCCTGGGTGACATGACGCCCATGGATGTCATTAAACTCTCTCAGGAGTATGTAAATAAGTTCGCGCGTTATAAGAAGCGCCTGGTGCTAAGGAGAGAAAGAAAGCCTTTTGAAGAGTTCATTAAAACGGTGGATGGGATGGCGATCCTGACGGTTCATATGGATTCCGGGTTCGCCGAGGTTGTGGCTCAGGAATTGTTCAGGATCATTTACGGATATATCGTTGAAGATCACCGCTTCATTAAGACCATTGAGACGGAGGCAAAGCGCGAAGATATAAATCCGATCCTGCGCCGGGCATTCAAGGATGTCATCAAACGCTTTGAGAAGGTTGACAAATTTGTCGTGAAGGGGGTCAAGAGCGGCACGCGCATGAAGCATTATCAGAAGGAAGGGACATTTTTTATCGTTGAAAAACAGGCCCAGGGTCAGCCCGTGCTGATCGCAGATGAACCCGGCTTGGGTAAGACGCTGCAAGTCCTTGCGGCCGCGGAAAATATTAATGAAGGTGCAGGTGCGAAGAAAGTCCTTATTATTTGTCCCAAGGTGGCTGTCAGGGATGTTTGGGTTAAACAGATCGACAGGCATTTACAGTCGGATGATAAGGTGTACGTCGTTAACAAGCGCCGCGGTATTAAGGACAGGATGAAACAGCTTCAGGATTCCCGGTTCATCGTGGTTAATTATGAACTTCTTCAAGGCGCCTCGGCGCAGGAACTACGTGACGTGCTTAAGGGGTTGAATTTTGACATGATCATTGCCGATGAGGTTCACCGTATCCGTAACGACAATCAGCTTGTGGAGGCCGTTAAGGGCTTTGATACAGGGTATAAGGTCCTTTTGACGGCATCTGCCCAGAAAGGCAGAAGCCTTGGCAAGATCTATAATCTACTGCACTGGCTTGACCCTAAACGTTACCCGGACGAAAAACGGGTGGATTTCTTGAAGCGTTACAATTCTCCCGCCGGTTTAAGGCGGCTTAAAGCGGAAATGCGCCAGTTCACGTTAAGGCGACATGGAGAGGATGTTCTTCCGGAGATGAAGAAGCTTTTTGTTGAGTATCATCCCTTGCAGCTTGTTGGCGAGCAGGCCGTATTGTATCGCCAGATCGAACAGCAGATCCTTAAACAGATCCAGGATGGGAAAGAGCTTCCCAATCTTATCGGATATTTTCAGTCGTTGATACGTGCATCCATTGACACATCACTCATCAGGAAGATGTATTTAACTGACCAGGAAAGCGGGCGGCGGCAGGAGCTTATTGCCGGCATCAGTTATATTGATGTTGACGGTAAGCAATACCAGGTTGCACTGGATAACGGACATGACGCGGTTTTCATCCGCAGCCGCAACGGGAAGGAACCAGCCAGGCGCGTTGAATTTGACGGTAATAAAGGGGTTGTGCGGATCAACGGCAGGACCTTTGATGTTGAATTGATCCAGCGGCAGAGCGTTTCAGCCAAATATGATGAAGTTGACAAGATCGTTGCTGATGTCGTCGGCGTAAAAGGTAAGAACCTGGTTGTCTTCACCGGGGTCGTCAAGACGGCGAATGACCTTAAGAAACGTTATAAGGAAAAAGGGATCAAAGTGAGGTTGATATCAGGTTACGTGCAAACCGGGGCGCGCGACAAGATACTCAGGGAGTTTCAGAATACGGATAATAAAGAGCCGATGATCCTGGTGGCGACATATCAGACGCTGGGTGAGTCAGTTGACCTGACCAATGCCAGCGATGCGGTTTTGGTTGACAGCCCCTGGCAGGACCGCGACCAGATCATCCGTCGGTTGTACCGTATCGGTCAGGAAAGCAATGTCCATTTTCATATTTTACAGGCGCTTAAGACCATTGATGAGCATATTGAACGTGTCAATTGGGAAGCGGATATGTTCCATAAGATGGTCATGGATGAGTTCGGGAGGATCTATAACAGCGACAGTGAATTAATGGATTCCTACTTGTCAATGAGCGCTTACCGTGAACAGGAAGTTGAACTGTTGGATAAATTTCGTGCCGGGACGCGCGCGCTGGGTCCGAAGCAGAGCCGGGAGAGTGTCCTGGCGCCCATGGTGACGCACATCACCAAGAACGACAGTTATATTGTTTTTGACGGTAAGACCTTAACATCCCAGTTGGATGATAAAGACATGAATACATTGTCCCTGGATACGGTCAAACTGCTTTTATTGAACGCGGATAAGATCAATCCTGACGGAAAGCAGCTTTTAGGGAGATTCTTTACCCAGCGATTTGAGGATGAAGCCAAGGAGGGCGTGAGGGTTAAAGAGATGCTGCTCTGGCGTATTCTGGAAGAAATGATCCCCGGCTTTAAGGACATTGATTACGACGGGCATTTGGAATTTATCGTTGAGGCGGGATCGTATATTCTAAAACGCCTGATCAAAGACCCGTCAGTTACCCGCGACCAGATACTAGCCGATCAGCCGGATATCCCGCAGGCTTTGTATGATGAAACAATGTATTATCTCGACAGCTCCAACATTCTGAAGGCATTTTCAATGATGGGCCTGTTGCCGCAAACGTATTTCTTTGCCGGCGAACTGATGGCATATGCCTCGCCGATCAAAATACATTATACCGAGGAGGGCGTCAGGTATTATGATCAGAAGATCGTTGATCAGATGGTGCCTGAATGGCGTAGACCGACGGTTAAAGCCGACGCCGATGAAGACCTTCTGGTAACAATGGCTCGCGGCGTTAGGCCTTTAACGGTGCCTGAAGAGAAGTGGCTGGCGCATCAGGTGCGTTTAGGGAACAAGTCGGCTGAGGATGTACTGGTGGGGGCGAATTTACTCAATATGATCCGTATTTGCACCTATGCCCGGCATATTGTGCGCAAGAAGATGGGCGGCATTGTGGATATCCGTGAGCTTTATGGCGTCGGGAACCTGGCTTTGGTTACGGTTATACGGGCCTACGCTGAGAGCGAGGCGTTCTACAGCGTAAAGTTGTCTGATTATTTATCTTCACGTTTACCGGGCCTCGTTTACAGCACGGCTTTTGCCGAAGGGCAGAAGAGCCTGCAGCGCAGCCTTGATGCCCCGCTTAACGGGGATACGGACATGACGCTTATGGACGTGCAATCGGTGGCGCCGGTCGCAGAAAGCCAGATCCAGGAAAAGCAGCTCTATGGGAATTTCAGGCAGTTGCTCCTCGAGAAATTTACGCCTACGGATGCGGATATTATCGTTTTACATATTCTGGGGGGGCCTTCCCGGGATTCATTGGCTGAAGAATTTGCTGTCAGCCGGATGAAGGCGGGAGTTTATATTGATGAGGATGAAGCGTTGCGGCATGTGAATGACCTTATGGAGGCATTTGAGGGATTTAGGGATGCTTTGATCGCCAAACTTGGAGCGAAGAAGGTGCTGGAAATGCTTTATTACGGCAAAAAGCACCGTGAGCAGGAAGATGTTGATAATGCAAAT
>PEAF01000073.1 GCA_002753465.1 Candidatus Omnitrophota bacterium
GTTGTTTTAAAACATAAACCTACCGGCATTACGATCAAGTGCCAGGAATATCGCACCCAGCATCAGAACCGTGAAAAAGCGCGTCTTTTACTGGACCGTGAAATCAAGCGTCGAGCGCTCCTGGAGGCATCCAAGCGCAGGATGGCGGTTGAGAAAAAACGGCGGCAGGTGCGCGGGAGAAGCAAGGCAGGGAAGGAAAATGTCCTTGCTGCCAAGAAACGGAAAGCAGTGACGAAGCAAACGCGCCAGAGAGTTCATAGTGAGGATTAAGGTTGAAACCCTGTTTGTCCTTGTTATAATGCACACCACTGTATGATTAATATTATTAAAAAAATTAGTATTTGGTATGCCTTGCTCGGGCTTGCCGTGATCCTGGGTATTGGCTTAAGGCTTTATGGCCTGAATCGCAGCGGCATATTCTTTTACGATGAAGCGATGTATCTAAGCCATTCTTTGCCGATCCTGGAGCTTATTGAACATTTTCATCCGACCGGTGACTCTTTTTGGCAGGCGATGGCGGGATATATCAAAGCGCCGCTTGCCTTCACTAAGCCGATCTGGATCTTGATCGTTGATTCGCGCTATTTCTTTACGCAGGTGCATGATTGGGATTATGCCAAGTATGCCTCATGTTTATTCGGCGTATTAACGCTGCCGTTGACATTCTTTTTTGCAAGGCGCTTCTTTGACTCGGTGCCGGTGGCGTGCCTTTCTACCGCCTTCCTTTCCCTCTTGCCGGGACATATTTTCTATTCACGCCTCGGACTGCAGGAAGCTTTCAGTGCCTTTGTGGTTTTGGCAGGCTTTTATTGTTATTTATTCGCACGTGATCTTGGCAAGAGAACAGTTTTGGCGGGATTGTTCTTATGCATGGCTTATCTGGCGAATTATCGATTGATCGTTTTGCCATTGCTTCTGGTGTTGACGGAGGTGTGGTTGGGTATTGTGTGTAAAGAGGGTATCCGCTGGCGTCATTTAGTATGGGCGTGTATGACATTCCTTATTGTGATGGTGCTTGTGGGATGTTCGATGGGGGGCACGCAGATGTATTATTCGTTTGCCTGGATATTCCATCAACAGCAGATGGCTGTCGCCAAGAGGATGTGGAGCGAGGTGTTTGCGTACCCCTATTATCTTTTTCGTCTCGAGAACGTTTTATTGGCGGGCGCTTTCTTTTCATCGGCATACTTTTTGCTTAAACGTGAATGGAAGATGGCCTGGCCGCTGATTATTTGCTGTGCACAGATGCTGCTTTTTACAACGGCGACAGACCGGGGCGCGCGATATATTGCTGTGATATTGCCTTTTATGGTCATGGGTGCGGCGGCGGTTATCTTTAGGGCCTATGAAGGCTGGGGTTTTTCCTGGAAAAAGTTTGCGCTGGCCGGTTTCCTTGCCTGCATGTTCATTGGGCTTGTGGTGAAAGCCATGCCGTTGGTTTTAGCGTCATCTGACTATAAGACTTCGGTTGAATATTTGATGGCGAGAGACATTGATGCCAGGTTTTTATCGACGCAGGACATTGTGCAGAGGCTTTATGTTCAGGACCGCAGTCGCGTCCGGCCAGTTCCTTTGGATTTTGGGCAATTGCTGCAGAACTACGCGCAGGGATATCGCTACCTTATCCTTGATTCCCAGGCCTATATTTCCTTTCCCAGCAATGAGTATAAATGGGCGCTTCCTTTAAAAGGGTACATGAGTTTTGTTGACAGGTATGCACGGCCGCAGGCATCCTTTGCACATTTTAATAAAGCTGTTATGGAGCGCGTTGTTTTTGAACACAGCGATAATTTATTCCAATCGATCAGGTTCCTCGATTCACCTGAACTTTTAAAGATGTCATCGTTGCGCATTTATGACCTTCGAATCCTGGTGCCGGTTTTGTCAGAGGTGGCCAAGGGGAAGAGCAAGCCGTAAAAAAGGGGATTTACGTTATGTGGCGTCGCTATAAATGGTTTATTATTCTCACGGCTATTGGCATGATCGCTGTAGCTTTATTCACCGCGCATCATTTTCTTTCTCCCAAGAAGCCTGTTGTTGACCCTGCTAAACGTGCCTTTGTGTTAACCAGTCTTCATGAATCGCAAAGACTCACTCAGCAGGGCATTGCGTATATCCAGCAAAAAGAAGTTGTACGCGCCGTTGATTCATTTCGAGAGGCAATTAATGTTTTCCCCCCTAATAATCAAGCGTATGAGTTCCTGCTTAAGATTTATCTGGCGACAGGGGATGAACAGAAGGTTTATGAGACGCTTGAGGCGGCAGGGCGTTCTTACCCGGCCTTTGACCAGATCCTTAAAGCTGTTGACGACGCCAGTCTTGCCAGAATTCCCATGTCAAAGACAGAAGATGTTTATATAGCGCCGTTTAGGGAGAACAAGAAAACAGCCATCTCGTTTATGTTCGACGATGGCGAAACTTCCGTCTATTCAGACGTTATGCCTATTTTTGACCAATTTGCCTACAAAGCAACGGTGTCCGTGATCCCGTCGCAAGTGGCGGCTCATTCAGGCGATCCGTTCCGCGGAAGTTGGGCACAATGGAAAGATGCGGCAGACCGCGGGTTTGAGATCGCCAATCACTCCATGAATCATTTGGATGCCAGAAAGCTGACCCCTGATCAGTACAAAACAGAGATTGATGACGCAAAGGCATTGATCGAGAAGAATACCGGTAAGAGGGTTTCTTCCTATGTGTTCCCCCTCGACAGTTTTTCGGAACCTGTTTTAAGGCATGTGCTTCAATCGCATACGGCTGCCCGTGATCCTGCTTTTTTAAGGCTGGCGTATAACATGACAATGGACATTATGTATGGCGGGCCAAGTTTTTCGGTCGACTCAGCGAACAGGCTTGTTGACATAGCCATTAACCGGCATCTTTGGTTGATCTCTGAGTGTCACGGGCTTGATATTCACAGTAAAAAAAGCTATAAGCCGTTAACAAAAGATTTCGTATCAACGCATCTGGCCTATATCAAGGCGCGTCAAGATGATATTTGGGTCGATACGTTCTCTGCGGTTGCCAATTATCTGATGATCCGTAAGGGCACGCAGGTCGCGCGTAAAGATATTGCCGATGGCCGGGCCCAGGTCGTTTTAACTAGCGGCGTCGGTATGAATGATTTCGCTGTCCCTTTGACCGTTGTTCTAAAAGTAAAACCTGCCGTTCCAGGCAACATTTCAGCTACGACGGCGGATGGAAAATCATTGAAAGCCTGGAATTGCGGAGATGCCCAGATTTGTGTTGATGTGTCCGTGGTCGGTCAGCCAATTAATGTTACATGGGGTCAGGCGGGGCAGTGATCAGGCGGCTTGCGGTTGGTTGTACGGTGCTGTTTTTCTACAGCCTGCCGTGTTTTGCATTTGAAAAACTAACTTCTGCCGAATATTTCCTGGGCACAAGAATTGACGTTACGGTTTGTTATGAAACCGGTACAAAACAACAGGCGGTTTCGGCTGTAGATGCTGTTTGGGCAAGATTTTCTGTCGCGCATGCGCACATGAATCTTTTTGATCCGTTGAGCGATCTTTCTAAAATAAGACGGGCTGCGGGTGAGACAGTTCAAGTTCAGGACGATGTTTATGCGCTGATCGAAGTTTCGAAGAAGTATAAAGCAGTTTCAGGCGGCGTTTTTGATGTGACCATTGGGTCGTTAAGTGATCTTTGGACGCGTGCGTCATTGCGCAATGCAATCCCCTCATCGGATGAGATTCGACAGGCCAGGGGCCAGGTTGATGCAGGCCGTATAGAGCTTTTGGGGAATGGCCGTGTCAGGGTCCCTTCAGACATGGTCATCGATCTTGGCGGAGATGCGGCTGGGTATCTTGCAGATAAGTCGGCCGGCATTTTGCGCCAGGCAGGGTTCATGAATTTCCTGGTCAATGCCGGCGGGGAGATCTATGCGGGGGGCCGTTCCTGCCAGGGGCGCCCTTGGCGTGTCGGCATTAATAAGCCGCAGGGCGGCGGGCGTATCAGCGGGGTCGTTGAGCTTCAGGATGCGGCTGTCAGCACCTCCGGAAGTTATGAGAGGTACTGGACGATTAAAGGACAGCATTGGTCGCACATTATCAATCCAGTGACAGGCTATCCTGCTCAGGATGTTATCAGTGCGACCGTGATAGCGCCGACAGCGCTTGAGGCGGATATATTTTCGACGGCATTATCAGTGCTCGGACCGCTTGTGGGGAATCGTCTGATCGAACGCATGGGTCCGGGGTATGCTGCGATGATAACTGCGGGAGCGCAGGACGGTCAATTGCTTGAATATTCAACGGCGGGTTATTCAAAATTTAAGAGTATTAGATAAGGGGTCTTTTTATGAAACAATACCTTGACCTTGTACGTCATGTGCTTACGCACGGGGAAGAAAAGAAAGACAGGACGGGGACGGGGACCATTTCTGTATTTGGATATCAAACCAAGTATGACCTGCGTGAAGGATTCCCGCTGGTGACGACTAAGAAAGCTCTTTTTGATGCTGTTGTCCGGGAACTTTTATGGTTCCTGCGCGGTGCGACCAACGTAAATGACGGTCTTAAGGCTTTTACGCCTATCTGGAATGCCTGGGCTAATGAGGCGGGTGAATTAGGGCCGATCTATGGGTATCAGTGGCGTAAGTGGGAAAAGTTTGTTTGGGATGAGAAATCGAAAGCCTACCGTAAAGAGCATATCGATCAGATCCTTCAGGTGATCGAGATGATCAAGAAATCCCCTGATTCACGTCGGCTTATTGTCAGTGCGTGGAATGTGGCGGACATTGATAAAATGGCTTTGCCGCCGTGCCATTCTTTCTTTCAGTTCTATGTTGTTAACGGCCGTTTGGATTGTCAGCTTTATCAGCGTTCAGCGGATATCGCGCTCGGGGTTCCGTTTAATATTGCCAGTTACGCTTTGCTTTTGAGCATGGTGGCGAATGAGTGCCGTTTGACGCCGGGCATATTTGTCCATACGCTGGGAGATGCGCATATTTATTTAAATCATGTTGATGGGTTGAAAGAACAGCTTCAGCGTGCACCCAAGGCGTTGCCTAAGCTTGAGCTTGCCGACAAAAATGTTTTAGATTATCAATTTGAAGACATCAAGATCATAGGGTATGAGCATTATCCGTTCATTAAATTTCCAATTGCGGTGTAGGTATGGGTGGGTTTTCTATTATTGTAGCTTTTGATGAATCGATGGGTATCGGCAAGGGCGGGCTTTTGCCCTGGCATCTGCCGGCTGATCTGGCGTATTTCAAGAAGATCACAACAGCGGAGCATAATAACAGGCAGAACGTTGTGATCATGGGGCGAAAGACCTGGGAGTCGATTCCGCCTAAGTTTAGGCCGTTGCCAGGTCGATTGAATGTGGTTATTTCAGCACAGACCGGATATGGCCTCCCTGAAGGAGTTGAGCTGGCGTTATCACTCGAAGGCGCGTTAAAATCTTATTGCGGTAAAGGATTTGGCGAGGTTTTTGTTATAGGAGGTGCGCGGGTGTTTGCCGAGGCCATCAGGCACCCTTTATGCAAGAAATTGTATTTAACTCTTATTCAGGGCGATTCTGGCGCGGATGTCTTTTTCCCGGAGATCCCAAAGAAATTCATCGAAATCTCCCGCTCAGAAGAAAATCGAGAAAACGAGAAAAAATTTTCTTTTTTGACGTATTCCGTTTAATAGAACGGTTCTAAATAAAGTGTAACCTATTCGATCTCATACGGTTGGGAAAAATATTAATTTGACCAGACTTGTTCTTTTACTGATAAGAAAGCGCTTCCTTTGATTTTTAAGAATAATGCTAAGCTATTGTATTCTATGTGGTTATGATTTTATGATCTTTGATTCGAATTTTATTCAGGCCGATATTTTTTACATAGAGGTTTAAATTAAGATATACTTTTACAAAGACTAAAATTTTCAAACCAATTTTTCTAGGAAAATTATGGTAGGTAGTGATAGAAAACAGATTTTGATCGTTCATAATGATGCGTCCTATGTGACTGCCTTAGTTCAAACACTGTATGAAAAGGGCTTTGATGCTTTGACCGCTGCTTCTTCTCAGGGGGCAGTCCAAAAAGCGGAATCTCTGGATATTGATTTAATTCTTTTAGGAGAAGAAATTGGTAATTCCAGCGGTTTCGAGCTGTGTCAAACGCTTAAAGGCACGCGTCGAACAGAACACATTCCTGTAGTCCTTGTGATAACAGACTTTAAGACGGAGCATCGTATTAAAGGGTATCATCAGGGTGCGGATGATTGTTTTCATAAAGACATTGACCATGAAGAGTTGTTCGCGCGCATGCAAACTATTTGGCGTCGCAGCAGTGGTGTTTTTAAAACGTCACATGAAAATCGTCAACGTGAAGTTGTTCAAGAGATCTCGCGTATTATTGACAATGACCTCATTGATCCGCATTTCCAGGCGATTTATTTCTTAAAGCCATTCCGCCTTTTCGGCCTGGAGATATTGAGCCGGCCGTCACCGGGTTCATTTATTACAAGTGCCGACGAGCTTTTCAAAACGGCGATCAAATACAATATGTATTACCCGCTTGAGATGCGGTGCTGGGAGAAAGCTATAAAAATGATAGCCTCCCGTACAAAGAGTGAGCATCTTTTCTTCAACTGCTGCCCGCATTTGGTGGAGAACAATAAATTCAAGACAGTTAAGGATGTTTTCCATAAAAATAGTATTCCCATCGATAAAGTTATTCTTGAGCTTACGGAGCGCTCGGCTATAAGCCAGTATGATATTTTCCTGAAACACATGAATCAATGCCGTGAGATGGGTTTCAGGCTTGCCGTGGATGATGTTGGTGGCGGCTATTCAAGTCTTGAATCGATTGTCACCACCAAGCCGGAAGTGGTAAAGATCGATATTCATATCATCCATAATGCCCATCTTGATCCTGTCAAACGCAGTATTATTAAGTTCATAGTGGCTTTTTGCCGTGAAAACAGCATTACTTCTATTGCCGAAGGTATTGAAACACAGGAAGAACTGGATGTGGTCACAGAACTGGGTGTTGATGCGGTGCAGGGATTTTATCTATTTCGTCCGACCATGGATTTTAATGTGCGTGAAATGAAGGATGTTTGCGTATCTTTTTCGTGATTTAATAAGAGAATTGTTACATCAATGCCTGCTCGCGTTATATAATACGGACACCTTAAGCGGTGTCCGTTTTTATGTGAGCTAAGTACAGGAGTTGCAGATGAAGCACGCGCGTTCAAGTGGCATGTTGTGTCATATTTCATCGTTGCCGTCATCGTATGGCATCGGGGATCTTGGTCCGGAGGCCTATAAGTTCGTTGACTGGCTTAAACAGGCGGGGCAGCGGTATTGGCAGGTCCTTCCGCTTAATCCGACGGATAATTCTCAGGGGAATTCGCCTTACAGCAGTTGTTCAGCATTTGGATTTAATACGCTGCTGATCAGCCCTGAGCGATTGTACAGGGACGGTTTGCTGACAAATCAGGATCTGGCGCAGTGCGCGATCGAGGTGGCCTCGAGTATTATTTTTGATGATGTTTATGCACGTAAAGCATGGATGCTGGACCGTGCGTATAGTATCTACAATTCCAGATGCTTTAAGTCGCGTGCGTTTGAAGAGTTTTGTCACGCCAATCACTCCTGGCTGGAAGACCATGCATTATTTGTTGTTTTAAAAAACCATTTCAATCAAGTCAGCTGGGTATCCTGGCCTGTGGCTTTGCGTGATCGTCATCCTGACGCGTTGCAGGAAGCGGCGCTTTCCATGAAAGATCAGATCGAGCGGGAGAAATTTGCGCAGTTCCTTTTTTACCGTCAGTGGATGGGTTTACAGGAGTATTGTTCGCGTAAGGATATTGGTCTTATCGGAGATATCCCGATCTATGTGAATTATGATAGCGTTGATGTTTGGCGCGCGCCCCAATTCTTTAAGCTGGATGGATCCAAGCAACAAACATCCGTAGCCGGCGTTCCACCGGATTATTTCAGCAAGGAGGGGCA
>PEAF01000013.1 GCA_002753465.1 Candidatus Omnitrophota bacterium
GTGATCTGAGGGATGTATTTATTCAGGTCAACGTTCTTTAAAAAAATAACAAGACCGGCCGATGTCAAAATGACCAAAGAAAGAATAACGATAAGAACAACTTTAAATACTTTCATAAAACACTCCTGATTGCCATAGGGTGATTGCTCAACGCGAGATCACGGGAGGGACATTATTGTTTTGTATTAATATCGAATGTGTCCAGAACATCCGTTACAACGCGCTTATGATCACTGGTTAAAGCAGGGGGCGCCTCTTTTGACGAAGTAACAGCTGCTTCATGCGTGGTGACCGGTTGCGGAGCAACTACAGCTGGCTTTGCCTTTAAAAGCGCACGGTCAATATCTTTAAGATATTGGGCCGTCTTCTTATACCCTTTGATAAGCCCATTGACCTGGTTAAAATCTGTTTTTGAATCATTATAAAGCTTCTTCTTATATAACTCAATAGCCCCGGTATATAGACGTTCAACCCCTTCTTCAAAATCCTTGCGTATAGACGCACGCTGATCATCCAAAAGGCGTTTCTGTTCAATAACCGCCGGAGAAGCCGGAACAGCAACTGTTACAGGCGGCTCTTCCTGAGGGACTTCTTTTAATATGGACTCGACAGCTTCCTTATTCTGGCGGATAAAAACATCCGTATCTGTGTCTTTTTTGAACTTTTCTTTTTCCTCATGCATGCGACGCGTCAGGAGCTCAGCCTCATTTTCGGCTTTCTTCTCATTAGCCCACTTCTCAGCCATCTGCCGTTTACGCTCTTCTTCCTTTTCAATACGGCGACGCTCTTGCTCTTCCTTCAAACGGCGGTCGCGTTGAGCGCTTGACTCAAGCTGGTCAAGACGATGCCGCTCTTTCCCGGTCAATCCTTCAGCCTTGACCTTGGAGGCAGCCAAAGACTCAGACTGAGCATTTGTCAGAACGGGCTTAGCATCAGCACCATCAGCCTTCTTCTGCTGCAGCGCTTCTTTATTCATGGCCGACTTCACATCAACAGGCAATTTCTTTTGACGCGCCTCATGAATGTACTTATCGCGTGCCTGGCGATCCTTCTTTTCTTCTTCTGCGGAACCGTCAGCCTTCTTTTCAAGCATTACACGGCGCTGAAACGCATTCTCATCCTCCGTAGACCTGATCTCCTGTTCACGCTGTATCTCCATATCACGTTCAGAACCTGAGAACTGGCGTGTTTGGCGCTGCTGACGCTCTTGTTCCAATTTACCGCGCTCCCACTCCATCTTAGCCTGGGACTGACGCTCTTTAGTAAAACGCTCGTCTTCAGCGCGTTTTTCCTGCTCCTGCTTCAATTTTTCCTTGTTCAAAGACTGCTCAATCAATACAAAATACCGCTGGGCATATCGCTGGTCAGCCGCATTACCAACCTTGGAAAGTTCTTCAAATTTGATCCGCGCTTCGCGAAAACGTTTGGCTTTATATAAAGCCGTTCCTTCCTGAGAAACCTTGACCGCACGCACAGGGTCAGGGGTATTAGGATAGCTGGATGAAAGGGCCTCTGAAGAACCCTCTTCCTTACGTCCGATATCCCTATCCCGCATTTTTTCCTGCTGTGTACTGACCTCAAAGTCTTTTTTAGCCAAGATACGGTCAACACGCTTCACATAACTCATCGGTGCCTGATAGGACGAATCCGTTTGGACTGACTCAATGAACTTAACACGCGATTCAGGGAACTGTCCCGCAGAATAGAGCTGCTGCCCCTCACGGAACAAGGCGACCGCGCGCTGACGCGGCGTACCTTCGAGCTCAATAGGCTTCTTGGATTTAACAGATGTACGGAGATTCCCTTCAGCCTTCTGCGCTAAAGACTTGCCCGCCCAATCAGCCTCAGCCTGTTCACGCCGGGTGATCATCGCTGCCTTGATCCCCTGAATATCCTTAAGCATGGCCTCAAGGTCATTGAACCTCTTCTCGACGGCTTCATATTCTTTCTTCTTGGAAAGCTCAAGGATCTCAATATTTAACGCCGCCGCCTTTTCCGCTGCATCTGTTATTCGGGCACGGTCTTTTGTTTCTGCGGCAACAAGAGCAGCCTCTCCCTGGGCACGCTCAACGCGCACCAGCAACTTGGCCGTATCTTTATAGTCAGGAATAACTTTCTGCGCATCAATAAGCCGGTCATGTGCAGACTGATAGTCATTATTGCGCAGGAATGTCAACGCCTGCTGATATACAACTTCCGCCTTAAGCTGCGTCTCGCGCTGTGCGTCCCTCAACTTCTCAAGATCAGCACGTTCCTTCCTGCGCAGATCATCCTGCTGTTGAGCCATTTCATTCTGTACAGACTCAGCTTCTTCCTGAGCCTTCTCTTTGGCCATCTTTTTCTGAGCAAGAGCTTGTTCGACAGCTTGCTTGGATTCATTAAGGACAGCTGCCTTTTCCTGTTCCTTGGCACGCATCGCCGCATCAGCTTCAAACTTCTTCTGACGCGCAACTTCTTCTGCAACACGCCGACGTTCAGCTTCCAGATTATCGATCAAACGATCAACCCTGGCAAATGTACGCGCCGGGTTAACTATTTTCTTGTCTTCTGATAATGCCTTGATCTGCCGATAGATCGAGTTAGAGCGTGCCGACAAAGACTTCAAGGCCCTGCTATCATTGCGAAGCGGTATCTTGGCCACAGGTTCCTTTATAGAAGGAATTTCGGCCGCAGAACTTACAAGAACCGGTGTGCTAACAGGTTGAGCCGCGGGAATCGGGACGGGCACAACAACAGGTTCCGGAACAACAGGAACAGGGACAATAACAGGAACTGGAACTATAGAAGCCTGAGGAACAGGCTCCACTTTGTTCTTTTTGATGCTGTCCACATATTTCTGTGAAGAACGATATCCCGGCTTTACTTTATTTAAAGCCTCGAATTTGAGCAAAGCCTCATCATATTTCTTATCTTTATAAAGCTGTACAGCTTCTTTATAAAGAGCTGTCAACTGAACATCCGAGCCCGCAACAGCTTCCACTGGCGTTGATGAAGCATTGAGCAGGTCAACGCCTTTGTCGACCGCCATTTTACGTAATTTTGAAAGATTACTGCGCACAGCCTTATAATCCGGATAGAGCGTTTCGACTTCATTGAACTTATTAAAAGCGTCAACGACCTTACCTGCACTCATGGCCGAAGACGCTTCCTTATAAAGAGCATCCGCCTTATTCAATAACTCCTTCTGCTGAGCTGACTTTTTATCACGCATATCCTGGTCAAGGCGAGAGAGATACGAGCGGACTTTCTGATAATCAGGCGCTACCTTTACAACTTCAAGGAATTTGGCTTTAGACGCTTCAAGATCGCCATCATGATAAAGCGTGACCGCCTGGGCATACGGCTCCGCGGCCTGCTGCTCTGCCAATACCCGCTTCTGCCTCGATGTCTCGTCACTGATATCAGCATCAATACGTGAAAGATACATCTTCACATTTTTATAGTTCTGGTCAACCGCCGTCAATTCAAGGAATTTAGCCTTCGCCTCTAAAAACTTCCGGTCCGCATGTAACTTTATAGCTTCAGCGTAAAGCCTGTCAGATAAGCGTACTTTTTCATCTTTAGCCAGACGCGCTTCAAGTGCTGCCATGTCCTTATCGATACGCGCAAGGTACGCCGCTGATTCTTTATAGCCAGGAAGTAAAGCCTGCACCTGAATGAACTTGTTCTTCGCATCAGGAAAGTTGGTTTCGTTATATAGATCAACAGCCTGTTTATAAATCGGCTCGGCCTGCTGTGATTTACTGCGAAGCTCATCATCCCTTTTCTTGCGGGCAATGTCCCCGTCAATACGCGCAAGATAAGTCAGTGTATCTTTGTACCCGGAATAAATAACCTCAACTTTGACAAATTTTTCCTTGGCTTCAACAAACTCATTACTTTGATGCAGGGCAACAGCTTGCGCATAGATCTGTTCGGCCTGCTCTGCTCTCTGGCGATCGAGCTCATCTTTCTTCTGTTTGTCGATCTTTACGTCAATAACACCGAGGATATGGGTCGTCTCTTTATACCCCGGATAAATAACCTCGACCTGCAAAAAAGCCTCTTTAGCTTTTATGTATTCACCGTTCTCATACATGGCTAAGGCCTGATTGTAAATACCCCTAACCTGCGTTTCCTTCATACGTGCCAAGTCGGACTCTTTTTTACGCATGATATCATCGTCGATGCGGTCCAAATAATCCGGCGTCTGTTTATAATTAGGTACAACAGACTCAACCGCTACGAACTGCTTTTTAGCTTCTTCATACTGTCCGGCTTGATAAAGGGCTAAGGCCTGCACATAAGCACCGTCAGCCTCTTTTTCACGGCTCGCGCGCAATCTGGCCTGTTCATACTGAATGATCTCATCATCAATACGGTTCAAATACGCCTTGGTCTTTTTATAATCAGGCAAAATTCGTTCTACTTCGATGAATTTGACTTTGGCAGCCTGAAGATCCTTGGCATCATAGGCCACAAGCGCCTGAGCATAAACGACTTCAGCCTGATCACGGATAACGCGCATTTTCTCAACTTCATCACGCTGAGCGTCCAGTGACGCTTGGGTCTTTTGCGTCTTGACCAGCAGTTCGATGTCTTCATCAATACGCTTCAGGCGCGCACGCGTCGATTTATAATCCGGAACGCGCTGATCGACCTCCAGCAGCTTTTCCTTGGCCTCAATCAAACGACCCGTCTGATAAAGGCGCATGCCTTCCTCATAAGCGGCATCTGCCTCAGAAGTAACCCGCCTGAAGTTTTCCTTCTCTTCCTTGCGGCGCGCCATTTCTTCTTCCCATATACGGCGCTCGTCCTCTGTCTTTTTCTTCAATGCTTCCTGCTCAACTGCCTGCTTGGAAGACTCAGCGATCCGTTTAAGGTAATCCTGTGTGGATTTATAGTGAGGATAAATACCCTCAACCTCATCGAATTTATCTTTAGCTTGAGCCAAAAGATTTTTATCAAAAAGCGCAACGGCTGCCTGATAAACGAAATCAGCCTGGTCTTTTACCTGTGCCAAACGGTCCTGCTCACGCAGATCAAGCGCTTTACGGCGATCTTCTTCGGCCTTCTTCTCTTTTAGGACCTCTTCCCAACGCTGCTTCTCAAGCTCTCGCTGACGCTCGACTGTGATCTGTTTTTTTTCATCCTGAATATCGTTTTCAATGCGCGTCAGATAAGCCCGTGTCACTTTAAAATCCGGAACAACCCACTCAACCTGCTGGAACTTATCACGTGCCGCTAAATATTTATGGTCATTATAAAGAGCGATCGCCTCGTCATATACCGTCTGAGCCTGCTTACGCAACTGCTCCTTACGATCCTCTTCTTTCTTGTCTATCTCTTTGCGCCACAGTTCTTTTTCACGCAGGCGCGCTACCTCGACCTCTTGCTGCTGAGACTCAATTTCTTTTTTTTGCGCCTTGAGATTCCACTGTTCATATTGAGCGATATCCTGCTCAACGATCTGTAAATAACTGCGCACCGCCTTATAATCCGGAGCCATTTCCTCAACAAGCAGGAAACTTTCTTTCGCTTCACGGAATTTCTGCTGCTTGTACAGACTTACGGCAGCCGCGTAAGCGTTCTCTGCCCGCTCCAGGAGCATCTTCTGATCTTCTGTCATGCGCCGGTCTTCATCACCGCTTTGCTTTTGGATCGCGGCCGCCTGAAGCTTTGAACGACGCTCGCTTTCATTGATGTAATACGTCATTTCGGGGTGTTCAGTAATACGGATAGCCTTATCGAACAACTGGCGCGCCTCTTCAAGGCGACCCTCTTCCTGAAGCTTCAAAGCCTGCTGGTAATATTCCCGGGCTTTTTCTTCACGCTGTTGATTGCGCTTGATGATCGCCTGCTCTTTGATCTTCTCATTAACAGTTTTGATATTATCTTTGGATTTCTTGATAAGAAGCTTAAGGTCATAAACATAATTTGACTGAGCCTTATCTTCACGAAGGACTGAAGGTCGGCCATCTGCAACGGTTTGCGCGTATGCCTCGGCCACGGCCAGAAAGGCGACAACAAAGATAATGAGTAGGGCGATGCGGTATTGTTTCATGTACTTTTATGGTGTCTCCGACGAGAACGAACGGAAATCATTGCAATTAACTGCATTACCGATTGAAACGGAGTTATTCTAGCACAGCCTTTGAAGCTTCTTCCACAATTTTCTCCCACAATTTTCTAGCCTGCCAAAAGTCACCTTTATCAAAAGATTGCTTGGCGCGCTGGAACGCGTTATAAATACCTTCTTCCCAGGCAATATGCTGGCGCACGAATTGTGCCGCTTCTTCATACATCATCTGCGTGGCAAGTATAATATTCTTGTAAAGCTGCTTGGCATCCTCATACTTGCCGCTGGCATTCGCGCTTAAAGCATCCTGATACATCTTATTAAGTTCATTAACCAAAGGACCATCCTTGCGGGTTAATTCATCCTTGATCATTTTCTTGGCATAAAGATCAACACGATGATCCAGCCATCTAGACTTGGACCTGGCACGCTCCTCGGGGCTCTGATCATAAAGCTTGCCCGTCATACGGATGAACGGCCCCTGGACCGTATAATCAAGATTCGTCAGGTCATCTACAAAGTTTGTAAAATTATACCCGACACCTAACTCAATGTTGTCATTCATGCCGTGAACCGCCTCGACCAGGAATCCCGTTTTACTGTCTTTAGCCTCTTTGACCGTCAGCATCCTGTATTCGGCACCGATCTTCCAGTCCCTGTTAATGGTATAATTGGCCCTGTTGATCAAAAGCCAGGTGTGGGTTTTGGCGAACTCAAATCCTGCGACCTTCTCATCCATAATACGCATCGCCAGCTTCTCAACCAACTCCCACTTTTCATTAAGCTCAAGGGCGGCGCCAGCGGTCACAACATGCATTTTAGTCGCCTGAACATCAGTGGTCGCAGCCTGACTGGCAGGAGCCATGTTCTCTTTATACGTGTATTCGCCGAAAACATTCAGCCTGTCCATCGCAATAGGACGATACGCCGCGCCTAACATGATCTCTTTATAACTTGCTTCGGATTTCTTGGTTTCCTTATTCAATGTCGTCGAATAAGAGAACTTACCTTTAACCGATGTCTGATCATTGACCTTCCCTTCAGCGGATTGATAGAAAACAACTTGCTGTTTGTCAACGACGCCTGTGTCCAAACGCACCTCTGCCTTCGTAGAGCTCTGGAATACTGGCGCAGCTCCCGCTTCAGTACCTTTCTGGACATAGCCAACCCCTCCCGTGATCACCAGGCGGTCGGTCACCGTACCATCAACATTCTGCACCTTGCCTTTTTCCAAAGTCCCCTGTAAAGCCACGCGATCATTGATATCCCCGCTCAGGCCAAAAATATTTGAATCAGAAACGCCCGTCGTACCGATACCAATAGACTGTTTGCGTGCATACGATGTCTCAACCGAATGACCATCTTTAACCTTGGCGATTTTGTATGTATCCGCCTTATCCTGTCCGCCAGCACCAAAACCGAAAGACCGCTCAGTCCCGACCTGCGTTGTGGCATTCATCATTCCTGTCTCACCTGCCGTTATCACCGTTGACTTGCCGCCAGTCGCATTATCTTCGATTTTAACGCCTGTTGATGATGCGCGCCCTTCATTGCCGCGGCGTGTACCACCCAAAGACAAGGCCTGGCGTGTCTTACCAAGATCAGAAGATTGCGTGGTCTCGACACCGGCTGTAACATCCGCATCCGTACCGACCTTTGTGGCAACACCCAAGGCGACCGTTTTTTCCGCCGCTACCCCCGACGGCTTCTGCGTTAAACTGACTGCTGTCTGCAATGAAGTACTATCATTGATATTGCCTTTGCCGGCAACAGTAACGGTATGCAGATCCTCACCGGATCGCGCCTTGGCCAGGGTATAATCTGTTGACAGGGCCAAACGGGGCGTAACATTGGCACTCAGGCCGACCTTGGTAGCCGTGCCGTCAGTCCCGACCGTCTCATCAACACTTGCGCTCATCTTGGCCGTCAACTGGCGTTTGACGCCAAGGGTGGTTGCCTGCCCGACACCTCCCAAAACCTTTCGCTGATGCCGGAAAACAAGGTCGGTTTTCTCATTAAGCACATACTCAGCCTGAAATGCCGCCGCAGCCGCCTGGGTATTCGTTGTTGATATGTAATCCTTCGACTTATCCTTGACCTGAGTGCTCTGGAACTCATACGTCAGACGTAAACGGCGGGCATCATGCACCAACTGGACCATGGTCGTTGTTGTTTCCTGGGCACCCACCTGCATCGCCGTCTGCAGATTACCCTGATCGATCAAACGCTGCACATCACGGCTAGCCGTTAAACGGGTGACCGGCGTCAGATCGAACGTCAACGCCAGCCCTGTGAGCTCCTTGCCCTGCTGGGATAAAGTATTTCCGGTTGAATAACCAGCATCGATCCACTTGTAATAACTCTTTAATCCCACACGGTCGAACAACCGTGAATCCTGTCTGATCCCATAGGCCTTGCCGGTAACATCATTGGATGATGCCAATTCGGCAAAAGTAATGCCGCCGTCAGTGGAAATAAAATTATTCTGCCCCGTGGATGATGTTTGCGCATACTCGGCCTGCACCGTTGTATTTTGCCCTAAATGCACGGTCACGTCCTGGCCCTTGAGCTGGTAGTCACGGTCAGCCTGCGCCTCGGTCACATAGGTAGCCCCCGCCACCACGTTCTTACCGATCGCCTGGGTCACGCGTGCACCGCGCGTCGCCTCGGCTAACTGGTCACGGACAAAATATTCATAATCTGAAACAACATAGACCGGATCGCCATTCAAAAGACCATTGGATATAAGCCGGTTGTTATCAACAAGCATGGAAACCGGTCGCCAGAACAAAACACGGCCCGTCGAATAATCAACGTCATAATCAACGCCCGACTTGAGATCGATCGACGATTTAACAAGACCGGTAACACTGTCTCTCACCTCGACTTTCATCTTATCGGTCCCGCTGACGACATCCTGGTTCTTCAGGTAATAGAGGGACCCTCCCGTGCTCAGGAATTCATTGTGCGCCGTACGTTGATGCGTTTCGGCGTGAAAAACCACGACATTTGTCCGGGGTTCGCCATATGGCGTAGAGGCGACCGTCTTGTAATCAAGCTTGCCACCGTAGAGGGTGCGGGTATAATTCGCAAAATCTGTATTGTTAAAGGCAACCGCATAGTTACCCCAGATCGCCTGGGACTTATCCCAGTCGACGGCCAAATAAAGAGGGCCCTCCGTGTCGGTGGCATCATAATTTACAGTCGAGGAATCGCCATAAAGCGGATAGTACTGTTCGTCTTTGAATGTCCTTAGCGCTTCCTTGCGCTGGCGCTCGGTATCGAAAGATGACGTTACAACATATTTACCCTTGACCTTGCCCTTCAGGTAATATGCCATCTTGCCTTCTGAATAAAACCCGGGCAGATATTTGTCATCATTTTTGATGGGCTCAATACTGCCCTTGTTCGTATTAAACCCGACCTTGCCATCACCCATGGCCACAAACATCATGTAATCTTCACCAACCTTCAGCTGCTTCCTGTAACGCTGCGTGGCCACGCTTTGGGGCTCAATAACATTAGCCAGCGCCCCTCCTGTTACAGCGACCCCGCCGGAAGGCTTAGAAGGCTGCGAAGCCGCACTCAAAGCCCCCATGGCATTGGAAACCTCCAGTTCATAATCCCCGTCAGGTAAAATAACTTCCATGGGCACAAAATTCTGACCATCAGACCCGCTGAGAAGTTCACGCGCGGTCAGTCCCTGACGTTGCAAAACCGGCACTTCCGTAAAGAATTCGCCGTTTTTCAGGATCCTGACCTGCCGAACATCTGCCGCGGCAGACTTAAGCACAAGCGTATCGCCCTTCACCCAGATATTCTGCTGCTTGAGCGTATTGCCTGCGACCAGGGTTGTCAGAAAAGCACGGTACTTCAACGCGCGTGTCGCGACTTCCTGGATCTTCTCCTGGTCCGTACGCTGACGCTGACGCTCCGTCATTTCTGCGTCTGTCAGTACTTTCAATGCCAGCAAAGACTCCCTCGTTTCATCCCACTGCTCATTTTCATTCCTGACCTTCAGGACATACGCGTACTTACGCTCTGTGCGGATATACCTGCCCGAACTATCACGACCATCCCAGTAGATCGGATCAAACACATTGGCACGAGAACCTTTGAATGAACGTACCAGCTTTTTGGTATCCGCGTCGATAATATCAAGCTGCCACGACGCAATGAATGGGGCATAGTTCATGAACATCCTGAACTCGATCTGTTCGATCACGGCATCATTATGAAAAAGAATGTTCTCATTGAACGTGTTGATATTAAGCCTGGGCACAGGCTTTGACGGCTGCTGGTCGATCAAAAATTCCTTCTGGAAGAACTGCGCATCCTTACCGACGATCTGATCATTGCTCATGTTAACGCCGAAGTTGACCTTGACAATACTTCCCGGCGTCACATCAAGGACCTGAACTTTATCGGTTGTCAAATAGGCGCCCTGCGGCAGGGAGCGCTCATCCAGCCTTAATAAGTGCCTGCCCGGCAAAAGGGCGGGGACACTGAACTGCCCGTTCTTGTCCGCCGTAACAACCGTTCCATCCTCCATGACCAGCCTTACATTCGGCACAGGGCCCTCAACGACCTGCTCACGATCCTCAGCAATGTAATCCGGATCATCCTGACGCCCATTCTCATTCAAGTCATAAAAGACCTTGCCGAAAACTGTACCCGCATCAAATAACGGATCCAGGACCACCTTAACTACCGCCTGGGCACGATTGGAAATGATCGCACCATTGGCATATTTCATGACAGCTGTATTCTCATAACCACCCGGAACAACGCCGGAACCGATCACCAACTGATACCGTAACATTTTCTTCTGAAGCGGTGCAAATTGACCGGCAATAAATGTCAACGGACGATTCCCCTTCGGATCAGCTATCGGAATGCCGTCAATCTGTGCACGGCCCGCCATGTATTTAAAACCAGGAGGGATAACATCTATGAGCATTGGGATCGTCACTGTATTCTTCGTTAAAAGGCTTTCAATGGAAACAGTGTAGGTCACGACCTCACCCACCCTTGCCTCGGACTTGTTCGCTGTTTTTTCTATTTTAAAGATATTCGGCGAAGGATCTAATGGCTGGTCAATGGTCTGCACAGCCCCTGTCATCTCAAAAACTTCACCGCGAGAACCAAGGACAACACTGCGCCCGGCCGGCATCTTTGCCGCCTCAAGCGTCGAGGGGTAAATATAACCGGGGGTCTCAATAACAACTTTGAAGAATCCCGATTTGGTCAGGAACGAATACAACCCGTCAGCACCTGTCGTCATGGGATTATAAATATCAGCATCAATATCAACACCCGGTACCGGAAGGCTTCCGTCCGCCTTCAGCACCGTAACAACCGACCCTTCAAGAGGATTACTTGACCCTGAATCAAAAACAGTACCCCGTATGTCGTGGATAACATAGATGAAAATCTCGCTGGAAACACCGTCGACAATGATCGACACCTGATTAAAACCGCGCGGCAATGCGCGGGTCAGGTCAAACGAGAATTCACCAGATCCGTTTACTGTCCCGGTCCCCGCGTAGGTCTCCGAAGGAATGGTCAGCAGCATACCGCCATCCTTGTTAAGAACGACCACATCTACCGTCTGGCCCGGCTTGGCATGTCCCGTGATCCTTGGCGTGGTGTCGATCAAAAGGTCATTATTGCCCGGCGACACAATAACGGGCACCTGTGCCGTACCCGGGGACGCAACAACAGTCAATGCGGACGTGTTCCCGGCGTGAATATCGAAATATGGCGTAAGCGAACGGTCAAATGCCCCCGCACTGATATCAAGGGCTGTCTTTGTCACGGTAAGCTGAGCGGCATCATCATTGCCCAGCACAACACGGTAACTGCCGTTAACATCCGCACGCGACGTCGCTACAACGGCGCCTGTTCCGTCTTTGATCGTCACAACCTCACCCGGCAAGTTATGGCCAATGATCACCGGAACTTCTCCGACCGTCCGGTTATTCACCGGCGCCAAAAGGTCAAGCTTAAAGAACAGCCAGTGCTGATTAGTCTTAGCGCCGCTACTGTTGAGATGGTCAACAGAATTGAGCGCGACAATGTCTGGCTTGGCCCCGGCAATTTCGGCGATAGAATCACGCACATCGACATCCGTTACAAAAGGCTGCGTTGCCAGAAGCGTCTTGATATACCAGGGAGAGCCATCGGCTGTTGACTTCAACACAATGTCGTGCGCGTCATTACCCGTGATTTCAAGATTATTATCAACCGTTTGCCTGGACCCGGCGGTAAAAGAGACCGTCTTGAAGACTGACGCGGTTGCCCCCGGAGCTACGATCGCAAGGTCATAAAATTCCGTGTTACCGGTCAACGTGGCTGGATTTGTTCCACGGAAGGTAACTTTACCGGTATTGGTCGTAAAAACACCTGCTGTATTGGTCCAGTTATCATCTATAAAGAAAGTGTTCCCCGTGTGGGGGGCTGACAATGTCCCTCCGTTTAATACCAGCGAACCCAGCGCCAAAGAACTATTAGCCGCCCCAAGCACACCGCCATTTAGCGTCGTAACACCTGCAACGGTCATCGGGAACGGCCCTGTCGAGAGATCCAGCGTGCCGGCATCTATCGTCAAATCCCCATTGACTACCAACGCTGCCGCAGGACGGAACACATCAGCCGCAGCCGCCGTGATCACCAGGTCATGGTATGCCAACAGTGACAAGTTGATCGGTGTGCCGGTGTTATCCCCCGTATACGTGAACTTGCCGTTAAGCGTGTCGGGTACGGCAATGGCCAGCGCTTCTGTGCCACGCAAGCTGATATTGCCGCCATTGCTGAATGTTCCGGTGACGGCCAACCCGTATCCATCAAGACTCAACGTAGTAAGAGGTTGCAGCGTTAGATTGCGTAAACTTAGCGCACCGGATGCAGCTGTCAGATGCGGCTGATTGCCTGCGAGTGAGGGCGCGATCACAACATCATCCCCGGCAATCGGGACTATGCCCAAATTCCAGTTACCTGCAACAGCCCAATCCGTAGAGACCGCGCCGGTCCAGGTGATCGTTGGAATGCCGAATATCCAATTGGTATTATTGAAACCTGCCGCTGAATTATCAACAGAATCGCGTGCCACAAGCGCCACACCGCCTGATGCATCTGAATTCTGAACGTCTACGTGGTCGATCTGCTGCAACCCTCCCGCCTGAAGACGAAGCGCTGCATCCCTGACAGCGGGAGTGGGGTCATTGCTGATCGAACGTAACTCAAGCGGCGTGCCGACAATGCCATGCAGGGCTAAATCATGCGTCACTGTCTGAACCGCCGTATTATCCAGCGTTAAGCGATGTTCCTGTGTCAGCGGTCCGGGTGGAAGCGTCTTATTAAGATTATAAAAGGTAGAGTTGCCGGTGATGACCTGCTCACTCATGCCCACGGCGGAGGTGCCATCCAGCGTCAGTGTACCCCCATTGGCCGTGAACGTGCCTGAGGTATGCGTAAAATCTCCGCCAATCTGAAAAGATTTCGCACTCCCGGGGGCTGTGAATGTCCCGCCCGTCATAGTAAAGTCCTGGGCAATATCAACTGAATTGCCTGAAGCATTAACGGTAACAGCACCGCTGATATCCAAGCTCCCGCTGGTATAAAGGTCCTGGTCAACAACAAAGGTAGATGGCGTTCCGGAGGGAGGGTCTTGTATGATCAGGTCAAAGAAATGGCTTGGCCTCCCGCCAGGCATCCCCGCGCCTGTAATATTAAACGACGTGCCCGCGCCATCGCCGCGATAAACAAACGCACCGGCAGTAGGATCATACGGTAAAGGAATATTCAGGTTCTCATTGCCGTTCAGGACCATGCTGCCGCTATTGATAAAGGATGATGCCGCTGTAAAATTGAACGCGTTCAGTGTCAACGTCGCATTCAAACGCACATCAAGCCCACCGACCGTTACGTCCGCACCCAGGATCGGCTGACGGGCGACCGGAACGATTATCCCCGTGTCTCCGGCGATCGGCACCGTACCAATATCCCAGTTAAAAGGATCTCCCCATGCCGTTGAAACCGCACCCGTCCAGGTGATCGTCGGCGACCCGAACTCCCAGTTATCATAGGTGCCCGCCACACCGTTCGATGTGGGACGACCGACAAGAAGCGACCCACCCAGCGCATTGTTGTCTTGAACAAGAACATTGCTGATATCCTGAGCACCGCCTGAAGTAAGGATCAGCTTTGCCTTGGTGCCGGGATTTGAACTGACGATCAGAAGCTGATTCCCGCCAACACCCTTTAAAGTTAACTGATGGGCCACCGTAGACGTCTTAGCCGCTTCAAAGGTCAAGCTGTGCACTTGTGCCGGATCTGAAGTGATCTGCTTAAGCAGACTGTTAAAATCAGTATCACCGAATATGGTCTGATTTGACGGACCACCGGGATTACTCCCGATCAAAGCCACCGCCCCTCCATTTGCCGTAAAAGTCGTTCCTGGCGCATGCGTAAAATCCCCGGTCAGCGTGAACGTCCGCGCAACACCAGGAGCTATGAACGAACCAGCGGTGATCAATGAAAAATTGTTTGTGGCGATACTGGCACTGCCCGCATCAATGACAGCACCATCACCTGTCAACGTACCGTTGACCGTCAATGTTGTATTTGCCGCCAGGACAATATGGCCACTGGTAAAAATAGCATTTTCGGTTACCGTTAAGCTATTGCCTAGCCTGAATGTATCCGCGGCGTTAACCCCGTCAATGACTAGATTGGCATATGTCAAAAGCGGCGCGGCACCAACCACAAATTTAGACGTGACCTCATTGTCAAATGCAGCATTCACACCCACATATTTAATAGCGCTGCCCGCCACAGCCGGCGTCCATGTTCCGGTGGTAAATGTTTCAGTTCCTGATAAAACGATGGTCCCATTATTTGTCGTAAGCCCTGCTACCGTCATGTTGTGCTGATCAAGCGTCAGGCTGGCATTCTGCCGGATCTCAAGAACTCCAACATTGACGCCGTTGACATTAAGTACCGGTTGACGTGCAATGGCCGCATTGCCATTATCCTCATCAATTGACCGGATGATCGCCTTATCACCCGTGGACGGCACAATGCCTAAGTTCCAGTTATAGGGATTATTCCAATTAGTATCATCTGATCCGTCCCATTTGATGTCGACGCTTCCAAAAAACCAGTTCTGGTTGCGCCGCTCATTCCCCACAGTATCCGCCGCCAGTGAATCCTCACGGCCAACCAATCTGACCCCGCCTCTGGCATCATTATCCCTGACATCGACATTGGCAATATCCTGAATGCCGCCGAAAGTCAGCTGAAGCCTCGCCGAATTAGCCGCGTTAGGCACAGCGCCTACACCTGGATTTGAACTTACAAGGTTCAGGCGATAAGCCGTGGTGTTGGGGGTATCGTAAAAACCTTTTATTATCAGACTATGATTGACTATCTGCTGCCTGTTCGCCTCAAGTGTCAATGTCCTGGCCGGTGCGGCAGGCAGGTGTTTATCTAAATTGTAAAATGTTGTATCACCGTAAATACCCTGATCAGTGCCAACAAGGTTGACAGTATTATTATTATGGATAAAGGATGGCACAGCCGGCGATGAATTTATCCAGTTACCAATCAAATTCATGATCATGCCGCCCGCATTAAATGAGCCGGCCAGATTGCTGAAATTGCCGTTGATATTGAGACGATTTGTGCTGACAGCCACGGTGCCAATGCCGACGTGATTTAAATGATAAAAAGCATCACTGACGTTCGTTCCCGGGGTAATCGTCTGTATGCCGTTTGCGGCAGAAAAGAAAACCGTGCCGGCGCCGCTGTCATAATAACCCGCCGCGCCCGTTGTCCAATCACCGTTGAGCCGGATCAAGCCCGTCGTTGTCTTAATGATGCCGTTATTGGTTATCGTGCAAGGCTGGTCCAGTTCGCAATTAAGCTGCCCATTGGCGACATTTAACGTGGAACCGGCAGGGACCGTAATGCCTGAAGCCCAGGCAGCAAAACAGGTAAGAAAGACAGCGCCCATGGCAAAAAGGGCGGTCTTTAGGCGCTCGAGGACTTTGTGGAAAGCCTCACCCGTCGACATTTTTAAATTAATATTTCTATTAAAAGTTTATTAAGGATGTAACTTAAATCCATACTATCAAATAGATATTATGAATAAATTAAATTCTAAGATTTTTTATTATTAAGAGAGGAGGGATAATAATGAGGTCACAGCCGTTTCAACCCTTAAAATGCGCGGGCCAAGTCCGAACACAATACAGCCCGCTTCGCTAAACTTCTCAATCTCATATGGAATAAATCCGCCTTCAGGCCCAATGATCAAGACTTTAGGAGATCTCTCCGGCAGTAGAACGGCACCCGAAGGATCAGCCACAACCCCCTGCCTGCCGACCAACAGCCCTGGCAGCGCATCTTCAACAAATGGCTTAAACTGTTTGTGGAATGAAACTGAAGGAACAACCGTGTCTTTCGCCTGCTCCAGACCCAGAACAAGCTGCTCAAAGACTTCCTCCGGTTGAAGCGCCGTACTTTGCCAGAAACTTTTCTCGACTTGCCTGGAGTGAAAAACATGCACCGCCTCAACCCCCATCGCGGCCGCCGTCTGAAGCACCCGCTTGAAAACGATCGGCCGCATCATGGCCACGCATAAAACAACAGGGATCTTAGGTGGCGGAGCGGCGTTAAAGACCACATCCATTTCCAGCTCATCGGATGTCAAGCGCGTCACACACCCCTGACCTGTCTTTCCGTTCTCCATGCCCACCACAAGCCTGTCCCCAAGACATGCTCGATGGATCTCAAGGACATGTGCCTGCCTGCGGCCTGTTAAACGGACACGGCCAGTACCTGGGATAATATCTTTAGGAAATAGAAGGATCAGGTTCATAAGATAAAAAAGGGCGACCATTCAGATCGCCCTTTTCCGCATTCAAGGATCAATGATTATTATTCTTCTTCCATCTTAAGGAACTTGCGCAGCTTTGACGGCATCATGCTCGCCAGCGTATGTGACTTGACCTTACGCTTCTGACGGTCGACGATCACTTCAACCTGACGTCGCGCCGCGGCAAATGCTTCGCGGACAACCGCCGAAAGATCATCGTGTGCATTGCGTCCGGAATCACGCTTAATGACGATCTCATGATGCGGAGGCATACGCACATCAATGCGAACGTGATATGTATGCTTGGCATGCTGATGGGTCGGATTTTGTTCGATGAAAACGCGGCAGCTGATAATATGATCACATGACATCTCAAGCTTAGCGACCTTTTCATTGACCACAGCCTCTATCGTTTGCTTGTGCTCAACATTTTTCATGATAAGTTCTAAAGGAAGTTTCATAATGCCTCCGTATAATTAAATAAATCACCCGCATTCATTCTCGCCATAATCCAAAATTTTGCAATAGCAAATTTCTTATTATATTAGTCCTTAATTCCCAAAAAAGCTGACAGCTGTGTTTCCATAGGTCGCACAGCAACAATGACAGGGATAAAACCTGGTGCATTCCTGACTTTTTCAAGCATGGCCGGGTCCGCCTTAAAAACCATCCCGCCATCCTTAAGCATCACATCCAGTGGGATCTGCTGCAGATCAATACCACCTGTATTTTTCATAGCATCCCAATCAGGGAACATGCCCTTGTAAGTAAAATTCGCCATTTCATTGATGCCCGCCTCATGAATATTAAACAAGCCGGCTCTTTTCAATGCTGACAATTGTTCATACGTCGTTCCATGCGTGATCATCAAAAGCCCCTTGAATTCCGCACGGATGATTTCCTGCGTCGCCCACCATTGATACAGCATAGGACCGAGCCGTCGCCCCTGCATAAAGTCATGAAAGTCTACATCCATCTCTATCCCCTGGAGGGTCTTCCTGAATTTCATTGAGCCGATCGCATGCGTTGACGCATCTCTCAATATCACACGCCCAGCCGTCTCACCTGAATAATAGTTGAAACCCACATCAACATTCATGCGTTCAAACACTTTAGTGACAACAGCATGGATCCGGTCAGGATCGTTGAACGTCGCCATCATAGTCAATGCCGCATCCTTAATCTCATTATCATTATTTGTCAGCATATCGACCAGCTGATCATCTTCAGCCTGCCGCATCGAATAGTCAACGGCCCCCTTCCCCGCCGCTTCAATAAAAAAGAATGCATCGTCGTTAGCTGAGCCACCCAAAATCCCAGCCCTTAATCGTTCATCCTTAGGTGTCCCCCATGACAGATCCATCAAATAACCCAACATGTCCCGGTAAGCCCTCACACTGCCCTGAAACATATTCCCCATATTCTCCGACTGCCACTGTACACGCCGGCCACTTTTACGCGTAGCCAATAAAAGCAAGGTAACCGCCCTTTGCATAAAAGCCCCCGGAAGCCCCACGCACTTCATATAAAGAACGTCTTTGTGCTCCCAAATCTTAAGCGTAGCGGCAGCTAAATACTTGCTGCTGACGCTGTCGTAGATCAATAAAGCACCTTCACGCCCGAAAACATTCTCCTTAACACCTTCAACAAGAATCACCCTGATCGGCTCCAACCCTTCAGCCCTGCTGGACATCAATCCACGGGTCACACGATCAAGATCTTCATCAACGATATTTTCCAAAACCCTGACCTTGGAATATCTCGATAAGATTCGCTCCTTTGAGGGAGCCGGAAGATCGTACACCAGACCTTTTTGGAGTTGATCAGCGACAACCACCCCGCCATCCCTGAATAACCTCGCGCGCTCAGCATCTCCCTCCACCTGACCCTGCTCAGCATTATCCTGACTCTCTCTCACATACCGATTCACCATCCTCGTAAGCCCCGACTCATTCCACATAAATTCGAGACGGGTCACCTGCTTGATGAACTCCCTTTTATCTTTTACCCGCTCTTTCCCCAAGATAACACCCAATATCCTGCGAGAACTGACCTGGTCACCGCGCATAAGGGCCGTCAAATACACCCTCTTTAAAAGCTTATTCCAGCGACTTTCAATATCATCGCTTAAGATACTCGCTATCTCTTCCGAACGGAAACTATACGACTTCAAAAGGAATCTGCCGTATTTCTTGACATCAAATGCCCGCTGACCGGCAGGCTGTCCGTCCGACAACCTGAGATACGGGCCGCCCGACCAATTGCCGTACATATACATGACAACATTCTCCAGAGACCCTCGAGATACGGGGTACCCCAAAATATGCAGATCATTCGGTCCTATTTCAACGCCAAAAGCACGGACCTTATCACAAATCTTACCCAACAACCCCATATCCTCATGGATATTCCTCGGCCCGATCACGTACATTTCAAGATCGTTGACACTGTCCCAATAAACATTACCCTGCACATCCTTTAAATATGTCGAAGACCCGAACAGACCGACCGCATATTGATCAAGTGCCACCTCAGGGTTATCGTTAACAAGAACATCCCTGACCGCACTTAATATAATATTCTTAAGATCCAACGCTTTCTTGCCATGACGATTGAATTTTACACCCGGCGGGATGACCCACTGCCGCGGATCATCCCTCTGGAACCGTTCGGCGCCCTCAGTCAAAATATCATTGGCCAATTGCTGCAGCGTTTGTGCCGGGCGGATCTTGACTTCAACGATCCTGGCATGTCTATTTACACCCGCAGGCAAAACAGCACGATCGCCTGAAATCGTCAGCATGGACATATCCATATTTAAACCGCCCGAGAAATACTTCCTTGAAACAGCGCCCCCTGAAACAGGGTCCGTTTCCTCTTTGATAAAGTTATACGTCCCCTTCTTGAACGCTTCGACATACTGCGCCCATATCTTCCTGCCTTCTTCACGGTCTAGGATATCAACGCCAGCTACTTTATTCTGATCAACATAGAATTGCATGGGATTGTTTTGAGAACGGTTGGCGCCTTGGGTCGCTTTCATATCCAACGGTAGTTCGCTCGGCAGCGCATTGATCGAAATCTTTATTTTGCGCTTGTACCATGTGGCCAGGATAAGAGAATTGTAGACCTGGCGAAGTTGTGCAAAAACCTTACCCTCATTAACCTCTTTTTCAAGGGCAGGGAGGATGATCTGACGGATAATGTTCTTGGCAATATCTAGTGTTTCATGGCCATTTGGCATGCGGTTGGCGACCTGGGTCGCTTTTGCATCCATCGCTGGTTCGTTCGGCAACGTGCTTGAGGACACGTTGGCAAAGGGCGCAACATGTCCCCTGGTTGGCAATTCGCTATTCGACATCGCCAGATAATCCGACTCCAACATCACCTTTAATTTAGACTCCACCACATACGCCGTATCTTTCCCTTCAAACACCACCGCTTTTGCCGGCGTGATCCAAACCTTATTAAACGTATCCACGGGGATATCCGTTGTGCCGAATTTATCCTGAGCCTGCTTATAAACTTCAGACCAGAACTTCCTGCCCAGATCTCCTTCGGGGAACATAAGGCTGGCTGTTATTTGCTTTAGAAAATAATCCTGAGCCAAAAGATCACGCCCCATCTCACTCTGTCCAAAGGCTTTGGGCACAATACGGTCTTTCTCATACGGAGAAAGGTTGACCCACATATCTTTTTCGGGGACCGTCAACGAAGCCAGAAAATATTTAACAAGGCGGCTTGTATCTTCACTGCGCAGCGGCTCTTTCTCATCCCCACGATCAAGGATAAAATCAAACCGGAACGGATTATCACCGTAAATCTTTACACCACTAAGAACAGAAGGATGAAACGCGGGGCTTAATGCCACCATTTCGCCGGGCTTTGACATAAGCATCTGGGCGCACGACGGAGGCATAAAGGAGTTCATCATGAATGCTGCCAATATGATGAAAGCAGTGACCTTGCGCATTTGACCTCTAATCATTGAAAAGATTAATCCACCTATATAAGTATGTTATATATATCACTATAAAAACAACCTCTTTCGCTCGTACCGAGAAAACGTTTCCCCTAGGCGCTTGACGCGATCTTTAGACACCATTAGAATGATGCCACTTATGAAATTTGAAGATGTCCTCAATAAATACAACTTCCCACGTCAATACCAGGAAACTTTACTTGAATCCGGGATCACCATGCTTCACCCGCCCCAGCAGGATGCGATCCACGCCGGGCTTCTTGATGGAAGAAATATTGTTCTTGCCGTTCCAACAGCATCTGGAAAAACACTCATGGCCGAACTGGCCATGCTCAAGGTGATCTTTGAAAAGGGCGGACGCTGCCTTTACATCGCCCCTTTAAAAGCACTGGCCAGTGAAAAATACCGTGATTTTCAGAAGAAGTATGAACGTCTCGGCATTAAGGTTGGGATAGCTATCGGCGACCTTGACTCACCTTCAGCTTACTTGAAAAATTATCAGATCATCATCGCCACCGCTGAAAAGGTCGATTCCCTGCTGCGGGCGCGCACACCGTGGCTGATCAATGACCTGGCTGTTACCGTTCTCGATGAGATCCACGTCATTAATGATGCTTCGCGCGGACCGACGCTAGAAATACTTATCACACGCATCAAGCTGCTTAACCCCAGCATGCAAATACTGGCGCTATCGGCAACCGTCTCAAATGCCCAGGAAATGGCCGGATGGTTAAATGCCAAAGCTGTTGTCAGCAGCTGGCGCCCCATCCCCCTGCACGAAGGCGTTTACTACAACAATCGACTCACCTATGAGAACGGCAATATCCGTGTCATCCGTGAAGATGCGCCTGATGAAGTCCAGCAACTGGTCATGGACACCCTGCGCGGCAAAGGCCAGGCCCTTGTTTTTGTGAATTCACGCCGCTCAACCCAGGCCGTGGCGCGCGAACTGTGCCGCTGGGTAGGGCCTTTAACAACACCCGATGAACGCACCCATCTCAAAGACGTTGCTGAGGATGTCGCGCCCTCGCTTGATTCAACCAAAGTCTGCAAAAAACTGGCTGAGACCGTGGTCCATGGCGTAGCCTTTCACCACGCGGGATTAAAACCCCATCAACGCGAATTGATCGAAGAAAACTTTAAGAAGAATTTCATCAAGGTCATCTGCTGCACGCCGACATTGGCTGCTGGCGTCAATCTGCCGGCACGGCGCGCCATCATCCGCGACGCCAAACGCTACGCATCTGGCGTCGGATCTGTCTTTATCGCCGCCTCCGAATACAAGCAATGCGCCGGACGCGCCGGACGCCCCCAATATGATGAATACGGCGAAGCTGTTTTGATCGCCAAGTCCATGTCTGACCAGGACGCCCTTTTTGAACGCTTTGTCCTTGCGCCGCCTGAGCCGGTGATCTCAAAATTAGCCGATGAAGCACAGTTGCGTAAGCATGTCCTTTCTTCCGTCGCAGGCGGCTATGTGCATGACGTCAACAGCATGTTTGAATTCCTAAGCCACACCTTTTTGGCGTATCAGCATAAAGGCACAAACCTGATCGAGCTCGTCGGCAATATATTTGAATTCCTGCACAAAGAACAATTCATCGAAAAAAGCGGCTTCCGCTATTTCCCGACGCCTTTTGGCACACGTGTCAGCCGCCTTTACATTGACCCGTTAACCGCGATCATCCTTAAAAAAGGGCTGGCACGCATCGCCTCAGGGATAAACTTCTCGAGCATCGGGTTATTGCACCTGGTCTGCTCATGCCCTGACAGCGAAAAACTCAATGTCGGGAAAAAAGACCAGGAAGATATTGAAGATTTCGGCAATAAAGTCGCTGATGAACTGGTTTTAACGCGTGATGACATCCAGAGCCTGCAGGATTACTACACCTCCTTGGGTGTACTTAAAACAGTATGGCTTTTATTACGCTGGATGGATGAAGAAAAGGAAGAAGATATTTGCGAACGTTTTGACGTCGGTCCTGGCGATGTTTTCCGCCACACGGAATCAGCGCAATGGCTGCTATATGCCGCCCAATCGATCGCCGAGGTTTATCAGTTCAAAAAGTTGACACACTTCATTGAAGGTGTCAAAAATCGCGTCCGTTATGGCATCAAAGATGAATTGCTGGAGCTCTCAAGCCTTAAAGGTATCGGCCGTATCCGTGCCCGCATTCTTTTTGGCCACGGGTATCATACGATCACAGATTTAAAAACCGCCTCAGAAGAAAAATTAGGCAAGCTCAAAGGCATTGGCATCGCCCTTGCCAAAGACCTTATCAAACAAACAGCCTGATCATTTCAAGGGTGCCCGTTCAAAGCCCAGGAACTGACCCACATCACTTAATGCTTGCGTACTGATAACTACCGGCATGAACCCGGCCACATCATCTTTGATCAATTCGATCTGTGCCAGAGATAATGACATTTCAAGATTGCCCGCCCTGCCCAGAACGCGCGTAGCAACATCCTGTGATGTCAGATCAATACCGCCTAGATTCTGCGCCTGATCAACAAAGCGCCCTAATGGGAACGTAAGCGCCATAAAACGGATATGCTCATCCGTCTGTATCATACCGCGTACAACAGGCGCATAGGCCGCAAACATCTCGACGTTACTCCGGCGGGCCTGCTCAAGCATCCTCTTAAAAAGTTCAGGACGATTTTGATCCCCCAGCGTCCAAAGCATCCTTAAGAACATCATGCGCGCCCAAGGATCCTTGATCGCATTCTTGTTCTTAAACCCCTGAAGTATCTCTGAAAGTGCAGGCATCATGCGTGCAAGGTTATTGACCATAAAACGCACATCCGTCCTGGCATCCCGCAGGACAACAACATCCAGCGAACCGACTTGCTGACCCCTTGCTTCCATATATCTCTGTGTATCTTTAAATGCCTGAACATCAAGTTGCCCCATACCCCAACGGCCATTTTTACTTTCACGCAACTGTTCAAAATTAAAATGCGTCTCCGCGGCGATAGTACCCACGACCCATGCAAAAACATCCGAAATCTCGAGCCCCGCATTTCTAAAATTATCTTCATTGCTCCGGTACTCTGCCGCAATAAGGCCATAGAACTCAGCCCCCGTCATGCGAAGCGAGGCAAGCACCTCGTTCGATGAATGGACCTGCGGTTCTTTCTCTCCCTTTTTAATCTGAGACAGATTCAGCCCCTTAGTGGCTGCCGTGATCAGACGGTGAACGTACTCTTCCTGCCCGATCCCTACGCGAAGCGTTGTGTCAAAAACATTCCCTCTAACTGACCGCTTATTCAGTAACGAAGGCCTAAGCGCCCTGATCTCATCCGCCCCTGCCGGCATGGCCATACCGACAGCGATGCCAGTGACTAGAGAGAACAATGCCAGCGCCTTGGATAGCGTCATGGCATGGTCTTTGGATGAACGCCCCTTCATTTGACGCACTGACTTCTTTGTGTCCTTTTTTATAACGCGCTTGACCTTGAGATCCTTTGATGGCACCTTCATCAGGGCCTTATTTGCTTTCTGCACAGCAGCCCGCATCTCCAAACCAGCATAACCCAAATCACGCGGCCCTCTGACCATCTTGGCTATGTCACCAGGGCTATCCTTGGATCCCTGGTCCATACCCGAAAAAGCCGTAAAGATCTTGCCGTACATCGTTGGCTTGTTCCTCTTCTGCTTATTGGATGCCTTCAGCATTTTATGCTCAGCCACCCTGTATTTTCCCCAGGCACGGATAAAAGACTTCTTCTCCGATGGACTCAGCCCGCTCCAGACCTCCTTCAGGGCCTTACCCCTGTCCGACGTAAAGACAAATATTTTCTTAAAGTCATTCTTTCTTAGTGACTTAACAATAACATCCTTCACAGGAACCATGGCCAGGAACCGGCCTTGCTCTGTTATTTTAAGCTCATTGTTGCCTTCTTTCTGAATGGCCATGCGATGTTCCTGACTAGAGAACATATTGTCATAAATATTCATTAGCTCTGATTCTGTCCGGTTAATACCTCCGTTCCATAAAACAGCCAAAAGGATCATTTGAGCCTGACGCCGGTCATGGTTGGCGAATTTGGGCTGGGCCAGAATATGGTCAACAACAACGTTGAACGGAGCGACATTGACCGCAAGCTGTTGCTGGATATCAGCGGACAAAGGTATGCCTGCCACACGGTCCGCTTCGTTCAGCACAAGCTCGACCGGAACCCCCTTGGCACTGACCATATGGTTCATCCAGATGATAGCCATGCGAATATGCAGCTCGGGATCAGAGACCATGTCGCTGGCCGAACGGCTTGTCCATTCATTCTTCTTGGTATTACCACGCTTATTCTTAAGCTCGTCCTCGATCTTTAACTTGAACTTCTGGATGTCTTTGTAAAACCCCTGAAATTCTTCCGGCATCCGCTCAAGCTCATCCTGGGCCACATGCAACTTGGTCCACCACGTCAGGTACTCATCCTGCAAAGCAGCCCTGGCCTGTACTTTGCGGCCAATGATCTGCTCAGCCAGCATATCCCCGCCGCTCTCCCTAATCATAAGACTGAACAATACCCGCGCGACATCCGTTGAGCTCAAACCACTCGCCTGCAGATCCTTGCCAAAACGTCCCATATCTCTCTCAATGATCTGCGCCAAACGGAAAGCCATCTGAGCAACCAGCTTATCCTTGCTCTCGGCATGCAATGAGGAATAATTCTTCTGTGCGAGCACTCTTTTAAAGAATATCTCGGCACTAATCACGGGCGTTTCCCGGTCGCTGAGGGAGTTCTCGAACTCATGGTGAGCCTTGGTGATCTGATCCACCATGGCAACATAATCTGCCGACTTTTTAGCCTGTTCTTTACCCGAAACATCCTCTACAGAAGCCGGCTTAGATGACAATGATGATTTCAAAACCTCTTTCTTCGGCCCCCCCAGCAAGGCATACCCCACGGCGCCAAACGCCACCCCAACCACCGCCCAGCCAACCAACCTCTTTAAAAAAGGCTTAAAGCTGACGGTCTGTTTTTTATATCTACTGTTACCCGCTTTATTGGCTGTACGCCAGGAATTATCATTACGGCCGTTTTTGATCTGCATCGCCATATCAATATTCTCAGCATTAAATCCGCCGGAGAAATATTTGCGGGGAATGAGTTCCTGAGAGTAAAGATCAACCTCTTCACGGATCATGTCATACGCGCCCTTTTTGTAGGCATTGATGTACTGCTCATAGATCTGATGGGTCTGCGCCTGAGGCTGATCGATCTCTATGCCACCGGTCTTATGTTGATTTAAATACACAGCAGAAAGAACATTACTGGCAACCCCTTCACCACCCGCCGGTTGCACAGAACTTTGCAGGAGCTTCTTCTTAAGCCAGCTCGACATAACAAGCGAATAGCATATCTGCCGCAACATGGCAAAATTCGCCCCCTCATTGATCTCTTTCTCAAGAACGGGCAAAACCACCTGACGGATCATATCTTTGGACAGGTCATCGGCTGCCGCAGGAATTGCCTGTGCTTTATTGGCCGCCAGATAGTCGCTCTCCAACATGACCTTGAGGTGGATCTCTTGAACGAATGCTGAGATTTTCTGTTGATCATCGCTCAAAGACTCATACACGACGGAAGACTGCGGGACTATCCAAACTTTATTGAACGTATCAACCGGTATATCCGTTGTGCCATACTTCTCATAGGCGCGTGCATAAACCTTGGCCCAAAAAGCCTTACCTGTTGAGGACTCCGGATAGATCAAAGAAGCCGTCAACTGTTTGAGGACATAATCCTGCTCCAAAAGATCCCGCCCCATGCCTGTGCGGCCAAGGTCTTCCTGGACGATACGGTCATTCTCATACGGAGACAAGTTTACCCAAAGATCCTTGGCAGGGATGGTCAGGGACGCCATAAAATACCGGATCAGGCGCATTGACTCATCCTGAAAAGCTTCCGGTGTTACAACGCGTGATCCTTCATCGAATAAGAAATCAAGTTTCAGCGGGTCGCGGACATCGATCTTAAGCCCGCGCAGGACGCACGGCTCAACAGGAGCACTTAAAGAGATCATAGCCCCGCCGCTCACCTGGGCATAAGATGATGGAAGGATCGATGTCATCATGAAAATGACAAGGATCAATACATTACAAATTTTAAAAACTATTTTCATTTATACTCTCCCAATCCACTTAAGTAAGTATAAAAGACGCTTATGTATATAAGTAGGGCTTAACTGCACTGTAAGGGAAACGATTTCTCAGGAAAACTAGGGGATGCTATAAACTATTGGCACTATTCAAGATATCTTGCTGATTTAATATTCTTCTCAAGGTGATAAATAAGAAAATTATTAAGAATATGTTTAAGTTCGCGTTTAACGGATGGCTCAAGTGCCAATTTAAGGCATTGCGCCCATGAATGCTTTTCAACGTATAACAACGACGCCACAGCCCCGGCCGACACAGGTGTAAGGCTAAGATCCCTACCCTCACAGCGAATGCAGACAAGCCCGCCTTTTCGAATATTGAATTTAGCCCTGACCCTGGCCTTGATCTCACCGCCACACTGCACACAGGAATCAATGTGCGGACGGAAACCCGACAGAGTCAGCAACTTGATCTGAAACATGTGAACAAGCCTGCCCGCATCACGGCTATGCCCTAATGCCCGGCAATAATCCAGCAAAAGCTGATAAACAGCCTCATTCTTCTCTTCAAGGGGCATGATCTTATTGACCAGTTCGCACGCATACTCACCCGCTGTGATCCGCTTGATATCACGCCGGATCTCCATGAAATGCTCTTTCATATCACAGTGACTGACAAGATGAATATCGCTGTTGCGGTATTGATAAAAAACAATGTCATTAACGGAAAGCTTATCGAGGCTGGTATGGAATTTCCGGGGGTCCTTGCGGATCCCTTTAAGAACAGCGATCACCTTGCCGTGTGTCCGCGTGAAGAAGAAAGCAAGCTTGCTGGTCTCGCGATGATCAATGCTGCGCAGCACAATAGCTTCTGTGGAAATGATTGCCATACAGCTTTCTGCTTATAGAAGAGTTTACTGGCTCTTAAGGCTTCAGGTATCCCTGGCTGCTCAGACAGTGGAAACAGCTTTTCCTAAAAAGCATTTTTGAAAGCTTGGTTTCCAAACTCGCAGCTGCGGGACACCCTCAGCCTTAAGCCAGTAAACTCAAGAGCATATCTTCTTTTTTGCTCATTCGACGACGCTGCGCATCCGTTGCGTCATCATAGCCGATTAAATGCAATAAACCATGGGCAATGTAACGGCAAATTTCACGTTCAAAAGACTGACCGTTATCATGAGCATTGCGCCTTGCCTGCGCGGGTGAGATCACTAATTCTCCCTCCAGGACATCACCCTTAGGCTCTGACAGGTTAAACGTAATGATATCGGTCACATAGTCATGCCCGAGGCTTGCTTTATTAAGACGCCGCATGGCACCTCCTTGAACAAAAACAAGGGAGATCGCCGCCTTGTGCACGCCAAGGCTCTTTAAAAATGTAACTGTAACAGACTGGATCTGACTGACACTAAAAGGAATCGCCGCCGGCGCGGAAACCGCAACCGAAAAACGGGAACGATCAGTGACCATTGGTCTTTTTCACGGCAGCGGGATATTTGATGCGGACATGGTACATGGCTGAAAGCTCACGTGTAAAAACACGGCAGATGGTATCTATTTCACGCAGCGTAAGATTGCACTCATCCAACTGCCCGTCGATGAACTTATTGTTGACCACCTTGCGCACAAGCTCACTGATACGCGTCGGCGTATGCTCATCGAGTGAGCGCGTTGCCCCCTCAACCGCATCAGCCAGCATGACAATGGCCACTTCCTTGGTCTGGGGCTTAGGACCCGGATAACGGTAATTCTCTTCATTGACAAATTCCGCATCATCACCGGCCAGTGCCTTTTGATAGAAATAATGGATCAAGCTCGTGCCGTGATGCTGCTCGATAAAATCAATGATCTTAGGATTCAGCTTGTACTCACGCGCGATCTCAACACCCTCTTTGACGTGATTAAGGATCACAAGGCGGCTCATGGACGGCTCAAGCTCGTCGTGTTTGTTATCCACCATCATCTGATTCTCTGTAAAATAAATTGGCTTAACCAACTTACCCACATCATGGTAATAGGAACCCACACGCACCAAAAGCGCGTTGATCCCGATAGCATCGGCGGCGGCTCCCGCAATGTTGCTGAGGATAAGACTGTGATGATAGGTGCCAGGCGCCTCAAAGGCCATCCTCTTTAAAAGCGGCTGGGCCAGGGAATCAGAAAGTTCAAGCAAGCTGAAGTGGGTCAACTCTCCAAACAGCGTCTCAAATATTTTTAATGTCGCCAGAACGATCGCACCGGTCAAAAGGCCGCTGATAAGCCAAGGACGCAATGCGTCGACCACAAGGTCTATGGAAAAAGACGGATACTCAAGAAAATACCCGAAGGCTTGAACCAGCCCCACCAAAAGACCCGCCAAAAGGATCTTGCCCCGCGTACGCACATCACGCATGACATAAACGCCCGCCAACCCACCCACAAAAGCGATCATGCAATAATCCAGCGAAAGACCCAGCGCAAGGCTTAACACCGCCGACGATACAAACGACATTGAAAATGCCAACTGAAGATCATTGAACAGGATCATGGTAAGCATGCCGACACTGGCGACAGGAATGAAATACGGAGAGAACCTTGAATACTCCATCATGCCATGGCCTAGCGATACCATGAGCGTCAGCAGAAACCCGAGGTGCAGAAATCGCCGGCCATCGATCTGTCTGAATATAGCCAGATGCCATGCATAAAAAACAAGGACCAGCGGAATGACCAGAGAAAACCCTGCGGTATAACAATACGCCAAAAGGATCAGAAAGATCCCTGCCGCGATCGTCACCCTGTCTCTGGTTTTACTTGTGATATTTGCCATACGCTTCTATGATCTTCTGAACAAGTTCATGCCTGACCGTATCTTCGGCGGTCAAATGAACGAATTTGATCTCTTCAACAGAACGCAGGACATTTTCCGCCTCAACAAGCCCGATCTGCTGTCCTTCAGGAAGATCGCTCTGGGTCACGTCACCCGTGATAACGGTTTTGGAATCAAATCCCAGGCGTGTTAAAAACATTTTCATCTGCTCCGGCGTAGAATTCTGCGCCTCATCCAGAATAACAAACGCCTCATTGAACGTACGCCCGCGCATATATGCCAGCGGCGCCACTTCAATGATGCCCTGTTCGGCATACTGCTCAACTTTGTCAGGCTCTAACATTTCATAAAGAGCATCATACAAAGGGCGCAGATACGGCATAACTTTCTGCTCAAGCTCGCCAGGCAGAAAACCAAGATTCTCGCCAGCTTCAACCGCCGGACGTGTCAGGATGATACGACGTACCAGCCCTTTCTTAAGCGCATTGACCGCCATGGCCATGGCCAAATAGGTTTTGCCCGTCCCCGCCGGTCCGATACCGAAAACAATATCATGCGTCTTGATCGCTTCTATATATTCGATCTGCCCCTTGGTCTTAGGCGTAATAAGACCGCCCTTGACCGGCAATTCGATCTTTTCCTTGGAAAGACGCTTTAACCCCGCCTCTTTCTCCGACTGCGCCACGCGATTGGCGAACTGAATATCGCGCTTCTTGACCGCACGCCCGCTCTTAACGATCCCCAACAGATAATTGAACAGTTCTCCGACTTGAGCGACCTTTTCCTCAGACCCATCAGCCCGCAACCCCTCCTGGGTACGGAAAATACGCACGGCGAATTCCTTCTCAATGGTCTTCAGATTCTCATCGTACTTGCCGAACAGTTGCTGAATATCACGATTGTCGTCAAATTTGAGATTTAGGATCATGCGTCGGCCATCTCCTGTAAACGGTTAGAGTTGAGGGATCTTGATCTTAACGCCGGATTTAAGAAAGTTCGGGTCCTTAAGAACATCCCGGTTCGCATCATAAATTTTAGTCCACTTGCTATAAGTTCCATAGACTTTCTTGGAAATCTTTTGCAGCGTGTCATCCTTCTCAACAACATACTCCTGAGGAACAGTCTTCACCTGGACATCTTTTGAAGGTGCCACAGCACTCTGCGGCAGGTCAAAATTCTTTTCTTCAGGGCTCACCTCAACGGTGTCGACGCTCTTTTTGCCATGATCCGCAACCTGCTGTGCGGGGGCAACCCCCTTCTTGTCCTTTTCAATAACCTCGAGAACAATGACCTTACGGGTTTTAACAGGCCCTTGATCGACTGGCATACCCGGGATATCCTGATCAACGCGCGGCTTATTGACCACATAGGTCTTAGCTGTCACGCAACCGCTCAATGAAATGACCATGATAAAGCCTGCCACTAGAAATCCTGATTTCTTCAACATAACCAACTCCTGCTTATGATTTCTTCTTTAATGAGACAAGACCAAGGTCCTGAAGTTGCTTCGCATCCGCCAATGACGGTGCATCTGACAACGGGCATGCGCCGCGCTGCGTCTTGGGAAATGCAATGGTATCCCTGATAGAATCCAATCCCGTCATGATCGCCACCAAGCGGTCGAGTCCATAAGCCACACCCGCATGCGGCGGCGCTCCGTATTCAAACGCACGCAGCAGGAAACCAAAACGTGCTTCGATCTCATCCTGTGCCAACCCGATCGTATCAAAGATCTTCTTCTGGATCTCACGGCGATGAATACGAATCGACCCGGAACCGATCTCATTGCCATTCAAGACAAGATCATAAGCGCGCGAACGGATCTTCGAAAGGTCCTGCCCGTCCATCATGGCCACATCATCAGGATGGACCGACGTGAAGGGGTGATGCTCACTGACCCAGCGCTTCTCTTCGGGGACCCACTTGAAAAGCGGGAATTCCGTGACCCATAAGAACGCAAATTCATTCTTATCCGTCTTGTCCTTGCGGATATCCGGTTTATCACACCCGTATTTCGCCATAGCCTCGGCATGTGTCATGCGCGGGAACGGGATCGGAAGATCGATACCCTTGATCTCCTTGAAGATCTGCTGGTACATGCGTTCCGTTACAGCATAAACATCCTCTTCATCGACGAAAGACATCTCCATATCGATCTGCGTGAATTCAGGCTGACGGTCAGAACGCAGGTCCTCATCACGGAAACATTTAACGATCTGATAATACCTGTCCATCCCCGAGACCATCAAAAGCTGCTTGAAGATCTGCGGCGACTGCGGCAGCGCATAGAACTGGCCCATGTTCAGACGCGACGGCACCAGAAAATCACGGGCGCCTTCGGGCGTTGATTTTGTCAGCACAGGCGTTTCGACCTCAATAAAATTTTCGCTGTTCAGGAAATTACGAACAGTCAACGCAAGCTTGTGACGGGTTAAAAGGGCTTCGCGCATCTTGTCCCGGCGGATATCCAGATAACGGTAGGTCAGACGGGTCTCTTCATTGACATCAACGTCACCGTCGATCTCAAAAACAGGGACCTTGCTCTCATTAAGGATCTCGAGTTCTTTGGCCAGCAACTCAACACCGCCCGTAAGCATATCCGCATTAACGTTCTTATCAGGGCGGACACTCACAGAACCCTTGATGCGCACCACAAACTCAGGCCCGAGTTTCTGCGCTGTTTCATGGGCGAGCTTCGCCACAGAAGGAACGAAAACAACCTGCGTCACGCCATACCGGTCGCGGATATCAATGAAGATCAATTTGCCGTGATCACGACGACGGTGGACCCATCCGGTCAAAACCACTTCCTGATCTTTAAGCGTTGGCCTTAATTCTCCGCATGTGTGTGTACGTAACATCTTTACAGCCTTTCTAATTGACGACTTAATTCTTCGACCGCTTTTTTACGGTCAACGATTGTCTGTTCGCCCGTGGTCATATTCTTCACGCCGACGGTCGCATTCTTTAATTCTTCTTCACCTAAAATAATGACAAAGCGAGCCCCGAGTTTATTGGCCTGCTCAAACTGCTTTTTAAACGCTCGCCCTCTACCAAAGTCCATGTCAGCGGCCAAACCGCCCTGCCGCAGCTCATGCACAAGCCCAAAAGTTTCAGTTTCATATTCCGGTTTGCCAGCAACGACAAAAACATCTAAAAAACGCTTAGCCTGAACCAACTTGCCCTGCGCTTCCAAGGCCAGCAAGATACGCTCCATGCCCAAAGCAAATCCCATAGCTCCCACTTGTTCAGGGAACCTGCGATCACCCCCGCCCAATTGCTCGATAAGCCCATTATAACGGCCCCCCGCCCCCAGAGCATCCTGAGCCCCAAGACCTGCGTAAGCTATCTCAAACACCGTATGAGTATAATAGTCGAGGCCACGCACCAAATGTGACGAAACCTCATAAACTACCCCGAGTTGATCAAGGCCTTTTTTAACTTCTTCAAAATATTTAAGCCCTGCTTCAGACAAATGCCGAGACCCTATTTCCAGGGTGTTTATAACTTCCTTGCATGCCGGATCTTTTGAATCTAATAAACGAAAAACATTACGCTCATACTGGGACTTGGATTCATCACCCAGATGGTCGATCTTGCCCTTTAACTCCGCACGCAGCCAATTGGCAAAATTCTTTTTATCTTCCGCACTGCCAAGGCTATTGATCTTGAGCTTAAAGTCATTCAAACCAAATCCCTTAAGAAGCTTTACGCAAAGAGCAATGATCTCGGCATCAAGCAGAGGATGATTTGCCCCGCGTCCTATGGCCTCCGCCCCGATCTGATGGAATTCACGCAACCGCCCTTTTTGAGGCCGCTCACCGCGAAACATGGGACCCATATAAAAGAGCTTAGACAAAAACTCTTCACGCCCTAAATCATACTGATTATACGCCCGCACAACAGGCGCCGTTCCTTCAGGCCGCAGAGCAAACCCCGCATCATCAGACGCGCCCTCTGCCCGCTGACTTTTTATCTCCAAAAGCTGCTTGTTCACGACTTCGGTCGATTCACCTAAAGAACGTTTAAAAAGCCCTGTATCTTCAAAGACAGGCGTACGGATCTCACTGTAACCGTATGTCTTAAAAAGCGTTCGGGCTGTGGTTTCTAGTTGGTGCCATTCAGCGATATGACATGGAAGGATATCGCTTGTGCCGCGGGGAGAAGATATCTTCACGTTATTTGATCTTCTGTTTCATCTCAAGGCCGGGTTTAAAAACAACAACACGACGCGGAGGAACAGGAACACTTGCCCCCGTACGCGGGTTGCGCCCGAAACGGGCACGACGCTCTTTGATCTTAAATACGCCAAAGTTACGCAACTCGACCTTCTCATTGCGGTTAAGACTATCAACGATCACATCGAATGTTTTCTGGACGATCTTTTTGACATCAACCTGCTTGATGCCAGTCATATCCGTGATCTTAAGGACAATATCTTTCTTCGTCATAACTTGTAGCCTCCTGGAATTGTGTAACCATCGTATCAACAAGGCTTTAGGGTGTCAAGAATATAAAACACAGCACATCCTTTAAAAATATCCCTTCTGCCGCAGCAATTCTTATGGCAAAATAAGCCTTCCTATGGACTTATTAAACCTCCAAAGATCTCTCAAGATCATTAACTCACTTTGGTTGCGCGCCGGAGCCGTCTATTTTATCGACCACGTTACTTTGCTTGGGTCTTTGGGCCTCAGCAACCTTTTTGGCATTTCTTACCATGCCGCCTGGTTCAGGTCCATCGACAAATGCATCTTAGTATCAATCAAAATCGCCCTCATCACCTGGACCCTTGGCCGCATCATTGAGATACTCACGCATGAATCACCCGCAGCCCACTTTGAAAACTTCATAAAAATCCTTCGCAAAGGAATCTGGATCGTCATAGCAGCCATGACGGCGCCCTGGATCATCCACTTCTTCCTGTGGTTGCCCGCAAGGAATAACGCAATACCCATCGACCTTGTGACCGCCTTTCTAAGCACGGCCATAGCTTTCTGGTCTGCCCGTCAGTTCATCAAGGTCAAGTATGGCAGCAGCCATCCTCAAGTCTCAAAAGACATTCCTTTATCTTTATCTACAACCATTTCCGGCATCCTGTTCTTACTGCTATTTCTGACGGCCTATATACTCGACCTGAAAGCCCAAGCCATGCCCTGGGCATCTCCCTTGACGGCAATTCTTACAACTCAGATCTACTTCCTTGCCTTTACCTATTTTGCCGTCAAGATCATCACACGTCACCCTGAAATCACCCATGCATTCACCTCAAGCAGAACGCTCATTCTTGTCAACCCTCCCTCCGGTAATGCCGCACTGGCTATTTTTTCAACGGCTTTGCGTAATTATCCGCCATTTTTCTGTGTTCTTAAAGCACTGACGCCAGAAAGATACCGTGTCATCGAATACAATCGATTCCTGTGGCAAAGCCGCTACGCCCAAGCCAACGCTCTGGTCGCGATCAGTTGTTTCACATCTAATAGCGCCGAGGCATACAAGATCGCCCGGGAATTCCGCAAGCAAGGATCAAAAGTGGTGATGGGTGGGCCGCATGTGTCGTTCTTTCCCGATGAAGCACTTGAGTTCTGCGACAGTGTCGTGATAGGACCGGCAGAAAGCGTATGGGATACGATCATTGCGGACTATGAAAGCAATACCTTAAAACCTGTCTATCATGGCGCCTACTCCCAGGAAGCCCAGGCAAGAACCTACCAGTATCTGCTCAAAGCCCCCATCGAAATAACAGCCAGTTTTCTGCAAGCCAGTCGAGGATGTAAATTCAATTGTTACTTTTGCTCTATCCACGCCATCACCGGTCACCATCTCCCCGAAAGAACTCTGGAAGAGTTACTAACCCTCATCAAACGGGTCACGCCATACAAAAAGGCCATTTCATTCATCGATAACAATATTTACATTGACCCTGCCTATGCCAAAGAACTGTTTCGCGCCATGATCCCCCTCAAGATCAAATGGACCGGCGATGCCAGCATTGATATTGCCAAAGATGATGAAGCCGTACAACTATTAAAAGAATCAGGCTGCCACACCTTGCTCATCGGCTTTGAGATCATATCTTCTTCCAAAGAAACGGCCCGCGGCGGAAAGTTCGCCTACGTCAATGACTACATCCAGCTTACACGAAAACTTCAAAAAGCCGGCGTACGCGTCAAAGCGCAATTCATTTTCGGGTTCCCGGGGGATAACTGGAGGACGCTGGCGAAGATCTGGTGGTTCTGTTTCAAATTAAGGCCATCCACAACTGTTCTTTCATTCCTGACGCCCCTGCCGGGGTCAAGATTCCTGGACGATTCGATCCGTGAAGAACGGCTGATCAACCTCAACTGGCGAGACTACGATATCTATCAGCAGGTTACATCGCACCCGAACCTGGGGCGGTCATATCTTCTGCAAAAAGGTTTTCTGCTGATCATGATGTTCTTTTTCGTAACAACATCATCCTTCGGAAGGCTGTGTCTGCTGATCATTCTTATTATGGAATTCATTTTCTTTCACGGCGCGTAAACCGCTCGCGAGCCTATACCGCAGCTACGTCCAACTTTTCACGCAAGATCGCAAACGCACCCGGATCCTTGCCATATGCCAACCAGCAACAGTCCACCCCTCCGTGAATATCGGCAACAGGGCGACATTTGTCATTAAAAAGCTCTTTAACGACAACGGGAACTGTTCCCCCCGGCGTACAAAGCTCATACATGCGATTGATCTTGATAGGATTGCGTGGTTCGATCTTCAGCCATTTCTTATCGTTATCATAACCTCTCACGATCCCGCTAAAACGAAAGGCTAGCGAGGCTGAATTGCTTGTATCATACTCGAGCGCGCTGGCACCCGGGTCACCATGCAGGAACCCTTCATTCAGGCCGCGCGATGACGTCGCCAGAATGTCCTGCATATGCTCGGCATTAAAAGGCAAATCCTGAGCCATGTCATCAATAGCCCGACGATAAGCGCGGGCGATCATGGCCACATAATAAACCGTCTTCGAGCGCCCTTCGACCTTAAAAGCACTGATCCCGGCATCACGTAGCTCATTCAACCGCTTGATCGCACATAGATCCTTGGCATTCATCAAGTACGTCCCGCTCTCATCCTCGTCGATTGGAAAAAGCATGCCCTTGCGCTCGGATTCCTCAAGAAAGAACTCATCCTTTAATGGAACGTAATCATCCCCATGTTTTGTTTTGGTCATTTTATACTGCCAGCGACAGGAATTCGTGCAGACACCCTGATTGGAGTCGCGATGGGTTAAATAATTAGAGATAAGACAGCGCCCGGAATAAGCAATACAGACAGCCCCATGAACAAATGACTCCAGCTCAAGGTCAGGCAGTGCGTCATGGATCACTTTCATTTCTGCGATCGATATCTCGCGGGAAAGGATGATGCGTGATGCCCCCGTCTTCTGCCAAAACTTCGCTGACGCATGATTGAGCACATTGGACTGTACGGAGATGTGGATCACTTCCGACGGGAAGTTGTCGCGCATAAACATGATAAGACCCGGATCAGACAATATCCAGGCATCAGGCCGGCACAGCGATAGAACCTCGCTGACATACTTAACAAAAACATCGACCTTGCTGTTATGCGCGAAGATATTAGCCGTAACATAGATCTTTTTACCCAGCTTGTGGGCATAGGCAACCGCCTCCGCCACTTGGGAAAGATCCTTAAACCCGTTCTCTCGTGCACGCAGCGAAAAGCGGGGTATCCCCAAATAAACAGCGTCCGCCCCGAACGCAAAGGCAAAGCGCATTTTCTCAAGATCACCCGCCGGCAGAAGCAGTTCTGGCTTGTTCTTCACGAAAAACCTTTCGTTGATTTCAACGGCTTGAACTCAGTACTTCCGTAATATTCAGGATATTCACGCCAAACACCTTCACAGACGCCATTACTACAACAAACACGGCACGACGGGAACTTGACCTTGGCTTCATTGACCCTAACATCCTCGAACCTGGGAATAATGAACCCCCGCTCACGCACTTCAATGGTCGGAATATAGAACTCGGAAACACAATCTTCATACCCTTGCATCAAGCACAAAGGAATCGCCTCCGCCATGACAAGAACCCCGCGCTTACGCCCAATATCAAGCGCCCGCTTCAAATATGGCATGACATCGGTCTTGCGTGGAACAATTTCTTTCCCGAACTTTCGCGCATTGCCCATGGCATGAACAAAGGCAAATTGCACATGCATGACCTTAAACTTAAGCAAAAATGTTATGATCTCGGGTAAATGGCGATAATTCTGCTGAACAATGACAGTATTCATTGAGATCAGCAACTTTCCGCCCGTCAATTTCTGCATGTGATGTATGCCCAAAACGGTCTGGCGAAATGCACCGGGGCTTCGGGTCAGATCATCATGCAGCGTCGCCGTATGACCGTGTAAGGCCGGATTAAGGACCGTCATCCCAGACCTCAACATCTTCTTGCAAAAAGCTATTGATGCAAAAGCCCTGCCGTTAGTTTGAATCTGCACGGACGTAAATCCTTGAGCGCGCGCGAACGCGACCAGATCAAAAATATCTTTTCGGGCAGTACATTCCCCACCGGTAAAAGAAACCTGACGCGCGCCGCCCTTATACGCATCAAGCAGTTCACCCTTGATCTCCAGCGTCGATTTGTCTGGAAAAGCGCGCTTGTCAGCGGCCACACAAAAACGACAGTCATTCATGCATGAAAAACCAACAAAGATAACAACCCGTTTTACCGGCAAAGTTCTAAAGTGAGGCGTATTAGGGAGGCGCATATCAAATGCCTGCTTTTTTAACACAGAAGTTCAGCCCTTGCGCAGCAAAAAATACAACTGATACACACAGACAGCCAGCACACAGCCTGCAAGCGTCCATATGACAGTATCCCGGAAAGAAAGAAAATAAAGTCCAAATGCGCCGTAATATGTCCAGAGAAATGCATATTTGAGGACATAGTCCCAGGTCCAAACCGTCTCCACAAGAGACGGCGCCTGGTATCTCCGGGCATAGATC
>PEAF01000074.1 GCA_002753465.1 Candidatus Omnitrophota bacterium
AAAAGGCATTGAAAATATGATGTATCAGTTGGATCCGGCATGGTTTCGTTCCAAAACGGCAGTGGTCACAGGGGCATCATCAGGGATCGGCCTGGAAATGGCTAAATTACTGGTTTCGGCCCACAGCCGCGTGATCGTATGCGCAAGGGATAAGGGGCGGCTTGATGCGGGTGTGGCTGTCCTTAAAGCGTTGAATGCCGGCGAGGTTATTGGCATTACCGCTGACCTGGCGGTACCTTCTGAGCGCCAGGATATGATCCGGCGGATACAGGCGCTGGGTCCGGTGGATATCCTGATCAACAACGCCGGATTTGGTTACATGGGGGATTTTATATCCATGCCCAAGGTGCGGATGGTTGAAATGCAGGCGGTTAATATGATGGCATTGTCGGAATTAGCACAGGCATTCATGGCGCCGATGAAAGAACGCCGCAGCGGCGGCATTCTCAATGTGGGTTCGGTCGCCTCGTTCTTTCCGACGCCCGGGTCTTCATTTTACGCGGCGAGTAAATATTTTGTGCGCGGCCTGACCGAAGGGCTGCACGCCGAACTTTCTTCCTATGGTATTCATGTGACAGGTCTTTACCCGGGTGTTACGATGACAGGGTTCTTGCGCCGGGCCACGGATGGCCGGAAAGATCAATGGCCTAAGGCCATGACGCCTGCTTTGGTCGCGTATAGCGGGCTTGAAGGTTTAAGGCAGAATAAGGTGCGTGTTATCCCGGGCCTGGTCAACCAGGCGATGGTCCTGGTCGCGAATTTGATGCCCGCCGCATGGTTTTTGTCCATAACGGGTAAACGTAAAACGACAGAGGTACGGTGACCGTGGCAGCATTGACTTTGTTCAAGCGATTGATAGAGACCTGGGGGAAACCCTCGTATGTTGTTTTCTTTGTGACATCGCGCTGCAATGCGGCTTGCCCCATGTGCCTGTATCAGTCGAACATGCAGCAAAACAGCGGCCAGCCGGAATTGACGGTTGAGGAATACGACAAGATCAGCCGCAGCCTGGGTAGATTTCCTGTTTTAGGGATATCCGGCGGCGAGCCATTCCTGCGCAAAGACCTGGCGGATATCGTCAGTGTTATTTACAGGAATTCATCACCGCTTGTCCTTGACCTGCCGACGAATGGCTTTCTGACCGAGGCGGTACTGGCGCAGGCCGAGGCCATAGCCCGGCAGTGCCCCGATATGAGCATTGACCTTCAGTTATCGATCGACGGGCCTGAAGCGGTGCATAATAAAATACGGGGTGTTTCGGATGGATTTAACCGGTTGCGCGCGACGTATGCCGGGCTGGTGATGCTCAAGCGGCAATACCGCAATTTGCGTGTTAAGGCGTGCGTTGTTTTTTCTCAATATAATGAAGACCATATGCCCGAGCTTTTTCGCGTATTGGACCGGGATTTTCCGGAGTTAGACAGGGTCATTCTATCCGTTGTCCACGGGCGCGTCAGTGACCCTGTGTCGGGGGATGTGCATTGGCAGAAATATTTTGATATGTGCGACGCCCAGCGCAGGAATGTTGTTTTGCGTGACCGGTTTGATGCACATTCTCTTTTTACGATGGCGCTGCGGTTTGTGAAAAATGATTTTCTCAAAAGCTTGCTGAGGACAAAAGATATGTACCGCTATTGTCGCGCCGGGAAAGGTGTGGTGGTCATTGATGAACTCGGCAAGGTTTTTGGATGTGAGCATTTGTGGCAGGCCGTCGGCGGGTTGCGTGAGAATGGGTATGATGCCGGGAAGATCCTGAATGCCGAGCCCATGCGCGCGTTCCAGCGTCAGATCAGGGATAAGAAATGTAATTGCCATTGGGGGCTTCCCATGTCCAATGCGCTTTTATTCAGCCCGAGGTACTACCCGGCGATCGTCATGGAAATGGCCAGGATTTTATTTCGCCGGCCCAAGAAGGAACGCGGCGATGGTCTTTAAGCTCGATCTTCATGTCCATACGCTTTCGCGCGGCAAGGTTTATGTGGATGACCGTCAGCTTAAGGCGGCGATCAAGGCACGCGGGATCGACGGCATTGCGGTGACCAATTTTTTTGATATCGAGCATGCACGCTGGCTTAAAGAAAAACTGCCGGAGCATACGATCATTGTCGGGCAGGAGGTCTGGTCCAGGGACGGGCATGTGATCGGGCTTGGGATGACGCACCGCGTCAATGACTTCCAGACGGTGCAAAAGACCGTTGAGGATATTCACGCCCAGGGCGCGATCGCGGTGGCGGTGCATCCTTTTATGCATCACGGGCTCGGGGCGAAAGCCATTGAAGCCGGTGTCGATGCGGTCGAAGTTTATAACGGGATCATCGGCGGGTTGGGGGTCTTTAATTTTCTGGCCGGGCGCATGGCGCAAAAGTATAAGTTGCCGCGATTATCTTCGGGCGATACGAGTTCGGCGGATTTCATCGGATGGAATCAGACGCATGTGGATGCCGACACTGCTGCCGGAATCATTGAGGCCATTAAGCGGGGGAAGACCCGGGTTGTGCGGCGGGCTTTGCCCCTGCCATGGGCATTTCTGACGCATAATTTATTGAAGACCCCGCATTTGAAGCCCTGGCCCGTGCATGCGGCGCCGTGTTTAGTATGTGGTGAGGCATGGGTCATCAGTTTAAAGGCTTCATCGTGTCAATGTATGGGCTGCGGGGTGGTCGACCGGTCGCATCTGGCGTGTTGCCAGGGGCATTATTATTGCGTCGGGTGTTTGGCGGCCGTAGGGCACGCAAAGGCGCTGGCGTTACGGCAGCGTGAGTATTTATCATAACAGGGGGATTTTTATGCTGCGTTTTTTAAGAACAGCTATGTTGTATCTGCGGGTCGGGTTAAGCGGTGTAACGCCCAAGAAAGCGTATGTCATGATCCGTTACTGGATCTTGACAACGATCTTTAAGAAAGACATCCCGTGGATCCTCGAGCTTTCTGTTACCTATTTGTGCAATTGCCGATGCAAGCATTGTTCGGTGTCGAATTATTTTGAGGATGCCAAGCCTGACGGTGAGTTATCGACCGATGAGCTCGGCCGTATCCTGTCTGAGGCGGTAGCCATGGGGATCCCCAAGGTTGATTTCTTCGGCGGTGAACCGCTGATCCGCAAGGATATCGTGGCCCTGGTCCGAAAGGCGGCACAGCTCGGGCTTTATTCATCGGTCACGACCAATGGCTGGTTCCTGACGCCGGCGATGATCAAAGACCTGAAAGAGGCCGGTATCAGTTGTTTGAATGTGAGCCTGGATGATGTGACGGCCGAGAGCCATGACCGTTCGCGCGGGGCGGTGGGCGTATTTGACAAAGCCGTGGCGGCGATACGCGCCTGCCATGAGCAGGGCGTGGCGTGCATTGTTTCGACCTATGTGACGCGCCGCAAGATAGAACATTTTGAGGCTGGCGAGAAAGATGCGAGTGCGCTGACGGCCATTATCCGTTTGTCCAAGCAGCTTAAGGCCACGGGTATCCGCATCCTGTTCCCGATCATCGCCGGAGAATGGGTCAAGCAGAAGGATGTGGAGTTAACGGAAAAGGAAAAAGAGCATGTGATTGCAGGGATCGACCCGGCATTCGCTTTTATCGAGGGCGCTTATTCCGTTTCCCGTCAGAAGAAAGTCTGCCAGGCGTTAAAAGGTAAACTGGTCAATATTTCACCCAGGGGCGAGCTGCAGCTGTGTGTCGCGTTCCCGCATGTGTTCGGGAATGTCAAGGACATGCCGCTGGAAGACGCCATTCGCAAGATGTGGCAACATCCGATCTACCGTAAGAACATGAACGACAGTTGCTGCAGTACAGAGGACTTGAAGGTTTAAACGATGAAGATCACCTTTATCCGTCCACCCGCCTATGGCGTTGGCATGATGGGGGCGCAGCTGGTGCCCTTTCTGGGCGTAGCCTATCTGGCGGCCTCTGCCCGGCAGGCAGGGCATACCGTCGACATTGTCGATATGTGTGCTGAAGATATTGCCCGCACGCAGATCGTGCGTGCGCGTTATGTGCAGTACGGCATGGCGGCTGATGCGCTGCCGGCCCGGATCAAGTACAGTGAGGTTTTCCTGGTCACATCCATGTTTTCCCAGGACTGGGTTTTTCACCGTGAGCTGATCCAGTTCCTGCGGCGGACATACCCTCAAAGCATTATAGCGGCAGGCGGCGAGCATGTGACGGCTCTGGCAGGGTATTGTTTGCAGGATTGTCCTGAACTTGACGTGGTAGCGCTCGGTGAGGGCGACTATGTTATCCCCGAACTTTTAGCCGCGTTCGAACAGAAAACAGCGCTGGATAAAGTTTCGGGGATCGCGTATCGCGCGCAAGACGGCCGCGTGATGACAACACCGCGTGCGGCCCGTATCCGTAATATTGATGATTTACCCCGTCCTGCCTGGGATCTTATCCCTCTTGAGAATTATTTATCACGGGGGTTGACCTACCATGTGGCCCGCGGGCGCACCATGCCCATGCTTTTGAGCCGTGGGTGCCCGTATAAATGCACGTTCTGTTCAAGCAAGAATATGTGGGGTCAGACGTGGGTGGCGCGCGACCCTAAGGATGTTGTTGATGAGATGCAGTCCTATATCCGCACCTATGCGGTGAATAATTTTGTATTTTCCGATCTGGCTGCTGTCGTGGCGCAGGACAAGATCATTGCTTTCTGCCAGGAGATCATCGACAGGAAGCTTGATATTACGTGGCAATCGCCTTCATTAAGGACCGAAGTTTTGAATGAAACGATCCTGCGTTTGATGTATGATTCTGGGTGCCGCGACCTTGATTTTGCGATCGAATCAGCCTCAGATAAGGTTTTAGAAGGTGTCGGCAAGAAGAATGACCCGGCACGCATGGCAGGGCTTATCCGTTCGGGTGTGCGCATCGGTGTGGGCATGAGCGCGAATATGGTTGTCGGCCTTCCGGGTGAGGGGTGGAAGGATGTTTTTAAAAGTTATCTTTTGGTATTGCGTTTGGCCGTGATGGGGATGCACGAGATCAATGTGTTCCCGTTCATTCCGTATCCAGGTTCGAAGATCTTTGAAGAGCTGGTCGCTAAAAAGAAGATCATTCTTAATGACGATTATTTCTTTGGACTTTTTGCGTATGCTGATCTCAGCCGTCCCGTGTCCTGGAGCGATAATTTTGGCCCCAGGACGCTTAATCTGATACGGATCAAGATGATGGGCGGTTTTTATATGCTCATGTGGCTGACGCACCCCTGGCGGTTTGTGAAAATGTTCATCAATGCTTTTCAGGGTAAGACGACGACAAAGTTCGAAGGCGTGATCAAGCGTATTTTTCGTAACATGACCTTAACGATGAAGAAATAATATGGATAATGCGAGCTTGATCAGAAAAGCAGCGGCAGTGCGGCTGGCGACACTGGAAATGATCGTCGGCGCCAATAAAGGCCATATCGGCGGCTGTTTTTCATCGGCGGATATTCTTACGGCGCTTTATTTCGGAGGCGTGCTGCGTCAGGACCCCTGCGACCCTTCATGGGAGGGGCGTGACCGGTTCATTCTCAGTAAAGGCCATGCGTGTGAAGGTCTTTATGTGGTGTTGGCAGAGTTGGGATTTTTTTCTAAAGACTACCTTGATAAATATCAGCGGCCCGGCGGCATACTGGGCGGGCATCCGGACCGGAGCATTCCCGGCATTGAAGCCGATACCGGCGCCTTGGGTCACGGGCTTGGCATCGGTTGCGGCATGGCATTAGCTGCCCGCATGGATAGTAAGGACTTTTTGACCGTTGTTTTGATGGGTGACGGTGAATGCTGTGAAGGCTCCGTATGGGAGTCAGCCATGTTCGCCGCGCGCCATCAGCTGGGGCGACTGGTCGCGATCATTGACAAGAATGATCTTTGTGTCACGGATAGGGTCGGTGCGTGCATGGCTATCGACCCTTTAGGGGATAAATGGAAAGCATTCGGGTGGGATGTTTGTGAGGTGAATGGTCATGATATGGTTGCCCTCATGGATGTTCTTGGCACGATGCGCACCCGTGCGTCAGTTAAGCCATTAATGATCGTTGCCCAGACAGTGAAAGCCAAGGGTGTCAGCTGTATGGAGGGCGGGCTTGCCTGGCATCACGGCGTGCCTAAGGGTGAGGTGCTGGAAACAGCGCGCCGTGAACTGCGAAAGGCGTGTGCTTGATGTCACAGGATATACGTGATGCTTTCTTTGAACAGATGCACCTGCTCGCGCGCGAAGACGCGTCGGTTGTTTTCTTAACGGCAGATATGGGTGCTTTCGCGCTTGAGGCGTTCCGGCGTGAACTGCCGGGCCGTTACATCAATGTCGGCGTGGCTGAACAGAACATGATCAGTGTAGCGGCGGGGTTGGCTTTGTCGGGTAAAAAGGTTTTTGTCCACAGCATTATTCCTTTCGTCACCGCGCGTTGTTATGAACAGATCAGTGTCGATCTTTCGGTGATGAAACTGCCTGTGGTGGTGGTCGGGATGGGGGCAGGGCTTACCTATGCCGGCGATGGTCCGACACATCATGCGGTGCATGATATTGCGCTCATGCGTTCGTTGCCGGATTTTACGGTTTTCAGCCCTTGTGATGCGCTGAGTACGCGCGCCGCCTGCCGTATGGCGCATAGTGCCAAAGGCCCGGTCTATGTACGTCTGGAAAAAGGCATTTTACCGCAAGTTTACAATGACCAGGATGATATGGCTTTGGGCATGAAACAGGTGCGCCGCGGGCAGGATGTGCTGATCGCCGCGACCAGCAACATGACCCATCAGGCGGTCCTGGTGGCTGATGTGCTTAAAGCCAAAGGCATAGCCGCGGGTGTTGTGGATGTGCTGCGGCTTAAACCTTTCAATGAAAATCTGTGGCACCCCATGTGCAGGGGTGTTCGTCTTATTGTTACGCTTGAAGAACACAGTTTAGTCGGCGGGCTAGGTTCGATCATATCAGAATGTCATGGCTTAAGACCTTCCTGTCCCGTCATGATGATGGGCGTCAAGGATCGGCATTCGGTCGAGCCTTTATCAAGGGAACTTTTGCAAGAGCAGCATGGATTATCGGTCGGCGCTATTGTGGCCGGCATTGAACAGGCACTTGATCAGGGGGTCGATAATGGATCTGGGATTAAAAGATAAGGTGGCCATCATTTCCGGCGGGACGCACGGTATCGGCCGTGCGATCGCTTTGACATTAGCGCAGGAAGGCTGCCGTGTGGCGGTATTCTCCAGGACGCAGGCCAGGATCGATGAAACACTGGCGTTGATCCGTGCTAAGGGCGGTGAAGCCATGGGGTTTCAGGCTGATGCGATGTCCAAGGATGATATGGACCGCGTGGTGCGGGATGTGGCGGTGAAATGGCACGCGGTTCATATTCTGGTGAACAATGTCGGTGGCGGCGGGCGCTGGGGGAAAGATGATGTCGAAGCGACCGACCCGGGTGTGTGGCAGGAAGTTTATGACAAGAACACCATGGCTGCGGTCAGGCTTACGATGAGTGTTCTGCCTTTGATGCGTCGCCAGAAATGGGGGCGCGTGGTCACCATTACGTCCATTTTCGGGCGTGAAGCGGGCGGGCGCCCGTGGTTTACCATGGCCAAGGCGGCTGAAGGCGCGCTGATGAAGACGCTGGCCAAGAAAGCTTCACTGGCGCAGGAAGGCATCACCTTTAACAGTGTGGCGCCGGGAGCCATTATGATCCCGCATACAGGCTGGGAGAAATCGGCGCAGGATAATCCTAAAGAGACTGAAGACTTTATTAAGCGCGAGTTGCCGCTTGGGCGTTTCGGTACGCCGGAAGAAGTAGCCAGTGTGGTGGCCTTTATCTGTTCGACACAGGCAGCGCTGTTGAGCGGGGCGTCTATTCCGGTTGATGGCGGTCAAAGTAATAGTCTGTTTTAAGGTTTAGGGATTTAGCT
>PEAF01000075.1 GCA_002753465.1 Candidatus Omnitrophota bacterium
CGTGGCGGAAGACGCATCCCAATTGGAAGAGGCTCTGGCCGCCGCGAAGCAGGCGGCAGATGACTATAAGAAAAAGTACGAGCAGGTTAATGATACAGCTGTAAAATTAAAAAATGACCTGCAGACAAGAAGTTCAGAATTGACCGGCAGGGAACGGGAACTGCAGGCGCTCAAGGCTGAGTTGGAAAAGGTGCAAGATCAGCCGGTCGGTGCTTCAGTGAGTGTTGAAGAACTGGCGGCCAAAGACAGCGAGATCGAGCGTTTATCGGCGGAGATAGAGCGTCTGGTGGCTGATCAAAGCGAGTATAAGGGCCGCGTGGCCAAGCTCAAGAAATCAGAAACAGAGATCAGTCAGATCGAACGCTCGCTGGATGAGGAAAAGCAGGCTTTGCGCGCCATGAAATTGCGTGTATCCGAAGGCAAGATGAAGCTTCAGCTGTTGAGCGAAAAGACCAAAGAGACGGTCGAGATGATCGCCCAGTTCGCCGAAGGCAAAGAATTTGAAGAGTTCCGCAAGTCCATTCACATGGATGAGACTGTTCAGAAATATGAGGATGAGATCAAGGACTTGCAGATCAAGATCCTTGCACTCGAACAAAAGGCCTAAGCCGTCGCTATGAAACTCGCCCATAAGATCAGCGTGTCTCTGTTGGCCATGTCCCTGTTCTGCGTTGTCATCACAGCAGGGACGCTGTATTTTCTGGCTAAAGACGCTTTCGCATCACTGCCGCAGTACCGTTCAATCTTTCTTTTTGTCGTTGCGATGGTGATGGTGGCAGCCTGGGTGCTCGGGCAGCTGATGTCCAGGCACATCGCCGACCCTTTTCAGAAATTACATGAGGTTACGCAGACGATCGTCAGCGTTGATCAGGAACATCCCAAAACCGATCCGGTGCTCAGTGAGGCGGATCAGATGGCGCGGGCGTACGAGATCATGGCGGCCAATCTTGAGAAGGCGTCCTCGACTGTCACAAGGCTCCATAAAGAAATAGATGAGCGTGAGAAACTCGAGCAGTCGCTGCAGGTCAGCGAGGGGCGATTCCGCGACCTTTTTGACCGTGCGCCGCAGGGCATAACGATATCAACGGTGCAGGGCGATCTGGTCAAGGTGAATGATGCTTTTGCCGCGATGCATGGCTATACGATCGATGAGATCTTGCGCGCAGAGAACCTTGAGGTCATGCATGCGACGTTTAAGCAGGAGAGAGAAGATATCGTTTTTCGCATCATTGACGGTGAAGTGGTCCATTATGAAATGGAGCATTATCATAAGAACGGCACGGTTTTTCCGCTGAGCGTTACGGCGAATGTGATCGAGTCCGGCGGTCAGCCCCTGATCATGTCCTTTTTCCAGGATATCAGTGCGCGCAAACAGGCCGAGGAAGCTTTGCGCCAGAGCGAAGAAAGAACGCGCAGCATCACGGATTCGGCTAAAGATGCGATCCTGATGGTTGATGCCAACGGGGCCGTTAATTTCTGGAATCCGGCTGCTGAGCGTATATTCGGCTACACCGCCGAGGAATCTATCGGCAGTGACCTGCTTGATCTTATAGTCCCTGAGCATTGCCGTCAGGATTATATTAACGCCGTTGCCAAAGTCCTTAAGAAAACCGACGGCCCCGTTACGGCGGAGTCGGCCCAGTTCACGGCCCGACGTAAGGATGGTACGGAGTTCCCGGTTTCTTTTTCCCTGTCCTCCGTCAAGCGTAAGGGCGGCTGGAATATCGCGGGGATATTCAGCGACGTTTCCGAGCGCATGAAGGCTCAGGAAAACCTGCTCATGCTGACCCGGGCGATCGAACAGAGCCCGGCCACGGTCGTGATCACGAATTTAAAAGGTGATATCGAATATGTGAATCCGCATTTTACAGCGCTGACCGGTTATACACTCGATGAAGCGCGCGGGCAGAATCCGCGCATCCTTAAGACCGGTGACCTTTCCCCAGAGGTTTATAAGAACCTGTGGGCAACGATCACCCGGGGCGATGAGTGGAGCGGGGAATTTCAGAATAAGAAAAAGAGCGGGGAATTTTTCTGGGAAAAAGCACTGATCTCGCCTATCCGTGACACGACAGGTAAGATCACGCATTATCTGGCGGTCAAGGAAGATATCACCGAGCTCAAGAAGGCGGAGGCCGAGATGAATGCGCTGAAGCTGCAACTCGTTCAGTCGGATAAACTCGCCACCCTCGGTGAAATGGCAACCGGCTTGGCGCATGAGATCAATCAACCCCTGGGTGGGATCTCGCTGGTCACGACCTCATTCAGGAAATTCATGGAAAAGAAGATCCTGACCGAGGACAAGCTTGCCGCCGGGATCAAGGATATTGAGACGAGCATCAAGCGGATGACCAAGACGATCAACCATATCCGTATTTACGCGCGTCAGGAGACGCTGGAATTCACGGATATTGATCTGCCGGAGACCATTGATTCGGCCTTGACGTTGTTAGGGGAGCAGTTACGGATACACGGCATTGAGCTGGATAAAACGATAGAACCGGACTTGCCGCGGATCAGCGGTGAGGCCCATCAGCTCGAACAGGTTTGGATCAACCTTATGTCCAACGCCCGGGATGCGATGGATGAAAAGGAAAAAAAGATCGCGGCCGGGGAATTGGTCATCACAGGTTATCATAAGACACTCATGATCACGGCTACCTATCAGCGGTCCATGAACATGTTGAGCGTGACATTTGCGGATAACGGCATCGGTATGAGTGAAGCGCAGAGTAAAAAGATCTTCCAGCCCTTTTTTACGACCAAGGAAGTCGGTAAGGGGACGGGATTGGGGCTGTCGATCAGCCAGGGGATCATCCAGCGGCATAACGGGAAGATCGAGATCAGCAGTAAGCCCGGCGAGGGAACGGCATTCAATATCCTTCTGGCGGTAGCCGGCATAGCGTGAAAAGAAAAACATGAGAATACGTACAAAGTTCATCCTAGTCATTATCACTGTTCTGATCGTCGGGATCTCCTCGGCGGCGGCTTTGACCTGGCATTCCTCCCGGAAGAACATTGTGGCCTTGGCGGTTCAGGGCAACATCGAGTTCTCCGCCGCGATCGAGCAGTCTGTCCGTGTGATCATGCTCACCGGAAAGCAGCCGTACCTTGAAGCCTTCTTGCAGAAAATGCGTGAGACCAGGCCGATCCATGATCTCAGGATCATACGTTCGGCCCAGATGCGGCGGGAAATAGGAGATGAGGATAGCGCCCTTCCTGCGGACGATCTCGAACGTGAGGCGCTGAGCACCGGGCAGATGGTCATTGAAGAAAGAGAAATCGACCATCAGCATGCTGTCCGTACGGTCGCCCCGATCAAGGTGGACAGGGCCTGCCTGTCCTGTCATTCAACGCTTAAAGACGGCGGTGTGGCCGGAGTTTTGAGTACGACCATGATCTTTGAGGAAACGTTGCAGCGTATGTCGAAGGATCTTCTCCACAGTATCCTTATCCAATGCGGCCTTATCCTTTTGATCGCCGGGCTCATTTACTTCTTTTTTCACAGGCATGTTTTGGAGCCTGTTGCCCTTCTCTCAAGCGTTGCCAAAAGATTCGGCAAGGGTGATTGGACGGCTGTGGCGGATCTGAAAACACAGGCTGATCAGAGGAGTTTGGGTGCGGATGCGGCGCAGGACCTGGATGAGATATTCGGCGTCGGCGTTGTTTTTCAGGAAATGGTCGGTGACCTGCAACGCCTGACCATAACGCGCGATGCGCTTCACAAAGAGGTTACCCAGCGTGAGCAGGCCGAGCGTTTGCTGAAGGAAAGCGAGCAGAGATTCTTTGATGTGTTCTATGCGTCCAAGGATGCGATCCTTTTGCTTCACGAAAATCACTTCATTGACGCTAATGAGGCCGCCGCACTGATGCTGGGGTATCCTACGCGGGAAGCGATCTTAAGAACACATCCTTCTAAATTATCACCCTCCCAGCAACCGGATGGCCGGCATTCTTTTGAGAAGGCTGATGAAATGATACGCCTGGCTTTTGAAAAAGGGTTCCATCAATTTGAATGGATGCATCGCAAGGCCAGCGGCGAGGATTTTCCGGTGCAGGTTTCGTTGACGCCGATAACTTTAAAGGGCGCGCAGGTCCTTTATTGTGTTTGGGTTGACCTGTCCCGGCAAAAACAGGATGAACAGCTGTTGCGCGAAAGTCAGCGTTCTTTTAAAGCACAGGCGGCCAAGCTGCAATTGATCCTGGCCTCTACAGCTGACGGTGTGTTTGGCTTGGACACGGATGGAAAACATACATTTGTCAATGCTTCGGCTTTGGGGATGCTGGGTTATGCGGAATCAGAGTTGATTGGTAAGGGCAGCCATGCCATATGGCACCACTCCCATCCGGATGGCACGGCGTATCCTTCTACGGATTGTCCGAATTACAAGGTCCTGCAGGATGGGCAGACCCGTAATGGCGAAGAGTATTACTGGCGCAAGGATGGGATGGGGTTCCCGGTTGAATATAGCGTCGTTGCGCTGGTAGAAGATGGCAAAAAAGTCGGCGTTGTTGTTTCTTTCCGTGATATTACCGAACGCAAGAAGGCGCAGGCTGACTTGCGCCAAAGTGAAGAAAGAATGCGTGTCATCACTGATTCGGCTCAGGATGGTATCATCATGATAGACCCTAAAGGGTCTATCACTTTCTGGAATCCGGCGGCGGAGCGGATATTCGGCTACAGGGCTGGGGAAGCCCTGGGCAAGAATTTGCATCAACTCATCGTACCGGAGCGTTTTCAGTCTGCTCATCAGAATGCTTTTCCGGAATTCATACGTTCTGGCAAGGGCGCGGCGGTGGGAAAAACCCTGGAGTTGGCAGGGTTGCGCAAGGATGGCACGGAGTTTTCTCTGTCGCTGTCACTGTCATCGGTACAGCGCCCGGATGGCTGGCATGCGGTAGGGATCGTCAATGATATTTCAGAGCGTGTAAAGGCGCGGGAAGACCTTCTTACCCTGACACGGGCGATCGAACAAAGCCCGGTGGCGATCGTGATCACGGACCTTACGGGCGCTATTGAATATGTGAATCCGCATTTCACACGGCTGACCGGATATACACTTCGGGAAGCATTGGGACAGAATCCGCGCATCCTGAAAACAGGTGACCTGCCGGCCGAGGTTTATAAGCATCTGTGGGAGACCATTACCCGCGGCGATGACTGGAGCGGTGAATTCCAGAACAAGAAAAAGAACGGGGAGTTTTTCTGGGAGAAAGCGCTGATCTCACCTATCCGTGATTCGAAGGGCAAGATCACGCATTACCTGGCTGTTAAGGAAGATATCACCGGGTTGAAGAAGGCAGAAGGCGAGCTGAACAGGATGAGGGGGCAGCTTATTCAAGCGGATAAACTTGCGACCCTTGGAGAAATGGCGACAGGTATGGCGCATGAGATCAATCAGCCACTGGGCGGCATTGCTTTGGTTGCGGCGTCTTTCCGTAAATTCATGGAGAAGAAAGTCCTGAGCGAGGACAAACTTGAGGCTGGTTTGCGGGATATTGACGCCAGCATTAAAAGGATGACGCAGACGATCGATCATATCAGGGTCTATGCCCGTCAGGGAACGCTGGAATTCCAGAATATGGATCTGCCCTCGACTATAGATGCCGCGCTGACATTGATGGGCGAGCAGCTCAGGGTGCACGGGATCGAGGTTGTTAAAAAGATCGACCCCGCCCTGCCGCAGATCGTCGGCGAGGCGCATCAGCTGGAGCAGGTCTGGATCAACCTTATTTCCAATGCGCGGGATGCGATGGATGATAAGGAGAAACAGATCAGCACCGGGAAGCTGGCCATAGCGGATTACCGCAAAGTCCTGACGATCACGGTAGGGCGTTCACAAGAGCCGCGCTTCTTAAGTGTTGTATTCTCGGATACCGGTATGGGTATGAGTGCGGAGCAGCAGAAGAAGATCTTCGATCCGTTTTTTACGACCAAGGAAGTTGGTAAAGGCACGGGGCTGGGGTTGTCGATCAGTCAGGGGATCATTCAGCGGCATAACGGGAAGATCGAGGTAAGCACGAGGGTCGGTGAGGGCACATCATTTATGGTTTCTCTGCCATTAGAGAAAGTTTAATAGATAGGGAGAATGACTATGGTCAAGGTAATGGTCGTTGATGATGAAGAGATGTTGCGCACACGGATGAAAAGCCTCCTTGAGCTTGAAGACTATGAGGTCTTTACAGCCGAGAACGGGCTTCAGGCGCTCGAGGTGCTCAAGGCCGAGAACCCTGAGATCGTGGTCAGTGATATCAGGATGCCCGGCATGGACGGCGTTGAGCTTCTGGGCAAGATCAAGGCTTTAGCACCTGCGGTCGAGGTCATCATGCTGACCGGGCACGGCGGTATTGAAAGTGCTATTGAGGCGCTTAAGAAGGGTGCTTTTGATTATATGTCCAAGCCTGTCAATTTTGACGAGTTGTGCATTGCGATCAAGCGGGCGCTGGAGGTCCAGGCGCTGCGCCATCAGATGATGTTCCAGCAGGCCCAGCTCGTGCGGACGGAGAAATTAAGCGCTGTCGGCGAACTTGGGGCGGGTGTGGCCCATGAGATGAATCAGCCCCTCATGGCGATATCGACCCATCTGGAAACGCTTCTGATGAATGAGATCATTGACGGGAATCCGGCGCTCAAGACCAAGATCACCAAGATCAAGGATCAGTTCAATCGCCTCAGCACGATCGTTAAAAGGATGCATGCCTACAGCGGCAGCCGTAATGAGGGCTTTGTCCAGGATACGGTCAACCGCCCGGTGCAGGACGGGCTTTTCCTTTTTACGCAGCAGTTCAAGGATCACAACATCAATGTTTCGCTGGAGCTCGATGAGACGCTGCCACCGGTGCACATTGACCGGTATTCGCTGCAGGATATTGTCATCAATTTCATGGTCAATGCGCGTGATGCGCTGGATGAGAAGTTCAGCCTGCAGGAAGGCGGCGAGGTCCGGGTCATTTCAAGGAAACTGGAGGTTTCCAAGGCCGTTCTCGTCGGACTTATTGATAACGGCATTGCGGTCAAGGGGGGGTCTGAAAAAAGCCTTTTTGACCCGTTCTTTACGACCAAGCCTCCGGGGAAAGGGACTGGACTGGGGCTTTCCGTGTCCTATAATATTATCAAGGCGCACGACGGTTATATTAATTTCGCGCCGCTGAAGAATGACCGGAAGATCTTTTATTTTGTGATCCCGCTCGACCGGCGCAATAACCTGCTTTCCATGCCGGGGTTCAACGAGGAGCTAAAAGCTTTTTTTGAAAGTTTATAAAAATATATTCAACTATGTAGTGTAAATCATAAAGGAGTGGGTATGGCCGCAAGCGTAAAGGGATATGTTTTACTCGTTGATGATGAAGACGTGATCCGGGAATCATTGGGCGAGCTTTTGACGGCCTGTGGGTATGTGGTGCGCGAGGCCAACAGTGTCGATAACGCCATCAAGCTCATTGCCAAGGATGATTCGATCGAGGCGATCTGCAGCGACATGAAGATGCCCGGCAAAACAGGCATCGACCTTTTGCAATACCTTAATGAGCATGAGAAAAAGATCCCGGTCATTTTCCTGACGGGGTATGGCACGCTCGAGACCTGCCAGGAAGCGGTGCGCGGCGGCGCGTTTGATTACATCCTCAAACCCATCGAGGATAAGGACAAGGTCCTTTTTCCATTGAAGCACGCCATTGAGCATTACCGCCTCCTGAAGAACAATGAGGAGCTCAAGCGTGATATCCTGCTCATGGCTGAGGAGCATGAAAGACTTTTGAACTCGATCCTCAATGATGTCGAGACCAAGGAC
>PEAF01000076.1 GCA_002753465.1 Candidatus Omnitrophota bacterium
ATTATTCGAGATGATTGAAAGTGGCATAATCGGCAAAACCCGTGATATGCCGTTTCATCTATATATAAAATATATGTTTTTTTGATTGAATGATAGGCAATATGTTTTAGAATTGTATTAAGAATAGGGCAATAAAATTTATTAGATATTCGCTCGTTTTGAGAAATATGTCTGGCTCATTCAATCATAAATCTGGAGTTATTCCGATTATGCCGTTACAGATACGTCGATTAATCTTCATGACAGTATTTATTCTTGGAGTGACGCAGGTTCCTTTACGTGCTCTTGAGACGACGGTAGTCCCTCCCACAACACCTGCCCAGCAGGTTTCGCTCGATTACACCAATGCTAATCTGACAACGGTGCTTAAGTCGCTGGCATATTCGTACAATCTTAATATCATTATCGGCAAAGATGTTACAGGCAAGGTTTCTGCGCAGTTAAAGAATATTTCTTTGGATGATGCTTTCGACGCTATTTTAAAGAGCAATGGTTACGGTTATTACCGCAAAGAAAATGTTGTTTATATTATACCTGAAGCTGAAATGGCACTTTCTACAGAATCGATGCCATTGAATTATATTTACGCTAAAACTAGCAAGGATCTTGTATCTCAAGCACTTTCCAAAAGAGGCACCATTCAGATCAATGAGTCGACGAACAGTCTGATCGTGATGGACTCCCCGGAAAATCTACAGAAGATGAAGGATTTGATCAAGAGCGTTGATCAGGCGCCTCTGCAGGTCCTTATAGAAGCACGGATCGTTGATATTAAAAGGGAGGACGTTGAGAAGATCGGTACGGCGTGGAATTTTCCTCGGGGCGGTGATCCTGTAAAGGATCTGAAAAATATCAGTACAGGGTCTGTAGCTAAAGATGTCGACGGAGCACTGCTTAAATTTGCCCCGCAGTTCAAGAATCTATCGGCTAATCTGTCTATCGATGCCTTGATCCAGAGGAGTAATGCGCACATCCTTGCGTCCCCGTCGATCGCAACGCTCAGCGGTTTGGAGGCGCGCATTATTATCGGTGATCGTATCCCGTATAAATCGTCCACGAACTCCATTTCATCCGGTACGGGCGGAACAACAACTAATTCTGTTGTCCAGTTTGCTGAAGTCGGAACGACACTGAAGGTGACGCCGCTGGTTTCTGCTGAAGGGTGGATCACCATGAAGGTTCATCCTGAGGTTTCTTCCGTGGTGTCCATTGACCCGGAGGCCGGACCGAGGATCACGACGCGTGAAGCGGATGCGACGATCCGCGTCAAGGACAATGAAACGATCATTATCGGGGGCCTGATAAATAAGAATGATGATCAGTCCAATAATGGTGTCCCTGGCCTATCATCTCTGCCCGGTGTGGGGTGGCTTTTTAAACGGCATTCATCCAGCAAAAGCCAATCGGAACTGATGGTTTTTATCACGCCGCATATCATTCGCAGTACATCTGATACTCCTGCGCTGCCGAAAGTTGATGATAAGCCTGAAGTCCGTGTTGACGCGCAGGATATCTCTCAGGATATGAGCATGCTGACAGGATATCTCGAATATGCCAACAGTCTTGAGAAGGACCTGGAGAGTAAGACCAAAGATGATTTTTATCTTGGACTTGAGTTGATCAAGACTTACAAAGCTATCTTTGATTTTTTTCCTGCTTCAGGAAAAAGTGATTTCTGTCTTTATAAAATTGCCAGCATTTACGTTAACAGTTTCGGGAAATGTGTTCCCGCTGAAGAGGCGTTAACGAAATTGAAGGAAATGTTCCCGCAAAGTCTTTATATCGAGAAAACACAAAGCCTGATCGATGCCTGCCCGGGCGTGGCAGCCGATCTTAACAAAAAGCGAACTGCGGAAAATTCTAAATAAAAGAGAAGAATATGTTAGACGAAATTGCTAAAAAGAAGATCCTGATCGTTGATGATTCTCCTGAGGTCTTAGTCATTTTAAGGGTCGCATTGGAGAAATTAGGTTTTGAAGTGATCGAAGCGACCAATGGTTTTGAGGCTTTGGCCATGGTCAAGAAGCATGTTCCTGCCCTGGTCATTATGGACCGGATGATGCCTAAGATGGATGGGTTGAAGGCGTGCGCTTTGATCAAATCTGACCGGCGTTTTTGTAAGATCCCTGTCATTATGCTTACAGCCAGTGCCGAGAATCTTGATAGGACGCTGAGTGAAGAGGCGGGGGCGGATGATTTCTTGAACAAGCCTTTAAATTCAGCTGATCTTATGAAGAGGGTTCAAGAGCTTGTTGTGCGTGTGCAGTAGGTTTTTTCCTTCTTTTTATGTTCAGGGAGCTGTATGAATAAATATGCCAAGAAGTCTGTAGGTGAGATACTCCTTCAGAAGGGAGCTATTTCACTTCAGCAATTGGAAAAGGCCGAGGCTGAGAGGAAGATCTCCGGTGAGAGTTTGTGCCGGATCATTCCGCGCCTTGGGTTCATGACCCAGGCACAGATGGTGGAAACGATCGCCGAACAGGCCAGTATCCTGCAGATCGACCTGGCGAATCAGCTCATTGATCCCAAGATCATTGCACTGGTGCCTGAAGAATTGGCCCGCAAGCATTTACTGATCCCCCTTTTTAAAGTCGCCAACACGTTAACTTGTGCCATGGTCGACGTATTCGACGTACAGTCCCTGGATGAACTTGTCTTGAGGACAGGCCTTGTTATTGAGCCCGCCATTGCCACCGAGAATGAGATCAGAAAAGCATTGGATGATTTCTATCTCGAAGGCGGCATGCAGAATATCCTCAAGTCCATGGATGATAACAAATCCGAGCATAAGCAGGAAGATGAGGTCGAGACACACAGCCTGCAGCGCGTCGGAGAAGATGCGCCAGTTATTAAATTCATCAACTTAACGATCGCCAAGGCGGTTAGCGACGGGGCTTCAGATATCCATATTGAGCCTGAAGAGAATATGCTCAACATCCGTTTTCGTGTTGACGGGATGCTTCACCAGCAGGCCCTTCCGCCGAAACAGTTCAGGTCGGCGATCATCGCGCGTATCAAGATCATGGCAAGCCTTGATATCGCCGAACACCGTAAGCCGCAGGATGGACGTATTCAGATCGCGATCGTCAATAAACGCATCGATATCCGCGTTTCTTTTCTCCCGACGATATACGGTGAGAATGTTGTCATGAGGCTTTTGGATACCAGCACGATCAACCTCGGCCTTGAGCAGATCGGATTTCAGCATGAGATCCTCGACGGCTACCGTGAACTGCTGCACCGTCCGCACGGCATCATTCTGGTGACCGGTCCGACGGGAAGCGGAAAGACGACGACCCTGTATTCTTCAGTGAGTACGATCAATAAGCCTGAACAGTCGATCATGACCATCGAAGACCCGGTTGAATACCGTCTGGAGGGCATCCGTCAGACACAGGTGGACCTCAAGGTGGATATGACCTTTGCCCGCGGCCTAAGGTCGATCTTAAGGCAGGATCCTGACGTGATCATGATCGGCGAGATCCGTGATACAGAAACGGCACAGATCGCCATTCAGGCGGCGCTGACAGGGCACCTTGTGCTGGCCACACTCCATACCAATAGCGCGGCAGGGGCTATCACGCGTCTTATTGATATTGGCGTCGAACCTTTCCTGCTGTCATCTTCTGTCATCGGGGTTGTGGCTCAACGCCTCGTGCGGTTGACGTGTAAAGAGTGCGCCGGCCGTGGCTGTAAAACATGCTCTATGACCGGTTATAAGGGGCGCACGGGGATCTATGAATTAATGATCCCCGATCAGCACACACGCGACCAGATCCTGTCTCGGGCTTCTATGGAGGACATCCATAAAGGCGCGGTGGACCGTGGCATGAAGAGTTTGCGTGAATGCGGGTTGATGAAAGTCGCCCAGGGGTTAACCAGTACAGAAGAAGTAGTACGCGTAACGCAGTAGTAAATTTTAAAAGAGGTTTCATCTAAGTGCCTGATTTTTCTTACACCGCAAGGGATAATTCCGGGAAACTTGTTACGGGTACCCTGGATGCGAAGTCAAAACATGACGCGGTTAACAAACTGCGTCAGATAAGAATTGCGCCGATTGAGATTACAAAAACGGTGGTTAAGGTCGCGGTTAGTGTTGATGCACCCAAAACCACTAAGACCTCCATGGTTAAGGTTTCCGAGTTGACGGTATTTTGTGTGAATCTTTCGAGTATGCTTAGCGCCGGTATCACACTGGCGGGCGCTTTAATGGTGATCTCCGACCAGTTGAATAATTCTTATTTTCGTGAGGTTGTACGCAAGATGAGGAGGGATCTGTCGGAAGGCAGCTCTTTTTCAGATACCCTGGCAAAGTTTCCGGACGTGTTTTCAAAGTTCTTTGTTAATCTTGTGCGTGTCGGCGAATTGACAGGTACCATGGATGGTGTCCTGAAAACACTGGCTACAAATCTAGAGAGGCAGGAAGATCTCAGTCAGAAGTTCAGAGGCGCCATGATCTATCCGGCCATCTTGATGGTCGCCGGGACGGCGGTCATCCTGCTGATCATCACGTTCGTTCTTCCTCAGTTCGTCACGATATTTAAAAAGGCTAATGTGCCCTTGCCTTTTTTCACCAAGTTATTTTATGAATTGAGCATGTTCATCAGGAAGTACTGGTTTTTCTTGATAACCGGGATAGGCGGAACAGTTTTTCTGGTCAGGAAGTTCCTGTCCACAAAGTTCGGCAAGGATTTTTGGCAGACAACAATATTGAAGCTGCCGTTATTCGGTCCTTTGGTCTGCAGTGTGATGGTCGCGCGGTTTTGCCGTACACTGGCCGTTATGTTGAATGCGGGTGTACCTATTTTGCAGGCATTAAATATTTTAAAAGAAGTACTGGATAACGTAGTTTTTGCTAAAATAGTTGAAGATGTTTATAACAATGCCGAAAGAGGCGAAGGCCTTCATAAAGCATTGGAAGGCCGTCCTGAATTTCCTAAAGATGTGATGTATATGATATCCGTAGGCGAGAAGACGGGTAATGTTGGAATGATGCTCAACAAGGCCGCTGATTTTTATGAGAGCAAGGTCGAGTATATGATCAAAGGCCTGATGGTTTATATTGAGCCTGTGTTCATTTGTGTACTGGGGGCGTGTGTCGGTTGTATTTTGGCCAGTGTGCTTTTACCGATGTTCGATATGGTTAAAACGATCCAACAATAGTTGGTGGAAAACAAAAAAGGAGATGAAACAAATGCGTATTATAAGAGAAAAAGAAAAGAAGAAAGGTTTTACGATCCTTGAAATTTTGGTGGTATTGTCTGTCATCGCTATCCTGATCGGTATTGCTGTTCCGCGTTTCAAGGGTATGCAGGATGCAGCTAATGTGACCAAGGCAAAGTCTGAGTTAAGGGTATACCAGGCAGCGGTTGAGTCTATCAAGAATATGACGGGAGCATATCCTGTAACGACAGCCAATCTCGGATCAGTGCTGGCCAGTGCATCACCGGTTATCACGACGGCGTTGGTTGACCCTTTTAGCACTACGGGTGCAGATTATAATTACATTGCTAATGGTAGTTATTATGTTATCTCATCAGTCGGGTCTGCCGGTACCGGTTCTGTAACAGCGATTCATAATACTACGGGTATCGTTACAAAGACTGGCGCTCCGCTTGAAGCCACTAACGGAACACCCTGAGCTATAGTTGTTATCAATGATATCTGGGCCTAGTGGGTATAGCCGCGGCTTTACATTTCTGGAACTTTTAATAACCATGGTGTTATTGGTTCTAGGTGTGATCCCAGTAGTTGCTACGCTGGCTGCCGGAGTTTCTGCCGATCATTTTGCAGAAGGTCGAAGTTTGGCTTTAACGCTGGCCCAGGAGCAGATAGAAATTCTTAAAGCTGGAAGTTACGCCGGTATTATTTCATCGTCAGGCGTTGCTGTCGCTGGGTTTACCGATTATCAAAGACAGGTCACGGTTTCAGGTGGAAATGGTCTGAAACATGTGACGGTCATTGTTGACTGGACATTTAAAGGACAAGCACAACAGATCAGCGTCGATACGCTGGTCGCTGATCCTGCAGGGGCATAATGAAAAAAGTCGGTTTTACCCTTTTGGAATTGATCATTGTTCTGGGTATGACCGTTGTTCTTGTCGGTGGTGTCATGTTCGTTTATATGGTTTCGTTCAACGCCTGGAATTCAGGGCAGGACCGCACTAGCCTCAGGATCGAACTTTCTCAGGCGATCGAGGCTATGTCCAAGGATCTTCGTCAAGCTTCAAGTGTCACATTAACAAACGTCAATGATGTAAAGTACACGGTGGCTGGTGTTGACTACCGGTATTGTCTTTACAGTGCAACAGGGGCGCCGTACGGACTTGTAAAGGGCTCCGGATCAGTTCCATGCGCTGCAGGTCCGATCATGGCTTCAGGTCTTTCGACATCTGTATTTACTTATGTCGGTAATGTCCTGACCATTGATCTGTCTGCCGTGAGGAATGCAAGTTCGGTGCACTTGCGTACAAATGTCTGGCCAAGGAATCTGCCGCCATGAGCATCAGTTTGCTGAATCGTCGCGGTAGCCTTATGTTTCTGGCCTTGATGCTCATGACTGTGATGGCTGTTTTTGTGTCAGTTTTTCTCTATACTGTCAGTGTGACAAATAAGATTACCGGAAGTCAGGTTAACAGCAGTAAGGCTTTTTATCTCGCAGAGGCCGGGTTGAACAAAGCATTCTGGTATTTGCAGAATCAGAGTACGTGGTTCACGGCGGTTTATCCTAATCCGCCAGGTGCCGGAGTTAACGACCCTAAGTATGAATTGCTGGGTGACGGAAGCTATACGATCTGGGTCAAGCAAGAGGTTGATGGTTCTATCACGGTCGTTTCAAAGGGTGTTCGTTTTGATGCGGCAAGGATCGTTCATCAGAAAATTAATTTGAGCGGCCGGGTGATCACACCGGTTTCGGGGAGTTGGGGTGAGTGCCTTCTGTCGGCAGGAACGTGCCCTTGATCCGGATGAAACGGATGTGGATGGATCTGAGTGGGGTTTAAAATATGAGTGATAAAAGCACCGTTCCAGCACAGGAAATTCCTGTGATCAGTCCTGAAACTGTTGTGTTACTGGAAACGTTGGAACGCGGCAGAACGGTAGTCGGTATTGATATCAGCCACAGTTCTGTGAATGTGGCCCAGACCGCTATTTATAACGGGAAACCGATCCTGATCAAGGTTTCCGTTGAGCCCATTGATCCTGAGAACGAAACAGAACGCGAAGCAACCACAATTGCTGCTCTAAAAAGATCTCTATCCAGTTTTAAAATCCGAAATGCTGATATCATTTGCGTTTTGCCAGGCCGTCAGGTCGTGGTTGAAAGCATGCTTATGCCGATTATGCCGCCCAAGGAACTTATGGCGTCAGTCAAACTTCAGGTCGCCGCGGCGCACCAGTCCGGCCTGGATAAATCCGTAATGGATGTCAATATCGTAGAGCGTGTTCTGGAAGAGGGTATTGAGAAAACCAATGTTCTGGCGGCAGTTGTCCCTAAATCTGCCGTCGACAACTTTTTAAAAAATTATATTTCACACGAGAAATGGGCGGGTAAGGTCTCATCGCTTATCCCTTCTTCGGTGGCGCTTGAGAATGTAATCAAGCGCTCAGGGCTGTATATGGATAAAACCATAGCCGTCCTTGAAATGGGGGCCAATGTCACCGAATTTAACATTTACCGTAAGGCCAAGCTTGAATTATCACGCAAGATCGGTATTACGGGCACAGATTTGACCCGCAGTTTATCAAGGTCTCTTTTTACCACGGCCGGCAA
>PEAF01000077.1 GCA_002753465.1 Candidatus Omnitrophota bacterium
TCAAGCGCGCCAAAGATATCTTACGCGAGCTTGAGCAGGATGGGAATTTGCGTGACCGTTTAAAAGGGGATAAGGCCGCGACGGGTCAGAAAGACCTTTTTACCAAAGGGGTTGATCCCAGGATGCAGGCCCTTGCCGCAGAGATCGAAGCTATTGATGTGAATACACTTACGCCCATGCAGGCCCTGACAAAGCTGGGTGATTTAAAGAAGATCATTGAGTAATATTCGACAAGCTATTGTCTTTGCATGGCAGGCGATCGTTGCGCGGGTCCTGCCGCTTTCAGTGACCGCCTTATCGTTCTTCGAAGACGGCTTGCTGGGAGCATCTGATTGATGGTGGTTTACCTGGGTGTGAACTAAAAAATAACATCGGAGTAAGCGCAGGCCGTTGAAGGGATAAGGTAAGCCGCCAATCTCAGACGATAAGGGGTCACTTTCGCGTCACCCGCTACACGATCGCGATTGTATGGGTTGCAGTGATTGGGAATTGGATGCTTTTCTGGTTTAAGGTTGGAGGCATGACGGAAGCCATAAATCAGGGAAAAGATTGTTTTAATTAATACCCCTCCCCTTGTGGGAGGGGACGGGGGAGGGGGAATTGAGAAAAGCGCTAACGCCTATTGCCCGAGACCTTCGAAACGATCCGACCGAAGCCGAAAAACATCTTTGGCACATTCTTCGTTCCAAGAGCATGGGTGTTAAATTCCGCAGACAAGCGGTCATTGGTCGGTACATTGTCGATTTTGTATGTTATGAAAAGAAACTGGTCATTGAGGTGGATGGCGGACAACATTGTCAGAATCAAAAAGATGTTATTCGCGATGAATGGTTACGCGGTCAAGGGTTTGAGGTTGTAAGATTCTGGAATAATGAAGTGCTTGAGAATTTGGACGGAGTGTTTGAAAAGATCGAAGAATATTTAGAACCCCCTCCCATTCCCTCCCCACAAGGGGGAGGGTGATAAGTAGAATGTCTTGAACGCGTATTTGCTTTTGAGTTTTTTGCAGGCGTAGGGGGTTGTTTGAATTATTTCGTTGGAGCAATTATTACCCCTCCCCTTGTGGGAGGGGATGGGGGAGGGGGTATAATGGAGATCTTCCCTTAAGGGGTTAAAAATAGAGGATTCATTTATGTCCATAGTCCACGTTCTTCCTTCTGATGTGATCGCGCGCATTGCCGCCGGTGAGGTTGTTGAGCGGCCGGCGTCCGTCGTTAAGGAACTGGTCGAGAATTCTCTGGATGCCGGTGCCACGCGTGTTGAGGTGCATCTTAAAGAAGGCGGCAAGGCCCAGATCCATATCAAGGATAACGGCAAGGGTATCAGCCGCGAGGACCTGCTGGTATTGTTCCAGCGCCACGCGACAAGTAAGATCACATCTGCGCTTGACCTTGATAAAGTCCTGTCCCTGGGGTTTCGCGGCGAGGCGCTTTATTCCGTCGGGTCCGTGGCTGAGGTGAATATTAAAAGCCGTGCTGCGGGATCGGCGGATGCGTGGGATATGGATGTCAAAGGCGGGCGTAAAAGCGATCCGTCACCGGTGGCCATGGCCGCCCAGGGCACCGAGATCCGCGTGAACGAGCTTTTTTTCAATACACCGGCCCGCAAGAAATTCTTAAAGAGCGATGCGTCCGAAACGGAGCAGGTACTCAATATTTTTCTGCCGTACACGCTCCTTTATCCTGAGCGCTCATTTTTGCTTACGCATAACGGCCGGACACTCCTGGATGTGGCGCCGGCCCCGGCGGCAGAACGGTTTGCCAGGGCGTTGAACCTGGAGGCCAAGCATATTTTGACGGGCGAAGGGGCCATGTCCGCCGAAGATGCGCGCCTCAGGTTTATCATGGGGGATATCAATATCCAGCGGCATCGCCGGGACCTGCAGTTTCTTTTCGTCAACGGCCGCCCCGTTCAAAGCCGCAATATCCTTTTTCATGTGAATGAGATGTACCGGCTCATCATGCCCGACGGGGTCCATCCGGCTTTTGCGGTATTTTTGGATGTTCCGCCGGAAGATGTGGATGTGAACGTGCATCCGGCCAAGCGCGAGGTGCGCATACGCCAGGAAGCGCGTTTGGGCGGGTTCCTGCGCACTCAGGCCGAGCAGATACTGATGACCCAGGGTGGCGCCAAAGTGGTTAAGGGGGCGGAGCCCTTATTCGCCCTGCCTGAACAGGTCCCTTTTAACGAGGGGATAGCTGGTGCCAAGATCGTTTTCGGTCCGGGCCAGCGGTCCAGTTTGCCTGAACCGGTGGCACGTGAAGCGGCGCCGTTATTTGCCCAGTTCGCCGCGGATGTCGCCCAGGACAGGCAGGGTGCCTTAAAAGACCGTCTTTTACGTACGCGATTTATCGGCACGTTCGCGTGCAAGTATCATTTGTTCGAAGAGGGCGAGTCATTGTTCGTGATCGATCAGCATGCGGCCCAGGAAAGGATCCTTTTTGAGAAGTTCCGTGATCAGATCGCTTCGGATTCTGTTGAAGTCCAGCATTTATTGACGCCGTTGATATTAAAATTAACGCCTCAGGAACGCGTGGCCTTCGATGAGGTCCAGGAAAAGCTGCGCCTGTTCGGCTTTGAAACAACCCTCCTTGACGGTCAGGCGGTGGCTGTTCACTCAGTGCCGGTCGTTTTGCCCTCACCGGAACTGGCGGTACGTGCGCTTTTGGCGGATGAGCAGGTGGCGCATACGGATCACGATACGCTGGCGCGGAGGGCTTGCCGCGCCTCCGTGATGACCGGGGATGTTATGCAGGGGCAGGAGGCGGTGTACCAGCTTAAAACGCTCATGGGATGTGCGGATCCTTTCACGTGCCCGCATGGCCGGCCTGTTTTTGTGGAGTTAAGGTCCAGTTTTCTGGACAGGCAGTTTCTTAGGACGGGCTGAGTGTATCCAGTCGGTCGGGGGAGGTAGGCAATGATATTTGATCCTGAAATAGACGAAGTCCGGCAGTGGTGCGCCGGGCGCAGTGGATATGTGCGCATTCCCCTGCTGCTTTTTTTTGCGTACATTTTTTACCGCCATTTAACCGACGTTGAATATAAAAGTATTTTAGGATTTCTGGACCTTGGCATCCATGAGCTCGGGCATCTGATCTTTGCCTGGACCGGACAGTTCCTGATGGTGCTGGGCGGGACATTGGCCGAGTTGGCCGCTCCGCTGGCCGGGATGTGGAATTTTAGCGTCCAGAAAGATTATTTTGCGCTGACGCTGTGTCTGGGTTGGCTGTCAACGGCATTATTTGATGTGGCGGTGTATGCGGGCGATGCCCGCACGATGGCACTGCCTCTGGTGACGCCCTTCGGTGCGGATACGGTCAGCCATGACTGGAATTATTTACTGGGGGAAATGGGCCTGTTGACATGGGATGGCCATATCGCCATGTTCATCCGCGTTCTGGCATGCCTGTCGATGGTCATTTGCCTGTGGGGCAGCGGCTGGATCATATGGACCATGATCCGCAACCAAGGCAAAGTCTGAGAGTTTAGGTTGACAGCTCCGTTGAATTTCAAGACAATAACGTCCTATGCGCGTACTTCTTAATAGTCTTATTCTTATTTTTGTTATTTATATTTCGCCTTGTCAGGCGGAACAGTCGCTTTATGAGCCTCAGCGCGTGGGTGCGGCCTCTGTTTCTCTGGGCGGTCCGGCGATCGATGAACTGGCCCTTAAAGACGTTGATATTTCCCAGGCGATCGAGATGATCGCTCAGAAAAGCGGGCTTAACATCATTACCGGGCAGCATGTTCAAGGCAAGGTCACGGTTTTCCTGAAACATGTCGGTGCGCATGAGGCCCTGCGTATTGTGCTCGAATCTAACGGCCTGGCGTACAGCGATGAGGGCGGGATCATCCGCGTGATGACAGCCGATGAGTTCAGGTTAAAGAACGGGTATGCGTTCGGACAAGATAGCGTCTCGAGGATCATCAAGTTGAATTTTGTGGCCCCGTCCGATGCGCAGAAGATCCTGGATGAGGTCAAGGGCCCCCAGGGCAAGGTGATCGTCAATGCCGAAGGTAAAACAGTGCTTTTGATGGACACGACCAGCAAGGTTCAGGCCATGGAGCGTATCCTGGCGGAAGTGGATGTCCCTGTCGCGACAAGTACGATCAGTTTGAAGAATGTCCCTGCTGAAACCTTGCTGCCGGAGGTGCTGAAGCTTTTGACAAAAAGCATCGGGTCCGTCCAGGCCAGTGCGCAGGATAACAGCCTGACCGTTACGGATACGCCGGCCAGGATAGAGAAAGTGCGTAAGGCCATTCAGGGTATGGATGCGCGCGGCCGCACCATCGTTCTGGAGGCCAAGCTGATCCATGTGGTGCTTAATGACGAACACCGTAACGGTATTGACTGGACGGGGATCGTGGATGATTATCAGCGCATGCGCCTGGCCCGGCGGCATGATTTCCTGGTCGGGACGGATAACGGCCGTGCGCTCAGTCTGGGGATGATCCGCAAGGATGATTTTGTGACGCTGGTCGAAGCCCTCGATACGGTAGGTTATGTCCAGGAATATCCTTTATCGACGATCCGCGTGGCGGGGACGGAAAAGGTCAGGATGCTGGTGCGCCTGGATGATCCGTCGGTTGATATGAGTGTCGGCACAGATAAGGATCCGGGCAATGGCGAAGGCCTTCCCGCGGGCGGTGCGGTACTGTCTTTCACGGTCAAGCCTTCGATCGACGGCGCTGGCGATGTCATGATGACCGTGATCCCCGATGAGGCTGAGGCTCCGGCCGGCAAGGCAGAGAGCTCGTCTTACGCGCATGTTATCGGTGCGCATGAAGGGTATACGGCCGTGATGGGCGGCATGATCGTATCCGAAAGGATCGCGGCCGGCCATAAGATCCCGCTTTTGGGGGATTTGCCGATCCTGGGTTTTGCTTTTCGGATGGATGGCGTGGTGCGCAAAGAAGAGTTCGTAGTATTTTTGACGCCGCGCAGCATTTCTTTATCTCAGATCCTCGCGGATGATGCGCTGTCGCCTTCCGCCGACGGCGTCCTGATCGGAGCCGAATGATCCGTAAATTTTCATGGCTATCGGTTTTGCTTTTATTCTTTGCGGCAGGCTGCGCGACAACAACGCGCATGCCGGGTGGCACGGCGGCGCCCTTGTCGCTGGAAGGCCTGTGCGGCAAGTATGCGGTTGATTGCGGCTGGGATGGCGTTTCACAGACGGTGACCATGGACTACCAGGGACAGAAGGTCCAGGCCCTGGTGGGCAGCAGCACGGTCATGGTCGGCAATACCAGGGTGGTACTCAGCGCGCCCTTAAAGCGTCAGCACGGGCTGGTGATCGTCCCGGCAGACTTTGAGCGGCTGGTTTTTGCGCCCGTATCGCCGGGCAGCCGCGATGGCGTTTCTTTTGCCGGACACCGGTTGGGCAAGGTGATCGTTGACGCCGGGCACGGCGGCAAGGACCCGGGCGCGATCGGCTTTGGCGGCATGAAAGAAAAAGATATTGATTTTGACATTGCCGCGCGCGTGGTCAAGGCGTTCAAGGGGGAAGGCGTCGACGCCATCCTGACGCGGGGGAAAGACGATTTCATCTCCCTGGCTGAACGGACCGAACGGGCCAGCACGCCGGGTGCGGATATTTTTATCAGCATTCACGCCAATGCGACCAAAAGCCATCGGGCTTACGGCTACGAGGTTTATTACATCGGCGCGCTCAATGCCAAGGACCGGGCGGAAGATCAGCGTTTGCAGAATGAGAAGATATTGTGCCGCACGCTTAATATGAAGCAGGGTGTACCTGAGTTACGCCTGATCGTGGCGGATATGTTGTATGCGTATAAAATGTCTGATGCTGCGCGCCTGGCCGAGACGGTCTCACAAGGGCTTTCTCAGGAACTGGGACAGGGGTCGCGCGGCAGTAAAACGGCGCGGTATTTTGTGCTGCGCAACACGCTCATTCCTGCTGTTCTGGTCGAGGTGGGGTTCATTACGAACCCTAAGGATGCGATGCAGTTAAAAGACGGCATGTACCGTCAGAGAATAGCAGATTCGGTCACTAAAAGTGTATTGAGGTATGTGTATGCCACAGGGCGATAGGCCAATAGGTATTTTTGATTCAGGTATCGGGGGGCTTACCGTCGCCCAGGAGGTCACGCGCCTTTTGCCCGATGAGCAGATCATTTATTTCGGTGATACGGCGCGCGTTCCTTACGGTACAAAATCCAAAGAATCCGTCATCCGGTTCTCGAGGGATAATGTGCATGTCCTTTTGAAATATAATGTTAAAGTGGTCGTTATCGCGTGCAATACGTCAACGAGCTGGGCGCTGAATATCCTGCGCAAGGAGTTCAAGATCCCGATCATCGGCGTTATTGAACCCGGGGCGCGTCGCGCTATTGAGGTTTCAAAGAAAAAGCGCATCGGCGTCATTGCTACGCCCTCGACGATCAAAAGCGACAAGTACGCCCAGACGATCCTGAAGATGGCGCCCGGGATGAAGGTTGTCTCCAGGGCTTGCCCGCTTTTTGTGCCCCTGGTCGAGGAAGGTTGGCTTGACCATCAGGTGACGGAAAGTGTGGCGCGGGAGTATTTGACGCCATTGAAAGCCGAGGATATTGATACGCTGATCTTGGGGTGCACGCACTATCCTTTGTTAAAGACGGTGCTGCAGAAAGTCATGGGCAAGGGCGTTATGCTGGTCGACTCAGGGACGGAGACGGCGCGTTCGGTCAGGAAACTGCTGGAAGACCACGCGCTTTTGCGCTCAAGCACACGTCCGCCGCGGCATGAATTCCTTGTTTCGGATGAGCCGGAGCATTTCCGGGTTGTAGCCAAGCGTTTTCTGGGGCATGACCTGCCCCATGTCAGGAGGGTGGACCATGTTTGAGTTGACGGTCAGGGGTGAATTCTCATCAGCGCATTTCTTGCGGGATTACAGCGGGCAGTGCCGGAATCTGCACGGACATACCTGGAAAGTAGCCGTGACCATCAAGGGCAAGACGCTGAATAAGATCGGCGTGATGGCGGACTTTGTTGAGTTGAAGGCGTATTTAAAGGACCTGTTGGCTCAATTGGATCATGCCTGTTTGAATGACCTTAAATTTTTTAAGACCCATAACCCCACGACGGAGAATATCGCGCTGTTTATTCATACCGAATACGCGAAATGCATCAAACCGCTGAAGATGGTGCGTGTTCAGGTGTTTGAATCAGACCGTGCGGATGTCGTCTATTACGCGCCATGAAAAGAGCCATTGTCCTTTTATCCGGCGGACTTGATTCCGCCACGACGTTATACCATGCCATGGCCCGGGGTTATGCGGCGCATGCCCTGATCTTTGATTACGGCCAGCGGCACCGCAAGGAGATCCTGGCGGCACAGCGTATCGCCCGCAGCGCCAAGGTCCCGTTTCACGTCGTTAAGATCAGCCTGCCCTGGAAAGGCTCCGCGCTTTTGGATGCGGGGATAAAGGTTCCTTCGACAGGCGTTAAGGCGGGTAAGATCCCGCCGACCTACGTGCCGGCGCGCAACATTATCTTTGTCAGTTTTGCGGCTTCCTATGCCGAGGCGATAGGGGCACGCGTGATCTTCATCGGCGCCAATGCCGTCGACTATTCCGGGTATCCGGATTGCAGGCCGTCATTTTTCAAGGCGTTCCAGTTGGCCCTGGATGCGGGGCTTAAAGCCGGTGTTGAGAAAAAAGGCGTGCGCATCATGACGCCGCTCATTGACCTGTCCAAAGCTGATATTGTCCGGCTGGGGCAGAAGCTCGGGGTCCCTTTTCATCTGACGTGGTCGTGTTACAAT
>PEAF01000078.1 GCA_002753465.1 Candidatus Omnitrophota bacterium
GCAGCCGAAGTAATTTTCTTTAAAAAACACTTTTGAAATTCTAAGCTCCAGTTATGATGAAACGAAAAATGGCCGCTTTTTTGAATGATGCCGCGCGTTCTGGTATCAGTAAGCTTGATAAAAAGTCGCCGTTGGCTCAAGAACTTAAGGGTTTGGACCTTGACGTGGTCCTTAAGGATGATATCGACCAGATCTGTCAGGCCGTGACGTTTCCCGAGACGCTTAAGATCATGTCTTTGGGCGCCGCGATCAAGATGGGGTCTGGCGACATCGACCGCCATAAAGAAGATATCAAGAAAGTGGCCAAGGCCATTGAGGATAGGATCGAGAAGAAACAGGGCGTGCTCAAAACCCCTGCATCTTGTCGGGAGTTGTTGTTCAATCTATAGAAAGGTGTTTAGATGAAATCGTTTTTTATTAAAGTTTTTATGCTATTTGCGGCGGCCTTGTGCATGCTCGAAGGACTGGTCCTTGTGGCTGTCGGCCTCGGCCAATTGTCTTCCGAGCGTCTGATGGCTGTTTATAGCAATTTGATGGCCGCGCCTAAAGCCATGACCACGGTTTTCAGCATCGGGGCGTTCTTTATTGCTTTGGGTTTTATCCTGTTGGTCCTTTCATCGCGTACCAAGCCGGCGCCGCATGAGATCAAGGTTGAAAAAGACGGCAAGGTTTTGAATATCCCGGAGAGGGCGGTCAAGGAATTCATCCTGCAGATCATTCAGCAAAACCCGTGCGCGGCGGATGTTACCGTTGAGTTCGTGCATACGGGAGAGGCGATCGACATTGAGATCTCGGCTTCGCTGGATGGCGTCTCATCTATTTATAAAGAGCTTAATGAGATCGAGGAAGTCTTGAAGGCGGAGATCGATCGCGTATTCGAATGGAAGGGCTTCAAGATCACGTTCCATTTAAGAGGCATTGGGATCGATCGTAAGAAGAAATATTTTGCATCATCGGTAGCGCCAGTAGTTGAGGCTGTGGCGGAAGCTGAAGAAAAGCCTGCGGCTGAAGAGAAGTCTGGCGACACCCAGGAAGCGACGATGGCTGAAGTGGGTGAAGCCGTGACCGATGAAGAAGCTTCTGATGATGAAGAAAAAGCACCTGAAGTGAAACATTCAAAAGATCAGCCTAAGGATAAGACCAAGGGTAGTTCATTCCTGTCGAAAATGTTACTGGGAAGATAATGGCCATCAGCCCCGCTGAAAGTCAACAGAGCCGCCCGATCGAGGGGCCTGGCATCGCCGGAGCGTCTTCGGGTACTAAGGTCAAGAAGGTTGCCTTGATCGGCTTGCCTAACACCGGCAAGACCCAGATCTTCAATAATCTCACCGGCGAATACAGCATTGTCGCCAATTATCCCGGCACCACCATTGAAATGCGCCGTTCGCCCATCACGATCAAGGGCCAGCGTTACGAGATCATTGATACACCGGGGCTGCACTGCCTGTACATCCATTCTGAAGAAGAGATCGCTGTGCGCGATATGATCCTGTCGGAAGCGCCGGATGTCATTGTCCAATGCATTGACGCCAGCCAGCATAAACAGTCCCTGCTGCTGACTGCGGAATTGCTGGAATTGGAAACGCCCATGGTTTTAGTGCTCAATGCCATGGATGAAATGGCACGCAAGGGCATCTGGGTTGATTCTGCCGATCTGGAGAAGACTTTGGGCATACCGGTCGTTGAATCAGTGGCTCTGCGCGGTTTGGGGAAAGAAGAACTCAAGGCGGCCATCGGTAAGGCGAAACGCAGCACTTTGGATATCAAATATGGCTTTAAGATCGAGAACAGCATCAATGAGCTGACTTCTGCTTTGCCGTTTGACATGGAGTTTAAGCACAAGATCGCTACCTTGCTGCTGCAAAGCGATCCTTTCCTGGAAAAGTCCCTGGAGAGGAAATTCGGCCGGGAGAGGCTGGTGCAGGTTCGCATGTTGCTGACCAATATTCGCCACCAAGTGCAGGGCAATCTGCGCCAGATCATCAATGATCGCCGCAGTCAATGGGCCGACGGTGTTTCTGACGCGGTGGTTAAGAAGCAAAAGGCGGTGTATAAAGGGATTTCCCACCACATTACTCAGGCCAGCCGTCAACCGCTTTTCGGCATACCAATCTTTTTATTCCTCATGGCCTTTGTCTATCTGGCGGTCGTTTATGTTTCAGGGGCGCTGGACAAGCTCATCAATTTCATTGCGGTCGAACCTGTGACGCGGCTTATCACATCTTTTTCGCTACCTTTATTCTGGAATGACCTGTTGATCGGCAATCACGGCATCCTGACGCTCGGCTTTTTTAACGCCATTTGCACGGTACTGCCTATCCTTTCGGTTTTCTTTTTCATCTTCGGCTGTTTTGAAGACAGCGGGTATATCACCAATTTTACCGTGCTGACCAAGAATGTGTTCGAGAAGATCGGCATACCTGGCAATGCGATCACATCCCTGGTCTTGGGTTTTGGCTGCAAGACGATGGCGACTTTAAGCACCCGGGGACTGACCATCCGCAAGGAAAAATACATTGCCGTCTTTCTCATCGCTTTTGCCATACCTTGCTCGGCGCAGCTGGGCATATCCATGGCCATTTTAGCCCGGGTGGGCTTAAGCGCTTTCCTCATCGTTTTTGCCGTATTGGTCCTGTGCGAAGTGGGCGCCGGGCTTCTCCTTAATACGATCATTAAAGGCAAGGAAGAGAGTTGGTTCATTCAGGTGATACCACCGCTGCGTTTCCCAAGCCTGCGCGCCGTTTCCCGCAAGACCTATCATCGCATTGTCGACTTTTTGAAGGAAGCTTTGCCCATTTTCCTGCTCTCGGCGGTGGGACTCTTCTTTTTTGAGAAAACGGGCTTGTTGGCCATGACCAAGCGGGCCATGACCCCTATGATCGTTAACTGGATGGGGCTTCCGCAAGATATCCTTGATGTGTTTCTTCTGGCCTTGGCGCGGCGTGAAGCGGCTGCCGGCCTTATCCTTAAGATGGTCGATTCCGGTTCCCTGACCTATATCCAATCTATCATTGCGGTGGTTGTGACAACGATCTCTTTCCCTTGCGTGGCTAATGTCATTGCTATCGGCAGGGAGATGGGGTGGAAAACAGCGGTGATGATGACGACGCTTATTTTTGTATCATCATTCCTTTTGGTGGGTGTGTTGCGCTGGGTATTGGTTTTGTTTGTCGGCAGTTGATGGCAGTAGAAAATCGTAGCGCTCGAACATCGTCTAAAAACTATACTCGTTAAAGCAACTAATAAGGGCCACTTCATGCAGCGACCGGCAGTCCACACCGACTGGTTCACGGACAAGCAGTCCCTTTTTCTTTTGCTGGGGGGTGCCATACTGGCCATCCTTCTGGCGGTGAACTTTTTGGCCTTTGATTCACCTGATCGTGCGCGCATTGTGCGGGTCGAGGGTGGTGTGGCCATTGAGCGTCAGGGGACCATTCTTTTCCCGGGTGTCGGGATGCTCCTTAATGCCCAGGATACGATCAGGACATCCGAGGGAGCATTTGTTGAAATAGCGTACGATGATGTTTACAAGGACATCGTACGCATCGGCGCTAATTCCAGGGTTGTTTTCGAAAGCGCCCGGATACAGAAGAAAACCACACTGTTCATGGACCGGGGCGAGATCAAGCTTAAGCTCGACAGCCTCGAAAAAGGCTCGACCTTTAAGATACGCACGCCTGTCGCCATCGCCGGCGTCAGAGGCACGGCTTTCGGCGTCGAGTTCAAGGGCAAGGAACTTCTCATCACGGATTATGAAAGCCGTATTTTTGTTAAGGGGTTGACCAGAAAGTTTGTCGAGATGGATGAAGAGTTGCTCCTTAATGATGGTTGGAAGGTGCAGGTGGCGCCGTTTGAAAAGCCGGCGCGGGTCGATCGTATGAGCGCCGATGAGCATGCTGCCTGGAAGGCCTGGCTCGGTGAGATCAATGCACTGCCCAAAACCCTTTCGGCCGGCAATGCGACACTTGTGAGCCTTACGAATATACCGCATATTTTAGTGGATAAACCCGCGGCATTCCTGACCATGGTCAAGGTCAAGGCCTCGGCATCACCCCAGGCGCTGGCGCTTTTATTGTACGCCGTCCTGGCGCTCGGGGTAGGAAAGGTAGTGGAGAAAGTATGGGCATGATAAGAAATGACGAGCAGGATGAACACATTGAGCAATTGTGGTACATGAAAGAGCAGAAAGTCGCTTCGCTGGACTATCTGAAGAAGGCTTTGAAGCGCAGCTTCAACCCCAAGATCGTGGATGAGCTTTGCGCCTGTGGACTGGTTGTGCTGGGGGCTGAGGCCTCGACCATTAAATTGACGGCTGAGGGTGAGGCGCGCGCACGGCAGCTGATCAGGGCGCATCGTCTGGCGGAGAGACTTATTGCCGATGTTCTGGGTGGTGGCGACCTTGAGCGCATCGCCTGTGAATTTGAACACACCGTATCCCTTGAACTTGTGAATGGTATTTGTACGCTTTTGGGCCATCCCAAAGAATGTCCGCACGGCATGCCTATTCCCGAAGGTGAGTGTTGCAAGCTGGCGAATAAGTCCGAGCTCAGCTTCATCATTCCTTTATTGGATCTGAAGCTCGGAGAAAGCGCCCGTATCGCCTATATCAACTGCCGTAATGATCAGCAGATCCATAAACTGGAGGGGTTGTGCATACGCCCGGGTGTTGTGATCAAGTTGCACCAGAATTATCCGACCTATGTGATCGAATGCGAAGGGTCGAGCATTGCCCTTGATAAAGGCGTGGTATCGAACATTTCTGTGTGGAAGAATTTGCAAGGTGCGGAAGAGGCGGCCGTGGCCAAGGCGGCCGACAAAGCCGAGAATGCCGGAGCCCTGAAGAAATTCTTTGATTTCCTTTCTAAGAAAAGATAGTAGAATAGGAAAATTGTATACGAACCAAATGGGGGCAATATGGCAGAGCATCTTGAACAATTGCAGGCAAAACAGCGCAAACTGACGTTCCTGTTCGGCGAACTCATGTTCGATCTTTATAAGTCCCAGGGCATACGGGTCCGTTTCTCATCGCCGGATAAAGAAGAAGAGGTCGGTAAGATGCTGACGCTGCTGGCTTACCTGGATGAGCGCATCGAAAAGATCCAGGAGCTTTACAGCCAGGACGATGCCGATGCTGAAGAAGTCGAGGCCGAAGAAGTTGATGCTGATGAAGAAGTGGCAACAGCAGAGGAACTGGCCCCTGAAGAAGAGATAGAAGAAGCGCCGGCTGAGGAAGAAGTGGCGCCTGCGCCTGAAGACGTGGTATCTGAAGAAGCAGTTCCTGAAGAGGCAGTGGCCGAGGAAGAGTCTCCTGTTGAAGAGGAGGTCGTCGATGAAGCGCTCGAGTCTGCCGTTTCTGTCGATGAAGTCGAGGTTGAAAAGGCGGTAGCCCTTGAAATGGCCATGACAGCGCGTCAGGCGAGGGGTGGGGCTGATTTTGAAGGTGGCCTTAGTCGGATCATGGAAACGGCTGTTTTCAAGTCAGACGCCAACAGAAGGCTTTTTGAGAGCAATATGAAGCAGTTGCAGCATGGCACGGAGCGTGAACGCGAGCTGGGTTTAAGCCAGATCGCGCATATCGCGCCTAATGATGTGCTGCTTAAGGTTTACGCGATCGCGATCAAGGACGAAAGCAGCAAGGTTCGCCTGGCCGTGGTCAAGAATATTTCTCATATGAAGGTCGAGGAAAGTAAGGGGTTCTTTGAACTGTTCGTCAATGACCCGGATGAGAGGGTCAGGACCATGGCGATCAAGGGGCTTGGCAGCCATGTTAGCGACGTGCATCAGGATATCCTAGAAGGTCTTTTAAAAGACGCTGATCCTCAGGTCAGGGGTTTGGCTGTTACATATCTCGGTATTTATTATGGTAAGGAAAGCATGAAGAAGGCGATGGCGCTCGCAACGGATGATAGTCCTTTCGTGCGCGTAAGCCTCCTGGAGATGCTGGCGATCGTCAAACCTGTCGGGGCATTGACCGTTGTCAAGAATCTCCTTTCCGATGAAGATGTGAATGTTAAAAAAGCGGCAGAGAAAGCATTAGCGAAGATCATGCCGGCAAAAAAGAAGGAAGGAAGTTATGGCAAAGCCAAGAAGTAAGAAAACGGCGGGCGGGGATATTTTTCAGACGATCACGTACGGGACAGGTCTCTTTTGCAAAAAGATGGCTGAACTAAAGAAGGTCACGCAGACCAAAGAGTGGAAGCATGCAGTCAATACGACTAAAGATATCTGTGAAAAGGTCGGCGCGAAAGCCGAGGCTGTCATTGATACGCTGACCGACGCGGTCGAGAAGGGTACCAAGGATATCGGGACGTCGTTCAAGGCGGGTATGGATTCCGTGGCGGAAGGCCAGGAAGAAAAGAAGCCTGCTTCGAAGGCCAAGGCCAAAGGCTCATCCAAGCCCAGAACACGTGTGAAGAAGGTTGTGACTGAGGCTGAGGTTGAAAAGGCGGCGCCCGTTGAGCCGGCTTTGGAAAAAGAAATTGAAGCGGTTACCCAGGATGTTACGCAAGTCTGATAATGGCCACAAAGAAACGCAGCGAACTTTTACAGGAATGTGCGACGCAGGCTGATTCTCTTTATACGACCTTCGGCAGGTTGCTGTATGAGAATATTCAGTCCGGCGGCATTGCCTATTATTTTGAGCCGGATAATGCGGCCTTAATGGCGCAGGCTAAGCGTTTGGTGAAGGACATTGCGGCTGAAAAAATATCGGATCGCAAGGCTAAAGTTACGCCGGTCAAGACGGTACGGCGTGAAGTTCCGGCCAAGGCTCCGGTCAAGTCGCCTGTAAAGATTTCAGCTAAGCCATTGGTTAAGCCGCCGGTCAAGGCGGCACCTGTTAAGTTGACCGTACGCCCAGTGCCTAAAGCACCCAAGAATCAGGTTGTGGCTGTTCTTAAAGGTGTTACTCACGTTCTGATGTCCGAGTTCAAGGGGCATGATGTACCAGCGGAGTTGCCGGTCGTCAAGTTGCCAGAAATGCCGGCCCCCGTTGAGGCAGTCATTGATACGGCGGCGGTCGCCAAAGAATTTGTCAAGAAGTCAGCCGGCATGAACATGCGCGGCAAACTCGAGCCATACACCCAGCTTATTGTCGAGCTGCACGTCAGCCGCAATAAGATCCTGGATATTCAGAAAGATCTTAACGACTGTATCTCAACCGGCCTGTTGCATACGACGGGCGAACAGACCGCGGACCATCAGGCCGAGGTCAACCGGAAGATCCAGTCGATCACGGTATTGTTGGGGCAAGAGCGGGAGGAGATTAAACGTATCATGGAAAATAAAAGACAGTTCTTTGCGGACAACCCTGAGGCTGACACCTGGAAGCCTGAAGAGGTTTTTCTTGAAAAGATGCAGCAGGAGGTTGCCCTCACAACGCGCCGGGTGGATGATCTCGTCGCGGAAGTTGTTGTCCTGTTCAAACATATCAGTGCCGGCTTTGAGAATGATCTGAGCCAGACACGTGAATCGATCCGGGCGCCGCGTGAAGTTGTCGTCCGGGAGATCCGCTCACATGAGCAGGCGCCGTCACTGCTTGTCGATAAGCAGTTTGAAACCTTTGAAGAAGAGCCGTTACCCGAGGCTGCGGTCGAAGCGGTTGAAGAAGATATTCCTGCTGAAGAGCCAAAGAGAATACACACAGCTTGTACGGGC
>PEAF01000014.1 GCA_002753465.1 Candidatus Omnitrophota bacterium
TGTCCGTGCGGTCATTTGGGCGATCGCCAAAAACCATGCCGCTGTTCCAATGCCCAGATCCAGAACTACCGTGGCAAGGTATCGGGTCCCCTGCTTGACCGCATCGACATACACCTTGACGTGGCAGCGCTTAAAACAGAAGATCTGATGAATGCGCCGACGGGCGAAACATCTGACATGATCCGGGAACGGGTCATCCGCGCACGCGCCCTTCAAGTCGAACGCTTTAGCAAAGACGGGATCTATGCCAATGCTCAAATGACGCACCGGCATATCAAGAAGTTCTGCATGCTGGATCATGAAGCGCGGGATCTTTTGCGCCAAGCCGTCGATAGCCTGGGATTGTCAGCGCGTGCGCACGACAAGATCCTGCGCCTGGCGCGCACCATTGCCGATCTCGATGAGAAAGAAAGCATCCTTCCGGGACATTTAGCTGAAGCGATCAGCTATAGGACGCTGGACAGGTCGATCAATTAACGCGCATTTTCTGTGCGAGCGCTTCCGTCCTGAAAGAACGACTATTGCACAATCTAAGCTTAATAAAAAGGGCGGGTCATTTTCATGAACCCGCCCTTAGATCAAGCAAATACCGACCGCCGGCCGGAAACTATTTTACAGCTTCATCCTTAGCTTCCTTCTTAGCGGCTTTCTTATCCGCCTTCTTATCCGCTCTCTTAGACGCCTTGTGCTGTTTCTTCATCTTCCACTTCTTGGCTTTCTTTACACCTTGTTCCGGAGCTTTGTCCGCATTCACGATCGTATTAGCAGTAACGGAATCTGCCGGAGCCTGAGCGAAACTGATGCCGGTGAACATACCTAAAACGATGAGTGTTAATAATACTTTCTTCATGATAACTTTTCCTTCCTTCTGGTTTATATAAGTGTTTTATCGAAATTTGCTAGAAATCAACCCATCACAGGCGGAGGGCGCTGCTGGTCAACAAGGTAATATTCTTCAAAATACCGGACAGTCTTCCTCTGTTCGACATACTCTTTGATAAATACCGGCAATGCCAGTGAAATGGCAAAGCTCTCGCCGGGTAAAGCGACCGGGACTAACTCAAAAGACACCGTCGACACACATTGATCGTCAAACACGGCGCTGAAAGCAGGACGCCCGAATGCGACCAGAACGAATAAAACAACTAATAAGAAAATGAGGGTCTTTTTCATAATATTCAGGCAAAAGCGATATTGATCACATCATGACGGCCGACCACACCGACCAGATTATCCCCGTCGTAGACAGGGATCGTAAGAGCGTTGTGCTTATGCATCACAGCGATGGCCTTAGCGGTCGTGTCTGTTTGCTGAAGGCGTATGAACTGAGGGTTAACGAATTCTTTAACAGGCTGATCAGCGACTTTGTTCAAGGCCAGCGCACGGTGCGAACCTGCCATGCTCAGATCCATCAAATTCAAAAAATCATGCGTCGTAAAAACCCCCAGCACATTCTTCTCATCATCCGGCGCCACGACAAGGATCCCGTTGATACGGTACCGCAGCAGAAGATGCGCCAGATTACGGATAGACACATCCCCTTTGACCTTGATGGGATGATCGTTCATGATATCGCTGACAGGAAGATTAAGCATAAGTCCCCGGGGAAATACTACTGCTTCGGTTGACGCAGCAGGCAGAAATTGTAGAGCTTCAAACAGGTATCTTCGGCGGCAAGGTCATTCATCTTGAACCTGAGTCCTGTACGGATATCTTCATGACTCGATATCGGCCCGGACCATGCCACCTCACCGGTGATATTGATCGGCCCCTCAAAAGGAAGTTCCAGCACAAGGCGCACCACCTGGCCCTGCTCTAAAACGACATCGCCGTGGATACAGCAACCCTGATGATGCATATCCGTGATCTCGACCAGGTCATAGCGTGCCGGCCCGTCGACAACACGGCACTTGGCCGGCATATTGACGGTAACCCTGTGCCACTCTCTCTGCTCTTTACCCATCATAATCGATCTTCCTCTGATCAACTTATACAAAACACAACAGGCCTGCATGCCTATAGTAATTAACTATTAAAGCACGCAGACCTGTTAATGACAAGCGCTTCTGTAAGAGTCTTTAAACCTTAAACCCCTGCCATCATGGCCGGCACATCTACCGCAGCAGTTGCCGTTGGCTTGATCCCGAACTTCTCCACCAGGACCTTGGTCACATTCGGTGACAGGAACGCCGGCAGGGTCGGTCCCAGACGGATATTCTTGACGCCCAGATACAAAAGGGCCAATAGGACCGTAACCGCCTTTTGCTCATACCAGGCGATATCGTACGAGATCGGTAATTTATTCACATCATCAAGGCCGAAAACTTCCTTGAGCTTGAGGGCGACAACAGCCAACGAATACGAATCATTGCACTGCCCGGCATCGAGAACGCGCGGGATACCGCCGATGTCACCTAAGGGCAACTTATTGTAACGGTACTTCGCACAACCTGCCGTCAGGATGACAGTATCTTTGGGAAGGGCATTAGCCACATCTGTAAAATACTGACGGTCCTTCATGCGGCCATCGCATCCGGCCATGACCACAAAACGCTTGATCGCACCGGATTTGACAGCGGCGATAACCTTATCCGCCAAAGCCAGGATCTGGTTGTGGGCGAAGCCACCGACGATCTCACCCTTCTCAAGTTCAACCGGTGACGGGCACGCCTTGGCCAGGGCAATGATCGCGGAGAAATCCTTACGCCCATTGACCGGACGCTCAGCAATATGTTTAGCCTCCGGGTAACCAGCCGCGCCGCTCGTGAACAGGCGGTTCAAATATGTACCCTTAACCGGGATAATGCAATTGGTCGTCATCAGGATCGGGCCGTTGAATTTCTCAAAATCCTCATTCTGATGCCACCATGAACTGCCATAATTCCCGACAAGATTATCATACTTCTTAAACTTCGGATAATAATGAGCCGGGAGCATTTCGCTATGCGTATACACATCAACGCCCGTACCCTTGGTCTGCTCAAGCAGGTCTTCCATATCGCGCAGATCATGGCCGGAGATGAGGATGCCGGGATTCCTACGCACACCCAGATTGACCTTGGTGATCTCGGGAGAACCGTACGTCGTCGTATTAGCCTTATCCAGGAGCGCCAGTGTGCTCACCGCGATCTCGCCCGTCTTTAACGTAAGCCCGACAAGGACGTCAGCGGAAAGATCCTTGGTCGTTGCGGCGAACGCTGTCACAACATGATCGTAGATACCCGTATCTTCATACCCTAACTCCATCGCGTGATGAGCGTAAGCACAGATCCCTTTCACGCCGTAAGTGATCAGTTCGCGCAGCGAGCGGATGTCTTCATTCACCGTTGCCAGGACGCCGACATTAACCGCCTTGGCACGTATGCTGTCGTCTGTGGTAGCTTCCCACGTAGCGCATTCCGGCAGCGCCTCGGTTTCACCGCCGCATGAACAACCGCAACCCGATCCGCAACCGCCCAGCGCCTTGACGCGCCACGCATCGCGGACCTTGATGGCTTCACGGATATATTTGATGATCACTTTCTCGTCAAAGTTCGCATTCGTAATCGTCGTAAATATCGCCGTCGTCATGAACTTGCCGGTCGGCTTATCGATCGCAACGCCGCTCTTGCGCGCCGCTTCCACCCATACCGCGATCCCCTTGACCACAAAGATCAAAAGGTCCTGCAACTGCGCGGTCGTATCAACCTTGCCGCAAGCGCCCTTGACCTTACAACCGACGCCGCCAGCTGTTTCCTGACACTGATAGCAAAACATACTCATAACCATCCTCCTTGTTTTATTAAACAATATCGCCCTGTAACCCGATCGTATATTCTTTCATCATCACATTCTTGCCGGAACGCCGTACCGCATCTTCGACAATACTCACCACGCCGCCGCAACACGGCACTTCCATGCGCACCGCCGTTACCGAGCGCACGGTATTCTGACGAAAAATATCCGCCAGCTTCTCAACATAGCCATCAAGGTCCTCATCCAGTTTTGGACAGAAGATCACCAGCGCCTTGCCTTTTAAAAACTTGCGGTGAAAATCACCGTAGGCGAAGGCCGCACAGTCCGCACTGACCACAATATCCGCATTCTGAAAATACGGCGCCCCGGGATTAAGAAGCTTCAACTGCACAGGCCATTGACGCAGTTCAGACGCCACCGCCCCCTGCGCTGATGCCACGGCTGCCTCTTTAGCCACACCGCGAAAATCCTTGGCCATACTGCCCGGACATCCGCACGCCATGGGTTTACCCGCGTGATCATTATTCATACCTGTTCCTTTCGTCTGTAAATACTGCTCGGCAACTTTCACATACTCATCCTGACCATGATCTTTCAAATGTTTCAAATGCGCCGCAACGGCGGATGTGCCTTCCTTCATAATATTTTCTAAAGCTTCAACCTCATTATATGACTTTGCTTCTCGTGTTTCGATCCTGATCGCACCCTGCGGACACTCGCCCAGACAAGCCCCTAAACCGTCACACAAAGAATCAGCCGCCAGCTTGGCTTTACCGTTAATGATCTTGATGGCGCCTTCATGGCAGGCCGGCACGCACTGCCCGCAACCATTGCACTTGTCTTCATCGATATGAATGATATTTCTTTTCATTTGCCGTTCCTTATAAGATCCGCCAGGGTGACCGCCTTCAAACGCGCGGTGACCATCTCTTCCATATCCTTCACCTCACGCCTTAAAGGGCATGTGGCGACACATGTGCACAATTTCTTCTTAAACAGACAATCCCCGAGTGAAATATTACCCTGAAAGACCTGCATGAGATCGATCAGCCTGATCTTCGCCGGCGGCATCACAAGTTTAAAACCACCCCTGTTGCCCTTAACAGAACTGAGATACCCTGCCTTCTGCAAGGTTTGAAGGGTCTTACGCATAAAAGGCCGCGGTAACTTCAACTCACGGTCAAGATCCGCGGTTGAAACAAGACCCTGCTCATGTGTGGCCATGTAAATGAGGGCCCGAACGGCATAATCTGTATCGCGTGAAAGTAAATTCATGCTCAAATGATACCACTAAGGTATCATTTGTCAAGAAAAAATATCCCCGCAAGTTCTTTTCTGCGGGTGACGCGCAAGCAATCCCTTATCAACTGAAGTTAACGGCTTTCCTCATCCCTTCAACGGTCTGCGCTTTCTCCGATGTCATTTCTTTGTTCCAGTTCAGTGAAACCAGCATTCATCAGATGCGCTCAGCAAGCCGTTTCGAAAGGCGATAAAGGATTGCTGAAAGCGGCAGGACCCGCAGAAAATACCGCCGTTATTTATTAATATGTATGATCTTCGCCGGCGGGAATCCGTTGAAATACGTCGATGAAGCATGTGAATAGGCGCCGATATTCTCGGCATACACCAGGTCATGGATATCCAGCTCAGGCAATTCAGCCGACAACGTGATCGTATCCAGCGCATCGCACGTCGGTCCGAATACCGCCGAGACCTGCGTCTCACCTTCTTTGAAAGCCTTGACCGGATAATTACAATGATCGAATATCTGCCCGGAGAACGTATGATAAACGCCGTCGTTGATATAGTAACAGGGCTTGCCGTCTCTCACAGCCTTGCCCACAACCTTGGCGACCACCGTGCAGGCATCAGCGACCATGAACCTGCCTGGCTCCGAAAGAATATGCATGTCTGCTGGAAATAATCTGGCAACCTCGCTGTTCAGTTTCTTGGCGAGCAACTTGAACGCCTTGACCTTCTCATCATATTGAACAGGAAAACCGCCGCCGATATCAATGATGATCAATTTCTTATTCAGGCGCGTCTCAACTTCCTTGATGATATTCGCTGAAAGCTGCAGGGCCTGGATGTAATTATTAAAATTGGTGCACTGGCTCCCCACGTGAAAGCTGAGACCTTCCACAATAAGGTCCATGTTGAACGCTTCCTCGATCAGGTCAACGGCTTCCCCCGGCGATGCGCCGAACTTCGACGACAGCTCCACCATGGAGCCCGTGTTAGGGACCCGTATCCTTAAAACAAGGCCGGCATTGGGCGCATGTTTCTTGATCTTCTTAAGCTCTTCACTATTATCATATGTGACCAGCGGCTTGTATTTATCCAAAGCCTCGAGCGTCTCCACGGGCTTGATCGTATTAGCATAAATGATCTTGTCCCAGATCCAATCCTGTCTCTCCTGATCCGGCAGATCCTTGATATTCTCATGCACGAGCATGAATTCCGGCATCGAAGCCACGTCAAAGCTTGCACCCATGTCATAAAGCGTTTTAATAATATCCGGATTTGAATTAGCCTTCACCGCATAGTAAGCCTGGACGCGCGGCAAATGCTCCTTGAACTCACGGTAATTCTGCCTGATCTTTTCATGATCGATAACAAACAGCGGCGTGCCATGCTCTTTGGCAAGCGCCTGCATGAGGACCTTCTCATCATCAGAAAGCGTGAACCCTGTATTTTTCCTGTTATTTCCGTTCATTCCATATCACCTTAGGCTATAAATGTGAAGTTCTTGAATTGCCACGGGTCCTTGTGATCAAGCTTGTTCGCCGGATTCTCTTTAAAATAGGTTTTCCTGTTCTTAAGCGGCGTCCAGTCATACGCTTTTGAAATAACCTTCCCAAGATAGGGCTTGGCGATCTTAAGCACGTAATCATGCGGCAGATCATCCGGCAGGCAAAAACCCTTCTTCGGATTTTCGATCATCCACATGGCAGCCGCGATGATGCCCAGCGCGACCTGTATCGTCGTCGCATTCTGACCCGGCGCCAATTTCCTTGCCTCTTCAATCGACAGGATACTGCCCGTCCACCAGGAATTGTAATCATGCCCCATCAGCAAAGCGCCTAAAATATCCTCGCCTGATGTGATCTCATGGTCCTTCAAAATACGCAGGCGTGACTGCATCTCATAATTATTACCCCTAAGCTCATGCAATGACATGATCGTTTCATCGCACGGCATATAGGCGTAATGGACCGTCGGCCTGTAAATAGCCTTGCCATTCTTTCGCAGCGTCCACCTGTCAGAAATACCAAAAGCCTCGCCATGGCGAATGACCATACCGACGATCTCGTAATTCGGAACAAAGGACCTGACCCAGGTATTCATCCCCATCTGCGCCAGGAAAATCTGGTTCTGCGGGCCTTTGGGCGGACGAACAGCCAAAGCAGGCAGTGTTTTCTCATGTGTACCCCAGCCCATCTCCGCCGGAGCCGTACCCTCTTCCCGCAAGCCTTCAATGCTCCACGTCCCGACAAACTCATCGACCTGCTTAGGTCTATTCGTTACCTGAGTATCTCTTTCCGAGCAGTGAATGACCTTGATACCGATTTCATTGCCGAGCGCCGCAAAATCCCTAGCATCGATCATTTTCTCAAGCTGCACGGGGTTCTTGGCTTTATTATCCTTGATGAGCTTATGCGCGATATCAACAGCACCCTGCTTGGCAAAATGTGAAATAAGCCCGGGATTAGCGCCATGGTCCACCACAAAGGTCGTGGCGTCTTTCCAACCCTTGGTCATTTCCCTTAACTTCATCTGCCGGCAATATAGTGACTTCTGATACGGCGTGGCCGTAAATCTCTCGTCAAAAGAATCCCACACCTCCACCGAGGTATTCAGATAGAAAACATTATTGTCATGGCACCACTGAACGATCTCGCAGCAATCGATGTTCCAGGCCAGATCGATCAAAAGCCCGCCATTCTCCAGATGCTGTGAAAGCACCTTGCCCATATTGGCCGGCGTGACCTTCTGTTTGAAATATTTAACACCTCTGGCCGTGAACTCTCTTAAATCCGCCGCCTTATCCTCAAAATCAATGATCGTGATGTTCTTGGGGGACATTTTGACAAGCTTAAGTAAAATAGGCAACGTGCAGCGCGATACCGACCCGTAGCCTATGATCAAAACTTTCTTATCGAATTCCAGCATGTCGCCACCTCAAAAAGTATTTTCTTATCACTTCACAAATTCAAGCTTGTCGCCCTTGATCTTCCGGTAATAACAACCGAAACGCGTTTGACCGACAGCGTCTTTCACGTGACAGGACCCCTTGCCCTTCATATTAACAAGGTAAAGCAATGAGTTCTGTTCGCAATTAACGCGGACTTCGACGATATGCAACTCATCACCCGAAGTCTTGCCCTTGATCCAAAGCTCATGACGCGATGTGCTCCAGAATGTGGCGATACCTGATTCGAGCGTATAACGCAGTGCTTTTTCATTGGCGTAAGCCAAAATCAACACTTCTTTAGTTGCCGCATCCTGCACAACAACAGGGACAACCGGATCAGGACTTTCGGCCACTTTGCGCAGCTTCTCAAAGTCAATGATAATACCGTCCTGATTCTCTAAAACATCATGGGTGACCGGACCCTTAAAATCTTTGCGGTTCATGACTTCTCCGTCGGAAAACAAGCATTTAAGTTTATAGTCAAAAGGAACGAAATGATATTGGTAGGAAATTTAACATTAATTAACATCTATTGCAATAATAATTTACCTTTAGGACAGGAAAAATCAATGTATCCAGATTTTCATTAGAATTTAAAGTTTATACTGCTCGCCACGGCCTCGCCCGCGCCAAAAGCGCCTTCCACATTCACCCAGACCTTAGGCGTGAGGGGAATGTCCATGCCGAGCACCGCATCAAAGCGACGGTCTTCAGGTGAATAAATGCGGTCGGCATCATTGTTCAGTCGGTGCAGATAATCTGTCGTGCCGTAGCGCAACCCGGTATATGGCGTGAACTTCTTGAACGCATACGACACCAGCGCAGAACCCTGCCAGTCGTCCAGAATGGCATTATTCTTTTCACCGTTACGCTTAACCGTCCGGGGATGGACACTGATATGCTGAAAACCGCTGACCACCTTAACAGGGCCGTTCTCATAAAGCCGCACACGGAAGCCGTAACCGCCGCCCCAAATAGGATGATCATATTTGATCTTCGTTCCATCCTGGTCAACATGCGTAATGTTCCCGCGCGTCCATTTAAGGTCGAGGGTGAACCAGTCCGTTACGCCATAGGACAAAAGGACATGGTCCTGCTGGCTCCTCAGATCGCCGTGATCTTTGTTAAGGTCCCGGTCAAGAATGGCGTAATGCTGCAGCCCCCAGAACACTTCCTTCTTCAGAGGCATTTTCGTGCCATAAGCGGGTGCCGCTATGGCGGCCGCGGTTGCCATAAAAGAAATTACAGCCAATAAGACGACCTTGCGCACAAACCCTCCTTGAAATCAATGAATAAAGAAATGCTGAACCGCGTTGAATAAATATCCAGTTGCTATGATCCCGACGGTCGTGACACCAAAGAATATCAGGATAAGCTGCAACCGCATAGCCCGGCGTAGCATCACCGCCTCCGGCAAACTCAGCGCGGCGATGGCCATCATGAACGCCAGGGCCGTGCCCAGAGGGACACCCTTCTGGAACAAAGCAATGGCGATCGGCACAATGGCCGCACAACTGCCGTACATCGGCACCCCCACCAAAGTCGCCAAAGGCACCGACCATATGCCCGTCGACTTTGTTACGGCATCGACCATCGATTGCGGCACGTAATTATGAATAGCCGCTCCCAAGGCGACACCCGCGATGACCCAGATCCATATTTTAGATAAAATGGAAACAGCCTCATCCCACCCATACTTTAAACGATCTGTCCACGTGCGTGCTGCGGCTTGCGTCAGATCGACATCACCTACAAGGCCCATATCTTCAACAATAAATCGTTCCAGCTTCATCTTCCCGAGGATAAAACCGCAGACGATCCCCAGCACAATGCCGCTGAAAGCATACAACGCTGCGATCTTCCAGCCGAAGAACCCGGCCATGAGAACCACCACATATTCATTGACCAGCGGTGATGTGATCAGGAAAGAAAAGGTTACACCCAAAGGCGCGCCGGCTTTAAGGAAGGTAAAGAAAATTGGAATAGATGAACAGGAACAAAATGGCGTGACCGCCCCGAAAATGGCGGCCGCCACATAACCCATGCCGCCGGGCAAACTCATCCACCGGCGAATGCGTTCAGCGGGAATAAAAGTGCGTACCACACCGATGATAAAAATAAGCGCGACCAGAAGCACCGTGATCTTGACGGTGTCGTAAAAAAAGAATTCCACCGTTGACCCCCAGCGCGAAGCAGGGTCAAGCCGCAGCACATCGGCGACCAGCCAGCGGCTGAATATCAGCAGCATGAAGACTTCTTGTCATCCTTGGACTTCGGCCCGCAGCAGCAACCGCAGCTATCCTTGGCCTTAGTTTCCATTTTCTTGTCCAGCGATTCAAATAAACGCGCGAAGAAACCTTTTTTCTCATTCGGATTCTTATTCTCTGCCATACGTCGCTCCTTATTATTGGTTTTCCATTTTACAATTTCTATGTTACTATTTCTTCCGATGTCCCCTTAGCTCAACGGATAGAGCACGAGCCTCCGAAGCTTGGGATGTGGGTTCGATTCCCCCAGGGGGCGCCATTATACACAAAAGCCTTTTTGTTAGAATGAACGTCCCATTCTACACAAGAAGGCTTTTGTTTTACCTCAAAATCTCTTCTGATACGACATGCGCACGATATGTTCCGTACTGAGAACCGGTGCGGCATAAAATCCCAATGCCGGGTTCGTCATGGACGTATCCACAATATACGCGGGACCGACCCCGTACGATAAGGCGAAAATATTGTTCTTGCGGGCCACGTAACGAGCCTCCAGAAATACATTGTGATACGTACGATATTTCAATATCGGGTTCGCAGAATTCAGCATATTCAGGTCATACCCGCGGGACATGGTATAGCGCGCATAGAAACCCAGTTGCTTGTTCGGCACCAGCGACGTCTCAAAACCGACGTGGTTCATGTTGTCATCGATCTGTCCGGCAAACTTATTGGGATTACGCGTATAGTCCACATAAACGTCCCAGATGGCCGTCGGCTGCAAATGAAGTCCAGTCTTGATAATATTGTGATAGGCGTACGGCGCCCGGGGGAAAATGGTCTGATTATAAAGGAACGGGACCGGGACGCGGTAAACAAGCCCATTGTCGGTGAAAGTCCTGAAGCTGGCATTGCTGTAATTGCCCTCCGGAAAATTGTCCGTCCCCAATGCCATATCATTGGAATATTCCCACACGCCATTCACATCCGCCCAATCGGATAATTCATAACGCGCGCCCATCGAGCCCGTCTTAAGATTGGCATCTTTGCCGCCCTCGACATCGCGGCTTAACAAATTCTCGCCAGTACTCCCCGACGTAATATAAGGATCGACGCCTGCCGTTGTCGGGGGGACGCTATGCAATACGCCCAAAGCCTTCGCGCTTAATTTATCCGTGGCCTTATATTCCCAGGCCGTGCGCGAGACCGTCTCGATCTTCTTACGATGTTCATTTGCCGCTACGTAGCGTACGTCAGCCATACCATCGACCTTGCCGTCCACCAACGTTGTGTTACCGCGCCAGCCTACGACATTACGCCCGTAATCAAGCCCGTTGCCGATCGCGAAAGCCTCAACATCCGCCTCACCCATGGTCGCACCGGGAATGCCGGGCATTTTACGGTACGGTGACGGATAATACGTCAGATGCCGGCTCCAGTACGCATCGTTGCGCGTAGCATGATAATTCGAAAGGCTGGACTCAAAGTTCTGGTCCATACGTCCGAAGAAAAGTTTGGTCTTGTAAAAATCCCCGGCACCTTCCGCGCGTTTCTGCGCCAGGTAATCTGTTTTAAGAACATCGACTGCACTGGAGATCGCCTCAACAGAAGCGTAATAAGCCTGGCCTTCCTGCTTGGTACGATAATCATGGTTCGTCCAGTCATTACGGCTCTCTGACTGACTGATCTGTGCCTGTATCTTAACATTCTCCACAGGCTCAATACCAGTATCAACGCTGCCGACAAAATTTTTCTTGTCGATATCCTTATTGATCAGCCCTAGATGCATATTACCTGTGCCGCCGACATAAAGTTGATCGCCGATGAATCGCTTGACCCGCATGCTGCCGGGGACCGCCGTAATTTCACTGTAATCCTGCCACAACGTTTTGGGTGAAGCCACGGTCGCCTTCAGCGTTGTATCCTCATCCGGCTTCATATCAACCGCCACACCACGCAAGGCCGTCAAACGTGTCCCGTCACTGTCACGCGCCATGAATGCCAATCCGCGGTCCCATGAACCTTTGAAATAATCCTGCGGGATAGGCGTCGTATCCAAATGCCCTGCCTGCCAATCGTCGATCCACGGGCTTTCTTCCCACCAGCTTTTATTGTTGGATAGCCTTAAAGGATCATCTGTGGTCAGGGCCTGATCCTGATAAGCCATGGGGAAAAGACGGATCTTGCCCGTGTCGCCAGGCTTCAAGTCGACCCACAACTCCCGGATGGGCTGAAAGGTATTCTTGACGTTCAGATCAGGGATATCGAACCGGTCGCCGAACGTCGATGTAAGGCTGGTGCCCGGGACCGTGTTATGCTTGACCTTGGTCTCCGGCGGGGCTAACCCGTCACCGATCAAGTTCGTCGTATAAATACGGTTCAGTGTATACCCGTTGTTCCCCCAGAACAAGTGCTGAACGGTCAACGTGTCATTGCCCCAGACGCCGGTCACGGTCGTCGGCGCCGTCTTGCCTGTATAACTCCACGGGTCCACGGTCAAATTCAAATGCAGGGCCACCGCATCTGTCACAGCGGCATCGACCACAAGTTTAATCCGGTCATAGATCGCGGGATCATACGTGTTTTGACGGTTATTCAAGGCGTCACTATTTAAAAGGCGCCAGTTGCGCTCATTAAGATCAGCATTCGAACGGTTAAAAATGGTCTGGCCATTGGATTCAATGCCAAAAGAAGCACGCACCTCTCCCGAAATCTTTACCTTCTTATCAAAGTTTTCCGGGATGAAATGACCAAATTCCTGCTGGTAAGTCTCCATAACGGCATTAACGATCTCATCGCGTGTCGCCCACGGGCCTGTAGCCTGCTGAGCCGAGCACACATCCGTCATAAATAGGAGAAAAGCGCATAAAAAGAATATTGCGACATTCTTGAACATGTTATTTCCGTAGTTGTGTTGTCAGGAAATATATACTATATATGATAATAAATCAATATCAGGCGAGAAACAAGATGAAAATCAAGAAGTTCTGATGGCTTCCAACTCTTCCCAGCGCTTATATGATTCAAGGATCTCAAAGGCAACGGCCGCTGACCTGGCATTCACACGGGCAACCTCGGCGGCATCTTTCTTATAAAACTCCACATCAGCCAAAAGCGCGCAAAGCGCCGTCTGCTCGGCTTCCAGCTTTTCGATCTTCTTGGGTAAATTCTCAAGGTCACGGCTGTCTTTAAACGATAACTTATTGAGTGTCCGCGGCTTTTCGATCTTCGGTTCATCCTTGAGCGGTTCTAGCTCTACGGGCGGCTTCGTTTTCCCTGACTTACGCTGCGCCAGCCAATCGTCATACCCGCCCGGGTATTCATTGGCCTCGCCGCCGCCCTCAAGCACAATGGTTGAGGTGACAACATTGTTCAAGAAGGAACGGTCATGACTGACAATGATAAGCGTGCCGGCATAGGCGACCAGAAGGTCTTCCAATAGTTCCAGCGTTTCCATATCAAGGTCATTCGTAGGCTCATCCATGACCAGCAAATTGGAAGGCTGCGTAAAAAGACGCGCCAGCAAAAGGCGGTTACGCTCGCCGCCCGAAAGCACTTTCACGGGCGTACGCGCCCGGTCAGGTGAAAAAAGGAATTCCTGCAGATACCCGATAATATGCCGCGGCTTGCCATTGACCATGACCGTCTCGCTTTGACCGGCGACATTTTCCATCACGGTCTTCTCTTCATCAATGGCCTCACGCATCTGATCGAAATACGCGATCTGAAGTTCAGTGCCGAAACGCGCGGTTCCCTTCGTAGGCGTATGCTTACCCAGGAGGATGCGCAGTAGCGTCGTTTTGCCGGAACCGTTCGGCCCGATCAAACCGATCTTATCGCCGCGCATGATATTCGTTGAAAAATCCCGGATCAGGCATTTATCGTCATAGGTCTGTCCGATACGCGAAGCTTTAATGACAAGATGCCCGGAAATATCCGCTTCCTGCACGCGAAACCTCGCCTGGCCTTCACGCGCCCGTCGGGCTTTGCGCTCAACGCGCATTTCTTCCAAAGCCTTAACACGGCCTTCATTGCGACAGCGACGGGCCTTCACGCCGCGCCGCACCCAGACCTCTTCCTCGGCCAGCCTCTTGTCAAATACAGCCTGTGAGGTCTCCTCCATCTGCAACGCCAATTCTTTACGCTCCAGGAAAGTTTTATAATCACACGCCCAGCTCATCAGCCGCCCGCGGTCAAGCTCCAGGATACGGGTCGTGACATTTTCCATGAACATGCGGTCATGCGTAACGAAAAAGACGGTGCCGGCATAACTTTTCAAGAAACCTTCCAGCCAGTCGATCGAATCAATATCAAGGTGATTGGTCGGCTCATCTAAAAGTAACACATCCGGCTTAAGGACCAGCGCCCGCGCTAAAAGCACGCGGCGCTTCTGCCCGCCGGATAAATGCGCCATTTCCATATCCGGATCAAGCTTCATTTTAGCAATGGCCTGCTCGATCTGATGGTCAAGTTCCCAACTGTGCGTACGGTCCAATTCAGACTGCAGGACATCCAGCCGGTGCATCAGCTCAGGCGACTGATCCGTATGCAATTGATGCGTCACGTGGTGATAATCGCTGAGCAGCCTGGCGCGATCCCCTAGACCTGATGCCACCATATCAAAAACATCCCCGGTCATATCCCGCGGCACTTCCTGTGGCAGATACGCGACCACGAGTCCTTTTTGAAATGACACGCTCCCCACATCTACTCCCAGCTTACCCGCCAGGACCTTCATGAGCGTGGTCTTACCGGTGCCGTTACGGCCCAAGAGCGCAATGCGCTCACCTGCCTCGATCTGCAGCGAGAGTTTATCAAAAAGTTTCGGCCCGCCGAAGGCGAGGGTTATTTCAGAAAGACTGATGAGTGACATGATGATCTCTAGTAATTGAACAATTCTTTAAGGGTAAGTGCCTGTGGTGCGGGGAGCTTGGCGAACGCACGCATGATCTTGTATTTAATATTTAATGAAATACGACGGCCTTTGCAGGCTTTGTTGACCATCTTAAACGATAGCTGCTCCGTCGATGCTTTGACAAGGTCAGCATGCGTAATACCAAGCTTGGTCATGATCGCTTCTAAAGGCTGCGGTCCAAGTTCTTCCATTTTCATTCCCTCTTTCTAAATTAAAACTCGACAAGAACAGCTGTCAGGCAACTCTCCGCCATAAAACCTGTTCCCGGAAAGTCAACATCCTGCCCCAGGGGCTGCATCTTTTTGATCTGCCGGCCGCGTGAAGCCCCTTTGACCATATTCTGCAGATTCGAATACAGCATTTCACTGTGATTGGTCGCCGCGAAGAGCACACCTTTAGGCTCAAGGACTTTAACCGCCATCTCGATAACGCGCGGCAGGTCGTTCTTCACGCTGAAAATACGCCCGTCATAACGCGCGAAAGACGGCGGATCAAGGATGATCATGTCAAAAAAGTTCTCTTTTTTGATCGCGCGCTCCAGATATTCAACCGCATCAGCGCGAATAAATTCATTCTTCTCCGGCACAAGGCCGTTCAATTCATAATTCACGCGCCCGCGGTCAAGGACCTTGCGGCTGACATCCACATTCACCAGCGCCGACGCCCCCTGCTTGCGGCAATGAACGCCGAAAGCGCATGTGTACGAAAAAAGGTTCAGCACCTTGCGTCCTTGAGCCATGCCCGCCACCTTATGCCGGTTGGCACGCATATCCAGAAAAAGCCCGGTATTCAATGTGTCGTTGAGCTCAACCTGAAACTTCACGCCATGTTCTTCAACAACCGTTGAAGATACGCCGTCGATCCATACATCAAAGCCGATCCCTTCGGGCCTGGGTGTGGCGCTCTGCGTCCTGTCCTTGACGACAAAATAAACGCCACCGAGTGATCTTACAAAATCAATGAGGACCGTCTTTTCTTCCAGCCAGCGGGGTTCAAAGATCTGCGCCACAAAATGAGATGCATGCTGTTCGAGCACCAACCCGTCAAGGTCATCCCCGTAACCATTCACCAAGCGAATGGCATTGGTATAAGCCCTTAAAGGCTCACGTTGCTGATAGGCTTTCTGAAGTAAGGTTGTTGTCTGGTCTGTCATATCGTTTAAAAAAGTTGCTGCGTTTAACAACGTCGTCGAATTACCTGTTTTTACCTGATTTAAGGCTGAAGGTATGCCGCAGCTGCGAGTTTGGAAACCAAGCTTTCCAAAACTCTATTTTAGAAAAAGCTGTTTCCACTGTCTGAGCAGCCAGGCATACCGCAAGCCTTAAAGATCAGGGAAAAACAATGTCTAAACACCAATATTCGCGAGCAGTTCTTTATTAGTCGTAAATTTACCCAGGCGGCTGACAAGATCCTGCATGGCCTCGACCGGATTAAGGTCCGCGAGCGAACGGCGGATCAACTGGATCTTCTTGTATTCTTCCGCCGGGATCAACAGCTCTTCTTTACGCGTACCGCTTTTTGAAATATCAATGGCCGGGAAAATACGGCGCTGTGAAATATCACGTGAAAGGACGATCTCCATATTACCCGTACCTTTGAACTCCTCAAAGATCACCTCGTCCATGCGGCTGCCCGTCTGCACAAGGATGGTCGCGAGAATAGTCAGCGACCCGCCATGCTCGATCTTGCGCGCGGCACCAAAAATACGGCGCGGCACTTCCATGGCACGCGAATCAACGCCGCCGGAAAGCGTGCGTCCGCTCGTACTGCGCTGGGCATTATGCACACGCGACAAACGGGTAAGAGAATCAATGAGCACAACGACATCCTTGCCTTCACCCGCCTCGCGCATCGCCTGAAGCATCAGTTCATCGGCAATGGCCACATGGTTCTCGTAATCCTGGTCAGACGAAGATGAGCGTACATCCGCCGTAACGCTGCGCTTGAAATCCGTCACCTCTTCGGGGCGCTCATCAACCAGTAAACAATATAACTTCATTTCAGGGCGGGATTTCGCAATGGCCTGGCAAATATGTTTCAGGAAAGTCGTTTTACCCGAACCCGGCGGCGCCACGATAAGCCCGCGCTGCCCCATACCAATGGGACAAATAATATCCATCGCGCGCATGGTAAGCTCCGAACACCCATCCTCAAGGCAGATACGCGGCGTAGGATCAACCGGAACGCCTTTAAAGAACTTGGCCTGGGCTTCGTCCATCGGACGCCGTGGTGCAGGACGACTATCGCCGCGGCCCCGCCCGTCTGATCGCCCGTGGCGTGAACTGACATGCCCTTTAAACCCGGCTTGATGGGGTTTCTTGAAATTCGAAGATCCGCGCATACATTTCCTTGTTATTTTTTGAAGAAGTCATATCGGCCTGATCAGGCCCTAATGATGTTTCAATGCGGATCCGTCAAAGGAAGACGGACCGTGAACGTGCTGCCTTCACCCACACAGCTTTTAACGCTAATATGTCCCTGATGCTGGCGGATTATATCATACGAGATCGATAACCCCAAACCTGTCCCTTGCCCCACAGGTTTTGTGGTAAAGAATGGCTCAAAAATATGCCCCGTGATTTCCGGCGGGATACCGCAGCCGGTATCGATGAATTCCAATACGATATCATGCCCGTCAACATACCCTTTGATCGTGATCTTGCCCCTGGTCTCAATAGCCTGCGCGGCATTCATCAAAAGATTTATAAAGACCTGACTCAATGGCTGAGGATAACATAAAAACGGCGGAAGTGCGGTGAATTCTTTAACAACCTCAACCTTATACTTGATCTCGTTCCAAATGATGCTAAGAGCAGACTGGATCATATCCTCGATCTTGGCATATTCCATTTGTTCATGCCCGGCATGCGAGAATATCTTAAGGTCCATCACGATCTTCTTGATCCGGCGGGAACCGTCGAGCGATTCCTGCACAAGCCGTTTCGAATCCTCGAGGATGTAAGCCACATCCAGGGCCTCCTCATGCTTCTTTAATTCCTGCAGAATGCGCTCCACCTCCGGCGGATGACCCTGGCTCAGTACAGCCTCGGCTTCATGATGCTTTTCAATGATCTGCGACAAACTCGAAAGATACTTGTTAAGGACCTCGAGATTACACATGACAAAAGCTGTCGGATTATTAATTTCATGCGCTACGCCCGCAGCCAACTGACCGATCATGGCCATCTTCTCGATCTGGACCAGCTGATCCTGAGCGTCTTTAAGCTGGATGTAGGCCCGACTCAGCTCTCCCTCCGCGCGTTTACGCTCCTCGATCTCACCTAAAAGGCGGTCTCGAGACACCATGGTCTTTTGAAGGTCTTCCGACATCCTATTCACCGCCACGGCCAGCGCGCCCATCTCGTCACGCGAATTCATCCCCGTTTCACGGCTTATAGATTGCTGCGGCAACTCCTGAGCCGAACGGCCATCATCAGGCCTGATCTTGATCTGGGTCGTCAGATCGCCCGCACCCATCTTGTCCACAAATAAGCCGATCCGTAGCAAGGGGCGCATGATCAACTTGTTAAACAGCAAAAAGATCGCCCCGATGACCAGAAATATAAAAATGACCTGTATCAACCCGATGCTCCAAAGCGTACGTAACATCCTGTCTAACGTATGTTGATAAATGATCGTCATGCTCAGCCCGGCCATAACACTTCCCTCACGGAAATCCGGGTGGCACGCCATGCACGATCTTTCAGTAATAATAGGAATAACGCGTCGCACCGCCCGGTGATCGCCGGCCATGGTCTGGGTATTGACCTCTTTGCCGTTGGCGAGCACCTGTAGATCAATGCTGTCCCTGACACGCGCCCCGTTCTTGACCCCGAGTTCCTTTTCCAATAAAGGCGAACGGATAACCCTGACCTCGGTCACGGAATCAAACTTACGCGCTTTCTCTAAATAAGCATCAAGATTCTCCTGCCGGCCTGCATTCATGAACTCGTGGGCCGCATCATGCACGGAAGAAGACAAACGGGAGACGCCTTTCAGCGCCTCATCGAGGGCATTATTGTAGGAAATAAAACCGACCCAGAACATCATGACCACAGTCCCTACCAGCAGGATGACTGAAATCGTGAGCATGAACTTTATTTTGATCTTCATATATTAATGATACACAATTTAGGCACGTTTTGCATACTTTTTATGTGTGCATTAAAGCGCCTATTTCTATACGCGTAAAACAAGAAAGCCTCCCGATCTTTCGACCGAGAGGCTTTCATTGCAGAAGTTAAAGCTATTACAGCTTCACGACGTTCTTGGCCTGCTCACCCTTTGGACCCTGGGCGATCTCGAACTCAACTGCCTGACCGTCGGTCAGCGTTCTGTGGCCTTGACCCTGGATCTCAGAGTGATGTACGAATACATCTTTCCCTGACTCAGGTGTAATAAAGCCAAACCCTTTTTTGTCGTCGAACCACTTAACTTTTCCGTTAACCATGAAACTTTCTCCTTGTTATTGAATTTGAGCAGATTCTGGTGGATCCAATAAAAAAACCGCGAGGTATGAAGCTCCTACCCTGCGGTCTAAGATCACTTCACCAATCTGCTCACGTGATGAAGTATGCACTACGTTTCCTGTTTTGTCAACAAATTCTTGGCAGGAGCTGTCCGGGCAGCATTTCTACGACGCGGAAAGTGCCCAGAATATTTTCCATGACAACGCGTTCCCGGCGCACAGCGGCGACATTCCCGATCGCGGCGGCCTGATCGCCACCCGGCCCCTGCCTGAGGATCGCCAGCGCTGCGGCCGCATCTTTCTCAGGGACTACCGCAATAAAGCGCCCTTCATTAGCCACATACCATGGATCAAGCCCCAGGATCTCGCACACCCCGCGCACCACCGGCACGACCTGAGCATCCTGTTCACGCACATGGATATCAAAGCCGGATGACCGGGATATTTCCACCAAAGCTGTCGCCAGGCCACCGCGTGTCAGATCCCTCAGGCAATGAAGAGCAACCCCGTTTTTAATAAGTGCCGCTACAGTATCCGCCAAAGGCGCGGCATCGCTTTCCACAGGCGTTTCAAATGACAGGCCTTCGCGTGCGGCCATGACCGCTATGCCATGACGGCCGATATCGCCGCTTAAAAGGACCACATCCCCCGCCGCGACCGATGAAGGCGCCACGACCATGTCATGCTCGAGGACGCCAATACCTGTGGTATTGATAAAAAGCCCGTCAGCCTTACCCTTGTCCACCACCTTGGTGTCCCCGGTAATAATGGAAACGCCGCAGGCTGCCGCCGCCGCTTTCATCGATGCCACGATACGGATGAGCGTTGCGGTCTCAAAACCTTCCTCGATAATGAATGCTGCCGTCAGGTATAACGGACGCGCGCCGCACATCGCCAGATCATTGACACTGCCGTAAACAGCGAGGTGGCCGATATCTCCGCCCGGGAAAAATAATGGCTGGACCACATACGAATCGGTCGTCACAGCCAGGCGGCCTTTGGGCATGGCCGCCACCGCGCCGTCATGCGCCTGGCGCAGCAAGGGATTATCAAAAGCGGGCGCAAAGACTGTTTCAATAAGCTCATGCGTCAACGCCCCGCCGCTGCCATGGCCCAACAGGATGCGGCTGTGGCCTTTAAGAGGCAAAGGGCAGCTCAAGGCAAAGTCTGTCATACCGTCGCTCCCCTGCGATACTGATAATACGCGGCGCAGGCACCTTCCGACGAGACCATAGGGGCCCCCAAAGGATGCTGCGGCGTACAGGCTAAACCGAATGCCGGGCATTCATGCGGGCGCTTGATCCCCTGCAGGACCACTCCGCTGATACACGCCGGTGACTCCTCGGCCGTTATACCGCCCACGTCAAAAGCGCGTTCAGCGTCAAAATCCTTATAAACATCCGCCAGTCCCAGACCGCTTTGCTTGATCACGCCGATCCCGCGCCACGGGCGATCAATCACTTTAAAGACTTTAGCCATCATTTGCTGGGCGAGAATATTGCCATCAAGCCGTACCGCCCGCGCATACTCATTCTCCACGTTGCAGGTACCGGCTTCCAGCTGGCAGACGCATAAATAAATGCCGCGCAGGATATCCAAAGGCTCAAAACCTGTGACCACGACCGGAACATTGAATTCACGGGCAATCGTTTCATAGGGAGTACATCCCATCACCGCGCACACATGCCCCGCCGCCAGGAAGCCCTGAATGCGATTATCCGCTGAACCCAAAATAAGACGCATGGCCGGCGGCACCAAAACATGCGCGGCCAGCAAAAAGAAATTCCTGACCCCCGCTTCCCTGGCCTGGTAAACAGCCATGGCGGTCGCGGGCGCGGTGGTCTCAAAACCGACGGAAAAGAAAACCACTCTTTTAGACGGATTATCGACAGCGATCTTAAGCGCGTCCAAAGGCGCATAAACGATGCGCACATCAGCACCTTCGGCCTTGGCTGTCAAAAGATCCCTCGATGACCCCGGCACACGCACCATATCGCCGAAAGAACAGAAGATCACATCCTTCTCCATAGCGACGGCTATCGCCCGATCGATAGATTCTAAAGGCGTAACGCACACCGGGCAACCAGGCCCGTGAATGAGCGATACTTCTTGGGGTAAAAGCGTATCAAGCCCAAACTTGACAATGGCATGCGTCTGCCCGCCGCAGATCTCCATGATCTTCCACGGGCGCGTGACCTTGGCCTTAATGGCCTCGCTCAACGTGTGAACGTCTTTGGCATTTCTGAACTCATCGACAAATTTCATGATTCTTCCTTCATCAACTCTTCGATCGAATGAATATCATCGATCATCTTCTGCGCTTCATCCGCATTGATCTTACTGAGCGCCATGCCCACATGCACGACCACATAATCCCCCGGCTTGACCTCGGGCAAAAAACCCAGGCTCACCTCACGCACCATGCCGTCAAAACTCACCTTGGCCGTACGCTTGATCGGATCTTCATTGTTCTCAACGCTCTGCACTAAACCCGGAACAGCTAAACACATGTCTATCTCCGATCAATACCTGCTTATTTCTTCTTCCTGTACTGCAAAACCTTTGCCTTTAGATCTTCGAACATGACAGGCTTGGAAAGATAATCCGTCATACCCAGCTCCATCAAACGCTCTTTTTCACCCGACATGGCCGCCGCCGTTAAAGCGATCACCGGAAAATCCCGGCTGATGGACGTGCGGATAATATTCAACGCTTCAATGCCACCCATGACCGGCATTTGAATATCCATCAAACACACATCATATTTACCGCACCCCTGGCGCAGCAGATCGACCGCCTCCTGCCCGTTGGACGCATAATCTGCCGTGCAATCCAGCATCGCAACAAACTCCTTCATCAGGGCCTGATTGGCCGGATTGTCTTCAGCGATCAGAAGACGGGCGCCGATGGTCGATGCACTAACCTCAACCGCAGGCTTATCCGGAACAATTTCGCCGGACAAGAACAGCCTGGGCAGGGAGATAGAAAAATAAAATTCACTGCCTTCGCCGATTTTTGAGCGCACTTCAAGTTTTCCGCCCATATGTTCGACGACAAATTTGGATATGGAAAGACCCAGGCCCGTACCGCCGAATTCCCTGGTCGTTGAAGTATCCGCCTGCATAAAAGGGTCAAAGATGGACTTAAGCTTCTTATCAGAGATCCCGATACCCGTATCTTTGACCGAAAATAAAAAATGCTCCTGCCCGCCACGCACGCTCTGCCGGCGTACCGTCAGAACGATCTCACCGGAGGCGGTGAACTTGGCGGCATTACCCAAAAGATTGATCAAAACCTGACGCAGGCGGACCGGGTCCCCCTCGTACCGGCCGGTTATCACAGGGTCAATATGCGCGGTCATATGTGCGCGCGGCGACTGCACCTGAGGCTCAACAACGCGCATCGCCTCGGTCAAGGTCTCACGCAGGTCAAAAGGGATCTTCTCCAGGGCCATGTGGCCGGATGTGATCTTGGAAATATCCAGAATATCATTGATAATACTGAGCAGAAGCTGGCCGCTACTCAGGATCGCCGTGACATAATATTTCTGCTTGTCGCTCATGTCGGTCCGCTTCATCAGCTGGCTGAATCCCAGCACAGCATTCATGGGCGTGCGTATCTCATGGCTCATATTCGCCATGAAGTCGCTCTTGACCTTAGAGGCACTTTCCGCCACTTCTTTCGCCTGTCTTAGCTCCGTGATATCGCGATTGCAGGCGCGCCGTCCGATAAATTCCCCCTTACGTCCGAACACAGGGCTGCAAACATGCTGCATCCAGCGCACATTCCCCGCCGAATCAATGATACGAAACTCACTCTCACACTTACCCTCACTTTGATGCGTGGCCGACATATGACGCCTAACAGCATCCCTGTCATCGGGATGAATCACGGCAAAGATCAGCTGTGCATCCTGTTTGAAATCCGCCGGCTTATGCCCCGTAAATTTTTCGCATGACGGGGACATCCATTTAAATTCCCCGTTTTTACTGATCCAGTATTCCCAGTCGTACGTAAAATCCGTGACCGTGCGCAGCAATTCTTCGTTCTTGCGCACACGTCGGCCCAAGGCTAAATTCACGATCAGGCCCGAACACAGCAAAACAAAAAGACCCGCGCCTCCCAGGAAATAGTATGCATAATCCTCCCACAGCAAAAGAAAGGAGCTGCGATCAAAATCCTTATAACCACCGACCCGCAGTGAACGCAGGCATTCATGGACCGGACGGTAATTCAAAGGCGTGGTCCAGCCGAAATATTTTCCGGCTTTAGCCGCATCACTCTCAGGCTTGATGCTAAGTAGGATCCTTGACACTTCTTCGGCGGCTTCACGCGAGACGCTGTTGAGTTTCACAAAAGGCCATTCAGGATAAAGGGCGGTACTGACCAGGAATGGAAAATCCAGCGCTACCGTTAAGGTGGGGAGTTTAATTACGCTTACCCTTGATAAATTGACCAAGCCCTTGCTGGCCAGGGTTTCAAGGGTATCCGTCCTCACAAATCCGACATCATAGGTCCCATCCATAACGCGCAAGACAACCTCATCCTGATTGTAAAGCGCGACGACCTTCCTGAAATGGTTCTTAACGCTGATGCCCTGCTCTTTGAGCGTCTGCGCCTCGCTCAAATACCCCCCAAAAGACTCCTCATCGGGTATCGCCAATGTCCGCCCCTTAAGGTCGGCAAACGTTCTCATGCCCCTGCCTTTTCGGGTAAAGATCACGCCGCCGAAAACAGTCAGCGCTTTATCCAGGCGCTTGTTCACCAGCGTGGCAATGGCCTGGCCGCTTTGGGCCAGTTCGATCTGCACATAGTAATTCGGATTGAGGATAAGAAAGTCTGACTTAGGCGCCTCGATCTCAACCAGCATTTCCTTGAACGTCATGGGCACCAGCTCGAATCGAAGGCCAAGAAGGTTTTTGGCATTAAGCTCATTTATCGTCGGCTGCCACAGCGCCGCACATTCCTCCTTGCCCTTATTCGCCAGTACGGCTACTTTATAAACAGACGCCGCATAAGCTGCCGCATCCAGATAAAAACATACAAGCACGACGGCCAGTAACTTCACTATACGATGCCCCATCATATCTTTTTCCTGCCCCGTTATCGCTTATAGAGAAATCCGCACCCTGTGCGCCGCCATGATCTGGCCGAGCGCAAGGCCGCCGTCATTGGGCGGAATACGCTGATGCCAAAATGGCTTAAACCCTTCTTCACGCAAACGCTTAACAGCATGCTCGCTCAGATACCGGTTCTGAAAACACCCGCCTGTTAAAACCACATGCCGCATACCGCTGGACTGAGCCGCCCAAACCATGACCTCGACCAGCATATTATGGAACTTTGCGCTGATCTGCGCTACTGATTTCTGCCGTTCCATATCCTCGAGGACCTCATCCCACACGGGCGCCTGAATAATGTACGGCCGGCCCGCTTCACGCCCCGAGATGCGAAATGAATAGGCGTCCCGCGGCACCTGTTCCGGCAGAATGAATTCCAACGCCATGGCGGCCTGGCCTTCGAACTGATTGACATGGCCTAAACCCACCAAAGCCGCCAGGGCATCAAAACGCCGACCGACGCTCGATGTTAACGGCACATTCACGCGCTTGACAAGCATTTGCCGCAGAAGATGCAATTCCTCATCTTTAAACCCTGAAAGATAGGGCCGGTATCGATCTTCGAAAATGCGCTCACCCATCGCCGTAAATAACGCACCCAGTAAGGCGCGCCGCGGTTCGCGCACCGCCGCTTCACCTCCGGGTAAATAAAATGGCTCAAAACATGCCAGCCGCTGCATATCCTTATCGTTCACGCTAAAGAATTCGCCGCCCCATACAGTCCCGTCGGGCCCGTAACCCGACCCGTCCCAGGAGACTCCCAAAACAGGCGCAGAAAGCCCATTATCCGCCATGCACGCCAACACATGCGCCTGATGATGCTGCACCGTGACAACGGGAATACCCAGTCCCTGTGCGTAATACGTCGAATAATAATCGGGGTGAGCGTCACAAACAACATGCTCGGGCTTAATATCAAGCAGCGTTCCCATATCATCGATCGACCGCTGGAACGCCTCATTGGAGGGCACGGTCTCAAGGTCGCCAATATGTGAACTGATAAAAACATCCTTGCCCCGGGCCAGGGCAACGGCATTCTTCAAATGTCCTCCGACAGCTAAAGCAGGCAACATATCATCATCAACCATAACGGGCAACGGGGCATAACCCCTGGCCCGGCGGATAACTTGCTCTGTATCACAAATGACACGCACGACCGAATCATCCACAGGCCGCAGGATGGGCCGATCATGCACCAAGAAAATGTCGGCAATATCTTCCAGGCGCTTTAACGCTTCGCGCGCATCGATGCATATCGTCTCTTCCGCGATATTGCCGCTGGTCGCCACTACGGCCCGCCCGACACCTTCAAGTAAAAGTTGATGTAAGGGTGAGTACGGCAGCATAACACCCCAATATGGATTGCCCGGGGCCACCGAAGCGGCAATAACATCCCCTGCCACCCGCCGTAAAAGCACAATAGGGGCCTGAGGCGATATTAAAAGACGTTCTTCCAAAGGCACGACCACACACGCCGTCTTGACCGATGCAAGATCTGGGAACATCAAAGCCAGGGGTTTGGCGAAACGGCGCTTTCTTTCACGCAAACGCATGACCGCCGTATCGGAGGCGGCATCGACCAGTAAATGGAACCCGCCAATACCCTTGACCGCCACGATCTTCCCGTCCAGGATGGCGGCAACGGCGGCCGCAATGGCCTCACCGTCTTTGGCCAGCACCCTGCCGGAACCATCCCATAATGCCACACGCGGACCGCACGCGGCACACGCATTGGGCTGGGCGTGAAAACGCCGTGCCAGGGGATCATCATACTCGCGCTGGCACGCGTCGCACATCTTAAATTGCTTCATGGATGTATTCACGCGGTCATACGGCAGACGTTCGATCATGGAGTACCGCGGGCCGCAATGCATGCAATTGGTAAACGGATAGGCAAAGCGGCGGTTGGATGGATCGGCGATTTCCTGTCGGCAATCATCACACATGGCAATATCAGGAGACACCCAGGTATCCACAGCGCCTTCCCGGCTTTCGCGGATCTCAAAACCCCGATGCCCGACAGCCTCAATGAAAACAGGCTCCACCGAAGCCATCGCGGCACGCTCAGGCGCTTCACAGGAGATCTTAAGAAGGAAATCACGCAGAAGGGGCTCATCGCCTTCAACTTCGACGATGACGCCGCCGGCTGTATTGCACACAAAACCCTGAAGGCCAAGGCGCTGTGCCAGGCGGAAAACAAAAGGCCTGAAACCCACTCCCTGCACCGCGCCGCGGATGGTGAGTTTCAGGCGCTGAAAGGAATCCTTATTTACCATTCTTCATGGCCAGCAAAAACGCCACCCATGGCGCAAGGCCGTCTGACTTGAGGTTATCGACTTTAAAAATAGGGGCCGCAGGATTAAGTTTACGGAACGCTTTCTCCGCTTCGTCCATATTGAAATTCGTCAGATGATGCATGCTCATCTTGGTGATCAAAAGGGCTTTAGCCTCGGAGAACAACAGCGGATATTTCTCGATCTTGTCATCCCCTTCGGTGACACTCAGGACAGCGATCTTGGCCGCCTCGCCGATATCAAATTCGGCCGGACAGACCAGATTGCCGATATTCTCGACGAAAATAATATCAAATACTGTACTAACGCTAAGGTCCTTGATGGCGGCATTGACCAGATTGGCGTCAAGGTGACAGGCCGTGCCTGTATTGATCTGACAGACCGCAACACCCTTTTTCTGGATACGCTCGGCGTCTTTGGTCGTGGCAATATCCCCCTCAATAACACTGACTTTATATTTATCCTTGATCAGATCCAGCGTCGCTTCCAACAGCGCCGTCTTGCCCGCGCCCGGAGAGCCGATGAGATTGACCATGAGCACATTGCCCGCCTTAAGGACCGAACGGTTCTCCTGGGCCCAGGCATCATTGGCCGCCAGTACTTTATTCATCACCTTGATTTCCATCAATCAACCTCCAGTTTATCGAGATAGATCTCGTTATTCGGTCGGGGGATAACGTCTTTGGCCGCGCAGTGCGGACACGCGGTATCCAACAATGGCTTTCTGTCTTCCTGAAAGAATTCCTTGCGGCACGCCAGGCACTGCCAGCGTTCGGCCAGACGGCGCACCTTGATCACGGCTTTTGCGAGGCAGGTACCTTCCGCAACAGTCTGCATGCAAAAGTTAAGGGTTTCCTCGGAAAGGCAGTTGTACATGCCGCAGGCGATATGCACTTCATGTACAGTTTTGAACTTGCGCTCTTTCTGCTGAGCGCTGACCTGGGTGATCAAACCCTCGACAATGGAAACCTCATGCATCAGCGATCTGCTTCCTTAACGTCTTGATCCTTTCATCGGCCAGGTAATCATCGAAATTCATGCCCACGCGATCGATAACGCCTTTGGGCGTGATCTCAACAATGCGGTTAGCGACTGTCTGCACCAGCTGATGATCATGCGAGGAAAAAAGTACCGTTCCCTTAAAACGCTGCAGGCCATCGTTAAGGGCCGTAATGGATTCAAGGTCAAGGTGATTGGTCGGTTCATCCATCACAACAACATTCGGGCGGGATAACATCATGCGCGAAAGCATACAGCGCACCCTCTCACCGCCGGAAAGGACATTGACCGGCTTCATTGATTCTTCGCCGGTAAAAAGCATCTTGCCCAGAAAGCCGCGGATAAAGCTCTCGGCCTTCTCGTCTGAATACTGCCGCAGCCAATCCACGATGGTAAGCTCCGACGTAAAGAATTTGGAGTTGTCCTTGGGCAAATACGCACGGCGGGTTGAAAAGCCCCACTTGAACGTACCGGCATCCGGCGTCACCTCACCGGCCAATGCCTGGAACAATAATGTCTTGATAAGGTCATTCGGCCCCACAAAAGCCACCTTGTCGCCTTTATGGATCACCAGCGATAATTTATTGATCACCGGTTTTCCGTCGACTGATATACAAAGGTCATTAATATCCAAAAGGTCATTGCCCGCCTCGCGCTCGGCGTCAAAATGCACGTAGGGATACTTCCGGGAAGACGGCTGAATGTCATCGACCACCAGCTTTTCAAGGATCTTCTTGCGGCTGGTCGCCTGACGCGACTTGGAAAGATTGGAACTGAAGCGCGCGATGAAATCCTGCAATTCTTTACGGCGCTCCTCGACCTTCTTGTTCTGCTCGGTCCGCTGACGTGCCGCCAGCTGACTTGACTCTGACCAGAACGTATAATTACCCGAATAGACCTTGATCTTGCTGAAATCAATGTCCGCGATGTGCGTACATACATTATCCAGAAAATGGCGGTCGTGCGAAACGACGATGGCCGTATTCTCGAAACGCGACAGGAATTCCTCGAGCCACATACACGTTTCAACATCCAGATGGTTGGTCGGCTCATCGAGCAAAAGAATATCAGGATTCCCGAAGAGCGCCTGCGCCAGAAGAACGCGCACCTTCTGTGAACCTTCGAGCTCTTTCATGAGCATCGTATGCATACTCGTCGGGATGCCGACTTCCGTTAAAAGCTTGGCGGCGTCTGATTCAGCATTCCAGCCGTCCATTTCAGCGAACTCGCCTTCGAGCTCGGATACGCGCATACCATCAGCGTCGGAGAAATCCGGCTTGGCATAGATCGCATCTTTCTCCATCATGACATCGTAAAGTTTCTTATGCCCCATGATAACGGTCGTCAGCACAGAATATTCATCATACGCGAACTGGTTCTGCTTGAGCATGGACAGGCGTTTACCAGGCGGGATCGATACCTCGCCGGCGGTTGAATCGATCTCACCGGAAAGCACTTTAAGGAACGTTGATTTACCCGAACCGTTCGCGCCGATCAAACCGTAACAGTTGCCCGGCGAGAAAACAATATTCACCTCGGAGAAAAGTTTACGCTGGCCGAACTGCAATGTGACATTATTAACCGTGATCATTTTAACTCCTCGTTATATTCAACTTTCCCTGATCTTCAAAACATTCAATATACTTTGCTCTTAGAGCCTGCTGGGCTTCTACGCCAAAGTGATCCCTTCGCCGTCCCAGCAAAGAATTCCAGTCGCCCTGCCCTAGCTCACACATTGTTTTCAGCCGACAAGCGCCCCGAAGTTCAATGCCCTAAGGGCGAGTTCCACAGCCATCCGTTTTCTTCCTACGCCCTTAAAATCCTGATAAAACGGATGCGCGAGGACTGTCTGAGCCACAAGGCATGAACGAGGACCATAGCTTGGCGGATAACTCAAAATCCTCTATCTAAATTTACTCCTGTGCTTCTCTTCGCCCAAAATGCGCAAGGCCTTGTCAATCAAAGGCGCACTCTTGGGATTCTGCGACTGCACCAGCGCCCGCTGCATGGCGCGCTCATTATCCTTAGGCACATAAACCGCCTTGCCTGTCATGGGGTGCTTGCCCGTATGATACATCGCCCCCGATACTGTCATCGGCAGCGGCAAAAAATCCTGCACCTGCTCGGGCAGCATACCACAGGATAAAAGCGTCATTGCACTGTCGAACGCCTGCTTTAGTCCTGCACCGGGGTGCGCGCTTACAAAATAATTGACCAAGTATACACGTTTCTTGAGCCGGCTGTTAATATTTTCAAACGCATCCACAAAATCACGGTATTTCTGGTGTGAAGGCTTGTTCATCAGCTTTAACACCTCATCCGATGTATGCTCGGGGGCCACCTTCATCTGCCCGCTGATATGCTTTTCGCACAGCGCCTTAAAATACTCCCGCGCATCAGGTTCCATCAAAAGATCATACCGCAGCCCGCTTTGGATAAACATATGTTTAACACCCGGTGTGGCACAGATCATCTCATAAAGCTCAAGCGCGCTGGCACTGCCCAATTTAAGCGAGGGGCATTTCGATGGCATCAAACATTGCTTGCCGTGGCAGGCCTTGCCCTTCGTCCAATTCTCGCACTGGGCCCCGTATAAGTTAGCTGTAGGCCCGCCCACATCACTGATCGTGCCGTGAAAATTTTTATCGAGAGTGAACTGTTTAACCTCACGCTGAATAGATGCCGGCGTCCTGTTTTGCACGATGCGCCCCTGATGCATGGCGATGCCGCAAAAACTGCATTCACCCGGACAGCCGCGCAGCGCTGTAATCGACCAGCGCACCGTCTCAAGACCTTTGACCCCGCCATGCCTGGCATACACAGGATGGGCCTGACGCGTATACGGCAAATCATAACTGGCGTCCAGTTCTTCAGACGTCATCGGCAGGGCGGGCGGTAATTGCAGGACAACCTGATCCGCATGCGCCTGCGCTAAAACCCTGGCATCTGCCGGCGACATTTGATCGTAAGCGACACGAAAAGCGTCATTGAACGCGTCTTTATCCTGGCTGACCTTTTCAAATGAAGGCAAAATAAGCGCATCCGCCGAAACGTCGGCTTGCTTAACGCGCACCACAGTGCCGGCTACATTACGGATGGCATTTATGGTCTCACCTTTAGCGAGGCGTGAAAGCACGTCGGTGATAGGCCGCTCACCCATGCCGTAAATGATCATATCGGCTTTAGCATCGATCAAGACCGAACGGCGCACGGCATCGTCCCAGTAATCATAATGCGCCAGACGGCGCATACTGGCCTCGACACCGCCCAGAATAACCGGAACGCCTTTGAAGACCTGGCGCGCGCGCGTGGCGTAAACGATCGACGCGCGGTCTGGCCGCTCACCCAGCACATCATCATCACCGTGACGCTGGCGCTTGTTGGCCGTGTAATTCGCGACCATGGAATCCACATTGCCTGCCGTGATGCACACGGCCAGGCGCGGTGTCCCCAGCCGGATGAAATCATCCGGAGAGCGCCAGTCAGGCTGGGCAATAATACCCACCCGATAACCCTTAGATTCAAGCACCCGGCCTATCAAGGCCGTGCCAAAGGAAGGATGGTCCACGTACGGGTCGCCGCTGATAATAAGCACGTCCAGCGCGTCCCAACCTTTAGCCTTGATCTCATCGGGGAACATGGGAAGAAAAGAAAAAGCCTTCATAGCCACCAAGTATGCCTTATTCGGCGGAGAACGTCAAATGGAAAAGATAGGGGGACCTATAAAACGTGGATATTCTTCTGCGGCTTTTGGGAATAAACATTCTTCACATCAAAGACCATCTTGGCATGGCGGGCGATCATGGCATAATCGACATCTGTATGATCAACAGCAATAATAACGATATCATATTTCTTTACACCGGCAGGTGTTAAGGCAGCCGAATCCATCTTAAGGTCGGTGATATCCAGATACGGCACCATGGGATCATGATAATCAACCTTGCACTGGTCCTGCAAAAGCGCCAGAAGGCGCAACGGCGGGGATTTGCGCAAATCACGCACATCCTTCTTGTAGGTTACGCCCACGACCAGCACTTTAGCCTTGGCCAAAGACTTCCCTTTAGACTTAAGCAGGGTCTCAACACGGCCGATGGCATAATTCGGCATCTGATGGTTCAAGTCAGCCGAAAGCTTAATGAACTTGGAACTGAAGCCATATTTGCGGGCTTTCCAGTAAAGATAAAGCGGATCTTCAGGGATACAATGCCCACCGACGCCCAGGCCCGGATAGAACGGCATAAACCCGAACGGCTTGGTCTTGGCCGCATCCACCACTTCCCAGATATTGATCCCCAGACGATGACACATCATAGCGGCTTCATTGATCCAGCCGATATTCACAATGCGGAATGTATTTTCCAGGAGCTTGGTCATCTCTGCGGCGCGCGGCGATGAAACAGGATGGATATGCTTGATGATCTTCCCGTAAAGAGCGACGGTCAAGGCCGTGCATTTAGGCGTCAAACCACCGACCACTTTGGGGATATCCGTGACCTTGAACTGTTTATTGCCCGGATCAATGCGCTCAGGTGAGAACGCCAGATTGAAATCTTTGCCGGCCTTCAAGCCACCCTTTTCAAGGATGGGCTGAATCAATTCTTCCGTCGTTCCCGGGTAAGTAGTACTCTCTAAAACAACCAAAGCTCCCTTACGGATATGGCGCGCAATGCTTTCACACGCCCCCACCATATAGGAAACGTCCGGTGTATAGCGCTTCTTGATCGGCGTGGGCACACAAATGATGACCACATCCGCACTCTTTAATAAAGCAAAATCCGTCGACGCCTCAAACCTGCCCTTGTCCACGACCGCCGCCACATCCGCCGACGGGATATCCGTGATGTAACTTTTTTTAGCCTGCAGTTTGGTGATACGGTTCTCGGCCACATCAATGCCCAGCACCTTAAACCCCTTGCGGGCAAAGGCCACGGCCAAGGGCAAACCGACATACCCCAGTCCGACAACGGCAATAACGGCTTTATGTAATGCGATCTTCTGCTTCATTCAAACTCCAATATTATGAAAAGTACGGGGCGGGTTTAATAGCCCGCCCCTGTGCTCTTATCGAATCAGAAATCAATTATACCCTACAACATCCTTTTCAGCGCGGATAATTTCGAGATCAATTTGCTGGAAAGCGATTTGAAAGTGCTGCCGCCGCCGATCAACTTGGCCGCCTCTTCTTTTTTTCCCTCTAAAGCCATTTCCAGGATCTTGCCGGCCTCCTGATGAAATTCAGCGTGCAACGCCTTGATCTCTTCATGCAAAGGATTGTTCTTTAGCACAGCCGGGAATTCACTGTAGAACCATTTGCCGAAAGCGCATTTATCATCGGTCTTGACGGTCGCCGGCTTGAAATCACTCTTGCCTGTTTTGATCGCATCCTGCAGGCGGGAATACCACTGCCCGTGCGCGCTCAAAGCGCCATCAACAGCCTTTCTGTTCTTTTCACTCTCAGGACTTAATGCCTGCTGCGTCTGGACAACCTCGCCGTCACCCCCATCCAGTTTAAACTGCGCGACCACCTGCTGCAGGGCTTCAGCCTGAGCGGCCATCTGCTCCGCTGTCGCGGCCAACTCCTGCGCGGCCGATGCATTAGACTCGGTGATCGACGTATTCTCTTCCATGGCCGCCGCCTGTTCCTGCGTCGCATGCGAGATCTGCTGAAGCTGTTCGGCCATATCATTAATAAGCCCGATGATAACGGACGTACGGTCACCCGCTCGCTTGGAAACCGTTACGCCATTTTGAACTTCCTTAAGGCTTGTTTTAATAAGCCCGTGTATCTCTTTAGCGGAAGCAGCGCTGCGCGACGCCAGATTCCTGACCTCATCCGCCACCACCGCAAAGCCCTTACCATGCTCACCGGCCCGCGCGGCTTCAATGGCCGCATTCAAGGCCAGCAGATTCGTCTGGTCCGCGATCTCGGTGATAAGCTGTACCGCTTCGCCCATCTGCTTGGAACTTTTCTCAATAACGACCATGGCATCAATGGTATTGGTCATGGCATCACGTGTTTCATTGGCATTCACAACGGCCTGCTGCGCGATCCCCGTCGCATTCTTGGCATTTTCCGCACTGGCCTGAACCGAAGCGGAAACCTGCTCAAAAGAAGCTGACTGCTGCTGAACACCGTCGGCGATCTGCTCACTCGTTTTGGTGATCTCATTGGTCGCGGTCGCGAGTTCCTGACTGGAACTTTTGACACGGCTGACAATATCCGCTAACCCGACGATCATGCTGTTGAAACTGGTGCCCATATCGCCGATCTCATCATCCGAATGGATCGCCGCGCGGTCCCTCAGATTACCTTCAGCCACTGAATCCGTGACCTTGGACATACTGGCAATGCTCTTGGAGATCAAACTGCTGATCGAAATACCGATCACCAAAGCTAGAATAAGCGCAAGGATGATAATGAACGGCATGAGGACCTTAGCCGATGATTCAGCGTCGCCGGCGGTTTTTTCCGCCCCATCCACTTGAACGGTCAGCTCATCCATGAGCGCGTTGGAGATCTTTTCACTCTCGGCACTGATCACATCGATCTTCTGCGTGATCTCTCCCTTTTGCGTTCCCACGTCAAAGCTGAGTTTGGCAATGGCTTTATCCAGCCTGTTAAAAGCGCCGATCAACTTGACCCGCATTGTTTTGGTCTTTAAGAAAAGCTCCGCTTTCTCTTCAGCAGACGCGGCCACATTACGCTCAGCCACCACCTTAAAAAGTGCACCGAGTTGCAGCCTTACATCTTCAACAGCCGTCTTAACCCTGGCATCCAGAGGGTCAACTTCATAGACCCACTTACCCAGCATGATCTTTTTCGGATCTGTCGTCTGTGCAAATTCCGTACCAATAGACCCTGAACTTTCCAAAGCGCTTTCCCAGCCAAGATACTGCAATTTAGCCTTTGGCAGGAAATTCTCCAGCTCCATCGAAACGCCGCCTGATATAGCAGTCATCTCTTTGATAAAACGTTTCTGAAGATCAACAAATTCTTTCGTCTGAACCTTCAGTTCATCAAATTTCTTCAACTCTGCCATAACCAGATCGGCAACCCTGCCTTCTGCTTTATGCACCTTGAGCGTCAACTTATGCTCTTTATACATCGCCGCAGCGGGGTCATTCTGAAATTCCGGGGAATCCGTGCCATACATCGCCATCTTAAGCCACATGTTATAGTCAGCCTGAGCGTCGATCAGTTCATTTTCTTCTTCACCAAAATGCCCGCCATTCTCAACGGCGCACTCATTAACCTTTTCCTGGATCATGGTCAAAGACCTGGCCCCGTTCAATAAAGCATACCGCAGCGGCGAAACGCTCCGGATAACGACGTCACTCGCCTGCGAGATCCTGGAGATCATCCAAAGGCCGGCGCCACCCGCCAGAACAACAAGCAGGGCTACGGCTAAAAAACCGCCGATCAACTTAGTTTTTAACGTCAGCCTCATGGTATCTCCTGGAAAAAAGAGGGGGCAGTTATCTGCCCCCTCACTTATTAAACCTGAATTTTACTTCTTATACCCAACGTAATAAACGCCTATGGTCTCACCGGCGGCATTCTTGATCGGCTCATAGCCTGTCTCATACTTGCTACCTAAAATATCCGCTTCGCCATAATACGCTTCACCCTTACGGATCATGGGGATCGCCGGACCATTCGGGTCAAGCATGGTGCCGATAGCGCGCTTGCCTTCTTTGATAACGTTAGTGGCTATGCGCTGAAAGCCGTCATCTTTCTTCATGAAAACCGTGGCGGTGCAATCATGGGCATCGGCCACCTCATCGACCACATCATAATTACCGTTGATCTCGGTCGTACCGAACGAAATAACGCCATCAACCAGCTTCGGTGCGCCCAGGGCATTGAGCTTGGTCTTAAGCATCGCCATCGATTCCTTGACCTGCGCGGCCTGATCGGCATGCACCTGAGCGATACTGACCGTCATCAACGCTGCACCCGCCATCAACCCTACGACCACCTGACTTAATTTCATACTCTTGCCCCTTTCCAACGGTTAGTGTTATTTACGCATTGATCTTGAACTGGGCGACCACTTCACGCAAAGCCTCGGCCTGCGCCG
>PEAF01000079.1 GCA_002753465.1 Candidatus Omnitrophota bacterium
TCTTCATTATTGACAGTTAAAGGCGCGCGCGTTTTGTCGCGATCTTCATGAGCAATCTGGACGAGTTTCTGATGGTCCGTTTCGCCGGCCTGAAGCATCTTTTGGAAGTTCAGTATAACCGCAAGGATATTTACGGTTACTATCCGCAGGATATACACCGTCAGGTCCGTGAGCGGGTTGAAGAGTTGGTCCAGAAAGCCTACCGCATCTATGAGGATAAGCTGAAGCCGGACCTGGCCAAGGAAAAGATCATCCTGCGCCGGGCGGGGGACCTTAACGCCGACCAGCAGAAATTTGTGAAACGCTTCTTTGATGCTACGCTTTATCCGATCATAACCCCCATGGCCATTGACCAGGGGCATCCGTTCCCTGTTCTGACATCCAAGACCATTTCGTACGCTGTTTACCTTGAACGTAAAGGTGATATGCATCTGGCGATCATCCCGGTGCCGGCGAACGTGCCGCGCCTGGTGAAATTGCCGTCGGCTAAGGACGGGCAGGAGTTCATCCTTATTGATGAGATCCTCAGGGAGAACCTGAAGAATTTCTTCCGCGGGTACGAGATCAAAAGCGCCGCACTTTTTCGCATCATCCGTGACAGTGAGCTGGATGTGGATGAGGAAGTGTCATCGAACCTGCTTAAGTCTATTGAAGAAGAGGTCAGGAAAAGGCCGCGCGCTAAGGTGGTCTCTTTGGTGGTCGAGAAAAGCTGCACGGCCGGGCTTGTCGAGATATTGACCAATGCGCTGTCGTTCCCGCTCGATGAGGTGGCTTTTGTGGCCGGAGAAATGGACCTGACCTATCTTTTCCAGCTGGTCGGCCAGGCGGCGGATGTCAGGCTTCTTTACCCCGTTCACGTGCCGCCGCAGGTGCCATATGCCAATATTTTCGACCGTATTAAGGAAGGTGACATGCTGGTGCATGTGCCTTTTCAGTCCTTTCAGCCTACCATTGACCTGATCCTGTCGGCAGCGACCGACCCGGATGTGCTGGCGGTCAAAATGACGCTTTATCGGGCGAGCGAGGATAGCGAGATCGTCGCGGCGCTCAAGCTGGCCGCCAAGAACAAAAAACAGGTGACGGTCCTGGTTGAGCTCAAGGCGCGTTTTGATGAAGAGCGTAATATCGGCTGGGCGCGCCAGCTGGAAGAGGCGGGCTGCCACGTGGTTTATGGGTTTGCGGGCATGAAGATCCATTCCAAGATCACGCTCATTGTGCGGCGTGAAGAAGGACGCACGCGGCGTTACGTTCATTTGTCGACGGGAAACTACAATGAAAAGACCGCGCGCGTTTATACGGACCTGGGCTATTTTACCTCCAATGACGATTTTGCCCGCGATATCTCTGATGTATTCAATGTCATTACCGGGTATTCGCAGCCGGCGCGCTGGAAACGCGTGATCTCTTCGCCCTATGACCTGCGTGAGTATTTCTTCGAGTTGATCGACAAGGAGATCGCTTTTCAGCGGGAACACAAAAACGGTTATATTTTTGCAAAAATGAATTCACTTGAGGACACCAGGATCGTCGAGAAGTTATACGAAGCTTCGCGCGAGGGCGTCAAAATACGTCTTATTGTCCGGGGTATTTGCATTTTGATCCCCGGCATCCCCGGGATGAGCGAGAATATCAAGGTGAAAAGCATTATCGGCAGGTTCCTGGAGCATTCGAGGATCTTCATGTTCAATAATAATTCGGATTTTCGCGTGTTCATGTCGTCGGCGGACTGGATGGCGCGTAATTTTGACAAGCGCATCGAGCTTTTGTTCGAGATCTACAAGCAGGATCTGAAAGACCAGTTGCGCGCCGTGCTGGATATTTGCTGGAAAGATAATCAGAAGACCCGGATGCTTTTGCCGCAGAGGACATATTCATTCCGCAAGGCGGCGCAGGATAAATTCGATTCACAAGAATATTTCTTAAAAGAAAGTGCCTGATGTTAGACGAAAAAATATTTTTTTCCCAGGTCATCCAGGGCCATTTGACGGCCGCGCTGGTTGAGGAAAAGGCGGTCCGGAAGTCCAAAGATGACATTGAGTCGCTGCACCGGATGCGGGTTGCCTTCCGTCGTTTAAAAAGTGCTCTTTCAGATCTGAAAGATGTCATGCTGCGGCGCGAACTGGAACTTCCTTCCACGGGCGTTAAGGCCCTGCTGAGTATTTTAGGTCATGCGCGTGATATGGACACAAAGATCGTGTTCCTGGAGATGATGGCGGCGACGCCCGAGGCCAAGGCCTATGCGATCGGCATCCGCGAGATCATCGATGAGCTTTCCGAAGACCGGGCTGAAGTGCAGCCTAAGATCTTGAAAGCATTTGATCGGGCCCGCCGTGAAAAGGTATTCCGCGCTATCGAGAGATTGCATCCCGATCTGGAGTCGGCAGATATTACGCTCGATGAGTGGGCCAAGAACCGTATCACGGTGAGGCTTGAGAAAATGCTGCGTTGGGAGCCGTATGTCAAGAAGCCGCGCCGTGAGAAGGAATTGCACGAAATGCGCATCGCGGCCAAGAACTTAAGGTATTGCCTGGAGAATTTTGAGGCGCTTTACGGTAAAACGCTGGGCGTTTATGTCAAGGCAGCGACGCAGGTTCAGGCCTCTTTGGGGGAGGTCCATAATTATGATGTGTGGCTCGGGTTGCTGGAGATCCTGAGGGCGAGTTCTACGCGCAGCAACCGGTTCTCGGAAGCCTTGCGATTCTTACGCCGGGCCTGTGAAGGCCGCCGCGTCAAGGCGTATGCAGATTTCCTGGACCTTTGGCAGGAGCAAAAGCGGTTAAAACTTTGGGTCAAGCTCGACAGGTTCGCGGATGCTTAAAGCATGAGGATCCTTCTTTGTTCAGATATCCATGCTAATTTACCGGCACTTTTGGCGGTCCTTAAGGCGGCGGAAAAAATCCCTTATGATGAGCTCTGGTGCCTGGGCGATGTGGTCGGTTACGGCCCTTTTCCGAATGAATGCGCTGAGATCATCCGCAAGAAGGCTTCACGCATTATTTATGGGAACCATGATCTCAAGGCGGTGGCTCCGGGCATTATTGCGCGTGACGCAGGTGACGCTTCCAGGACGTACAAGGATTTTGTTTTCGACTGGACGCGTGCGGCGCTTACGCCCGGCGTACGGGCTTTCTTAAAGTCATTGCCATCAACGATCGCTGTCCAGGTAGAAGGGCAGCGCATCCTTTTGGCGCACGGCAGCCCGCTGGGGGTTAAAGACGGGATCTTTGCGGATACGTCGATGGTGCGGTTGAAGGCGCTGGCGCAGAAGTTTCCGGTCGATGCCATGCTCATCGGGCATACGCATGATGCCTTTGTGCGTAAGGCCGGCAAGGTGACGTTTATCAATCCGGGGTCTATCGGGCGCCCGTTCGATGCGGACCCGGCGGCGGCATTCATGGTCCTGGATATTACGGCCAAGGGGGTTGTGGCTCATCGTCATCGCGTGGCATATGATCTCAGCGCTGTTGTCGATAAGATGCGTGCCGAGCGGTTCCCTGATATTCTGGTCAAGGCCGTGGCTGAGGCGCGCAGTCCCCGAGAGCTTTTAATTAACAGTTTGAAAGATACGGCCAAGGAAAAGCTTATGCAAAAACAAGGCGAGAAATATTTCATAGGGATCGATGTCGGCGGGACCAAGGTTTTCGGCGGTCTTGTGACGCCGGCGGGGACGATCGTGGCGCAGCATAAAGAGCCTACGCCCCCTCAGGCCGGACTGAAGGATGTTTTGAACATCATCGCAAAGATCATTGGGGGGTTGCTAAAAACGGGCAATGCTTCGCGCAAGGACGTCCTCGGGCTCGGGGTTGCCGTGCCGGGGGTGGTCGACAATGCGGGTAAAGTTGTTGTAACGCCTAATATCAATCTGAGCGGGGCGGATCTCAGGAAGATCCTCGAAAAGAAATATAAGATGCGCGTGGCTGTCGGCAATGACGTGAACTTTGGCGTGCTGGGTGAGAAATGGCTGGGGGCCGGGCGCAAGGCTAAAGATATTATCGGCATTTTTCCGGGGACGGGTGTGGGCGGCGGCGTTATCGTTAAAGGGAATTTCTTGACAGGGCATCAGGGTGCCGCGGCTGAGCTGGGGCATATGTGCATAGACCCTAAGGGTGAGGAGTGTTCATGCGGCAATGCCGGGTGTCTGGAGGCCGTGGTTGGCCGCTGGGCCATTGAGCGCGATATCCGCGCCGCGGTCAAAAAGGGCGAAAAGACGATCATCACGGACCTGGCGGGGGTCAAGCTGGTGCAGATCAAAAGCGGCACCATAGCCAAGGCGCTGCAGTCTAAGGATCCTGTTGTGACGCGCATTATGACGCGCGCGGCGGATACGTTGGCGCAGGCGTGCGTATCCCTTAACCATGTGTTCAATACCGAGATGTTCATTTTTGGTGGCGGTCTGATTGAGGCTTGCGGTGATTTCATACTGCCGCGCATTGAACGGGCGCTCAAGAAAGATCCGTTCTTTAAGAATCTGCAGACGCCGGAAGTAGTTGCGGCGAAGCTGGGTGATGATGCGGTCATGCTCGGGGCGGTGGCCGCGGTGCGCCAGGAGGTGGATCTTAAGGTTACGGGGGCATCATATTACCCCAAGCTTAAATTTCTACCATCAGGCAAGTTGACGGTCAATGGCGCCGTGATCGAAAAGCCGTTTTATGTCCGCGCTGACGGTAAGTTGAAAGATCCTGAGGAGTTTGTCCCGCCTCACATCACGTATGACCTTGTGGATGAGCTTACAAAGAAGGGGCCGTATGCCTTGTTCATCGTTTTAGGCAAGAATAAGCGCCTGGCTTTCTCCGACAAGGCGTCGCGTTATCTTAAAAAGAAGCATATTACGGCACGTGTGCTGCCGGCGGCTGAGGCTGTTAAGGCCTACAATGCCTGTGATGAGCGCAAAGCCATCTTTTTCTATTTGTAATAGTGCATTTTGCGGCACCCTTCCTGGTTGGCATTTCATTAAATAATAGTTTATATTTATAAAGGTGGCTTTGCGTAAAGACGCGCCATTGTCTCGTCTTTACGTCTTAATTTTATAGGATAATATGCGTAAAATAATGTCATTGATCATTCTGGCGGCATTCCTGACGAATTCTTTCGTGCCGCTGTCGTATGCCCAAATGATGGCTTTGCCTGTTCCGGGAACGGCCGTAGCCATGAGCGCGGCGCATGTCCCTTGTGCCTTGCGGGGCATGAGATTTTATCCGGGGCAGCCGCTCAAGGTTGATTTTATTGTTGATCCCGGGGAATCCGGTCTTGGTGCCGGCAGCGACGATGAGGCGCTGCGCCTTGAATCAGGCCGTCAGATCAAATATTTTCTCGCTTCTTTGACCACGCCTAAACAGGATCTTTGGGTCAATCTCTCCCCGTATGAAAAAGAAAGGATCATCCCCGAAAGTTTCGGGACAACGGAATTGGGGCGTGATCTTCTGGCTCAGGATTATCTTTTAAAGCAGGTGACAGCAACAGCGCTGGCACCGGATGGCAGGATCGGGAAGGAGTTCTGGCGCCGTGTGTATGCGGCTGCTCAGGCAAAATTTGGCACCACCAGCATTCCGGTCGATTCCTTTCACAAGGTCTGGATCGTTCCGGGTGTGGCTGACGTTTATGTGAAGGATAATGCGGTTTATATTACTAAAGCGTCATTGAAATTGATGCTGGCGAGTGATTATGAGGCCGCCAATAATAGTGGGGCGGCCCGTACAACCGATCCATCACATGTAGAGGATGCCTCCCGTGCCATCCCTGATGATATTTCCACAGGTATTATGCGGGAAGTTGTTCTGCCTGAACTTGAGCGCGAGGTTAACGAAGGCGCTAACTTTGGGCTGGTCCGGCAGGCCTATCATGCGTTGATCCTGGCCGCGTGGTTTAAGGGCAAAGTGGCGCAGGTGCGCCAGAGCTCCGCTACAGAGGATATGCATGCCTCACCGCTGGGGGCTTATATTGACCGGAACAAGACGGCGGGCATCGCTATAGATGACATTAATGAATCCCGGAAGATCTGGGCGCAGTATGTTCAGTCCGTGCAGCGGGGTGTTTATAATTTTATCCGCGAAGAGAAGGATCCTTATTCGGGCGATGTCCTGCCGCGCAAGTATTTTTCCGGCGGGGCGGATTATTCCCAGTTAAGCGACGTCATCCGTGAGGTCCCGTCGATCCCGGGGGATATCCCTGGATCGGTTGTTCTGGTCAGGACGGACCTGAGGCCGTTGGCGGTGGATTATGATTTTCATGCGATGAATAATGTCGTCAGTTCACATTTGTTCGAGGATACGACTGAGAGCCACCTTTTTATCATGGATATTATGTTGAACGAGCGTGGCTGGAACATTCCGGCCGGAGGGACTGTTGTCATTGCCGGTCCGCGTGATAATTCGTTGGAGGTGGAAATGGTTCAGGCGCGGGTCGCCGGCCGCAAGGTTGTGGCCGTGGAATACGTGGCAGCAACAGCCGCTAAGTTAAAACAGGAGCTCGAGAAGCGCATTGCCGTGCTGCGCAAAGCCGGCCGTCAGGACCGCCTTTCCGGCGAGATAAGGGTCATCGAGTCCGATATCGTGAACGTGCCTGTCGAGGAAGTGCCGCTCGAGAGTGTGCAGTTTTTCTATTCCATGGGCATGGCCATGGGCGGGGCTGTGGATGAGGATTTCGGTCGTGAGCTTGGCCAGAAGATCGTCGGTATGTTGACGGGTGATGGCGTTGCGTTCCTTCAGTACCGCAGCACTGAATTGCTTAAGGTTTTAAAAGCCGCGGGTGAGGTTTATGAGCTCAAGGGCGACATTATCCTTTTTAAAAAGACAGATAGTGCCATGCTTAATATTTATAAGTCGCCCGTTTTTGCGCATGCTCTCGGGGCGCAGGATGTCGATTCGAAAGCGTATGTGAAACTTGACGTGGCTGAAGTGGGTGCTCCGGATGAAAAAGAGCTTATGGCCGAGCTGGACCATTTAAAACCGGCACTGCCGGAGGTGCAGAAGAAGTGGGATGGCATGCACCGTTGGCTGGAGGGGCACGCGCCGGACCAGAAGATGGTCGTTGTGCGTGACCCCGAAGGGGTTCTGGTCGGTGCCCTGGTGTGGGGGTTGGCGTCGGATGAGCGCTTGATCATTTACTCGCTGGCCACGCGGGATGACCGGTATCATTTCTTACATTCGCAGATCGTGGCGTGGGTGCTCAATCAACACCGGCGCGATAAAGAGGTGCGGTACTATACGGGGGAAGATTTTAGGGATCCCGTGATCTCGACTTTGTACAGCAAGACCCATCGCATTGACGTGGACTTCTTGCGGCTGGAGATGGACTTTGTCGGCGCTTTGCATGAAGATGAATGGAAGAGTCCGTCGGCGATGAAGATGCTGATGGATATCCGCGGGCTTGCCCGCCACCGGATCACGCCGGGTGACCGGGAGCTTGCGGGGAAGGCGTATCAGATGTTTTACGGCGTATAT
>PEAF01000015.1 GCA_002753465.1 Candidatus Omnitrophota bacterium
CGCCGATCTTGATGGTTGGATCAGGGCTGTTGGATCCCTTATCACAGATCCGGCCTTGCGCCTGCGTTTGTCCCGTGCGGCCAAGAAGCGTGTGAATGAGCAATATAGCATCGTTCGCATGGTCAAAGAGATCGAGGAGGTTTATGCGGGTCTGTAGTATTCATCAGCCGCAATATCTTCCGTGGTTGGGCTATTTTGACAAGATAGCCCGGGCGGATGTGTTTGTTCTTCTGGATAATGTTCAGTTCAAAAAGAATGAATGGCAGAATCGTAACCGTATCCGTAATGCGCAGGGCTGGCAGTGGATCACGGTGCCTGTTCTGCACGATCACGGGCAGCTGATTAATGAAGTGCGGCTTAATGTGACGGTTGACTGGCGGCAGCAGCATGTGCGTTCGATCGAGCAGAATTATGGCAAGGCGCCCTTTTTCAAAGAATACTGGCCCAGGATCAGGGCCATTTATTCGCGGGATTGGTTGACGCTGGCTGACCTGAATATAGCGTTGGTAAAATTGTTCATCGAGATCCTGGGGATCAGAACGAGGATCGTCACAGCGTCTGCTTTGAACATTACTTCTGTGAAAACGCAGCGGCTTATCGATATTTGCCGAGCGCTGGAGTGTGACGCGTATTTGGCAGGTGCCGGCGGGGCGGATTACATGGATTTTGACCTGATGCGATCCTCAGGCATCACGCTTCAGTCTCAGGCGTACCAGCATCCTGTTTATCCGCAGGTGTGGTCGAGGGCAGAAGCTGATTTTCAGCCGTTCATGTCAATATTGGATTTGGTGATGAATTGCGGTGATAAGTCATTGGGGATCCTGAAAGACCCAGGGATTCAATGATGCACGGGCATTTTGTATTGAATGTGTTTTATCCGCTCCTCTTGATTTTCGTTCTTTTTTCCTTGTTATATCATTGGCAATATCTCAAAGAAGTTACTTCTAAATGCTTGATCCTTTGCGGGGTTATTTTTGCGATGTCTTTTATCGTCAGAGAGTGTTTTATCCCCCACATACCTCAGGTGTATATAGATGAATTCTTGTGGTTCGTGGCGGGGCGTAGTTTGTCTGAAACACACCGACTGGTTTGGGACGTCAGGTTTGGCAGCATACAAAACCCGTTATATGAGTGGCTTATTCCCCGGCCCGCGGGCTATCCTTTCCTGGAAAGTCTGATCTTCAAAGTTTTCGGAGCTTCCCTCGATGTTGTTTTCCAGATGAACATTTTCCTTGCTTCATTAACGACGATATTTATTTTTGGCATGGCGTATATTTTATTCCAGTCAGCTTACGTGGCTTTCTTTAGCGCGCTGATCTTTTCATTCTTGCCGGCGCATCTCAGGTTCTCGGCATGTGGTAATCCGGATGTCGCGGCGTTACTGTTTCTAACGATGGGTGTATTTTTCTTTTTACTGTATTTGAAACGTAAAAGGATCGTTTCAATGTACGCGGCGATCACGGCATTGGCTTTTCTTGTGCATGTTAAGCCGGAATATGGAGTGGCGTGCATATATTTCTCTGTCGTTGCCGCCAGCTTATTTAAATCCGGTTTCTTTTCAAAGGCTGATCTAAGCACTTTTATTCTCTATCTTATTCTTCTGCTGTTGCCATTGATCGGGATTATCCCCGCTATGGTTTGTCTTGAGAATGAGCATGCGGGGCATCTTTTCTTATCGGCTAGTGCGTTGATCAGAAATACACAGGAAAACATTAAGGCATTCTCTACGCCCTGGGGGTTCTTGTTTATTTTGGGTGCGATCCGGTTATTTATCAAAGACCGCCTTAAATGGATGGCTTTGTTGGGTGCATTTATGGTTGGTTTCTTTCTGGTGCAGTGCTATTTCGAAGGAGCGCGCGAGAGGTATTCATTGTTTTATTCAGTCCCCCTTGCGTTGATCGCTGGTTATGGCTTTAGTGTATTGAAATCAGCAGGTAGGGTCATCGGCAAGGTTCTGACGGCGTTCTTTTGTTTAAGCCTGTTGTGGACGTCATTTAGCATAACGCACGAAACTTTTGAAAGAATCTTGCAACGAGATTCATATCAGGAATATATTTTTATTAAGAAAAATCTGCCCAGGATGCCTCACGATGCCTACATCGTCTCTATTAATGGGGAGATCCTTTTGGCCTTAGGTGAAAATGACCGGAAAGTGGTGCGTTTGGGGGAAGGGGTTTTAAATCATGTTGTTCCGCGCGTTGACACGATGGTGCTGTATCTTGGGTTGCCCTGGCATAATCAGGAGTTGTGGGTTTTACAGGACAGAAATGCGTTGAGAAAGACGTATAAGTTTATTACAATGGTCGAGAAAGATATCGATGGGAAGAAGGTTGGCTTCTATTTTTTAGTCAAAAAGAAGGGGTAATATGAACATTTTAGCCATTGGCGCGCATCCGGATGACATTGAACTTGGCTGTGCCGGGACGATGCTTAAGTATGTTCGGCGTGGGCATAAGGTGTTCTATTTGATCATGAGCGAAGGCAGTCAGGGTGGCGATGCCGCACTGCGCGTCAAGGAACAGGAAGATGCGGCACGCCGGGCTGGTGTTACGCGGGTGTTCTGGGGCGATTGCGTCGATACGCAGTTCCATGTGACGCGCGAGATGGTGACTCTCATTGAGAATATATGCCAGGAAGTTAAGCCGGATGAAGTTTATGTGAATTATCCGCAGGATTCCCATCAGGATCATCGCGCTTTGGGCAAGGCTGTTATGTCGGCGACGCGCCATATCCCGCGCGTGCTTTATTATGAGGATTATACGTCGCAGGATTTTAATCCGGAGATCTTCGTGGACATCTCGGATGTTATAGAAGATAAGATCGAGGTCATTAAACTGCATTGCTCGCAAGTGTCGCGTTCGTATCCTGGCGGTCTGGACATGCTTGAAAGCGTCCGGGCGGTCGCGCACTTTCGCGGTTTTCAGGGAAAGGTCCGTTACGCGGAAGGGTTCCGTCCCTTGAGGTATTTGAAGGCGCTATGATCCCGCATTCACTCCCGACGATAAACTCAAAGATGATCGCGGCCGTGGCTCAGTCCATGCGCGCCGGCCAGGTGTCCATGGGGCCGCAGGTGAGTGCTTTTGAGGCGGATTTTACCAGGAAATTCAAGATAGAGGCGGCGGCCGTATCATCCGGCACATCGGCGCTGCATCTGGCCTTGCTCGCGCTGGGCGTTGGCAAAGGGGATGAGGTTATCCTGCCAACCTATGTTTGCACGGCATTGCTTAATGCGGTAAATTACACGGGGGCTAAGCCAGTCCTTGCGGATGTTGAGCTTGAGGGCGGGAACATATCGGCGACTGATGTCAGAAAGAAAATAACGCGTCGCACGAAGGCGATCTTGGTGCCGCATATGTTCGGGCATCCGGCCGACATGAAGCCGCTTTTAAAGCTCGGCGTGCCGGTTGTTGAGGATTGCGCGCAGGCCATCGGAGCAACATACGACGGCCGGGCTGCAGGCACAATGGGGTGCATCAATATTTTTTCATTCTACGCGACCAAGATGATGACTTCCGGCGAGGGCGGCATGGTCGTTTCATCCGACAGAAAATTGATGTCACGGGTACGGGACATGCTCGCGTACGACCATAAGGATGTGTACCGGATCCGTTTCAACTACAAGATGACAGACATGCAGGCTGCTTTGGGTCGCGTTCAGTTGCAGCATTTGAATGGATTTATTGTACGCCGCCGGAAGATCGCGGCGTTGTATGATCAGCGCCTTGGCGGCGTGGGAGTTGTTTTGCCGGCAAAGCCGGGCGTGGCAGCTTCCGCCCATTACAGATATGTGGTTCGTTTGAACGGAGGCGTTGATCACGCGATCAAGGCCATGGCCAAGCGCGGCGTTGTGTGTGCCAAGCCTCTTTTTAAGCCGTTGCACCAGTATTTGAATAAGAAGGGCTTTCCCGTTGCCGATCAATTGATGCAGGAGAGCCTTTCCCTGCCGATCTATCCGTTGCTTTCGGATGCACAGGCGCGGCGTGTGGCCGACACATTTAAAAAAGTCATGGAGCGTGTGTGATGAGAACTATCCTTTTGACAGGAGCTGCCGGGTTTATCGGTGCGCGCGTAGGAAGTATGCTGCTGGCACAGGGTGTTCGTGTTGTCGGGATCGATAATATGAATGATTATTACGACACCCGTATGAAGAAATACCGGCTGACGGCGTTGAAGGCGCATAAGGAGTTTACGTTCATCAAGGGCGATATTGAAGACCCTGCGGCGTTGGGCGTGGTCTTTAAGAAGTATAAATTTGATGCGGTCATGAATCTGGCAGCGCGGGCCGGCGTGCGTTACAGTATGAAAAATCCTTACGTTTATATGACCACCAACGGCAACGGAACGCTCAATCTTTTGGAGCAATGCCGTGCGCATGGCGTAAAGAAGTTTGTCCTTGCCTCTACGTCGTCTTTGTATGCGGGCCAGAAAATGCCGTTTAAGGAAAGTTTGCCGGTGAATACACCTATTTCCCCGTATGCGGCCAGCAAGAAGGCGGCCGAGGTCATGGCGTATACCTACCACTACCTTTATGGGATCGACGTGAGCGTCGTGCGTTATTTTACGGTTTACGGGCCGGCGGGAAGGCCTGATATGAGCGTCTTTAGATTTATCAAATGGATCGACGAAGGCAGGCCCATGGAGCTTTTTGGCGATGGGTCGCAAAGCCGTGATTTCACATATGTGGATGATATTGCCGCCGGATCGATCAAGGCGCTCAAGAGGGTCGGGTATGAGGTGATCAACCTCGGCGGTAGTGACCCCCATGACATCAACCGTATGATCGCTCTTATAGAGAAGCACTTGGGCAAGAAGGCGCTCCGCAATGAAATGCCATTCCATAAAACAGATATGAAAGCAACTTGGGCGGATACGGCCAAGGCGAAAAAGCTTCTGGGTTGGACCGCTAAAGTAAGTTTGGAAAAGGGGATCGCGCGCACCGTTGATTGGTATTTGGCTAATAAGAAGTGGGTGTCGAAAATTAAACTGTGAGAGATGATTGTCATCCTGAGGGCGTAGCCCGAAGGATCCACGCATTCTTTAAGGTGTGTTAATTGGCAATGAATAACTAACGCAGAGATCCTTTAGCTTTGGGGCTTCAGGATGACGCAGGAGATAGGAAGGACTTTTATGAGCGAAGAAATAGTGAACAAGCCGTCGGATTTTATCCGTGACATCGTCACGGCCCACGTTGTGGAAAAGAAGTATCCCGGCATCGTGACGCGATTTCCGCCGGAGCCCAACGGCTATCTTCATATCGGACATGCTAAATCAATCTGCCTTAATTTCGGCATAGCCCTTGAGAATGGTGGCCGCTGCAATTTGCGCATGGATGATACGAACCCCGCTAAGGAAGACGTTGAGTATGTTGATTCCATTACGACTGACGTGAAATGGCTCATTGGCGGCTGGGCTGATCATGTGCTAGGGCTAAAGCCGGACGGCACGCCTTATTTTGCCAGCGATTATTTTCAGGCCATTTATGATTTTGCCGAGACATTGATCAAAAAGGGCAAGGCTTATGTCTGTGACCTCAGTGCTGATGATATGGAAAAATTCCGTGGCGTGCCGGAAAGGCCCGGTACGGAAAGCCCTTTCCGCAATCGTTCGGTCGATGAGAACCTTGATCTTTTCCGCCGCATGAAGGCGGGGGATTTTCCTGACGGAACCAGGACGCTGCGTGTCCGGATCGATATGACTTCGCCGAACATGTGGCTGCGGGATCCCATTATTTATCGCATCCGTCATACGGCGCATCATCAGTCCGGCAATGCCTGGTGCATTTATCCCATGTATGACTTTGCGCATTGCCTGAGTGATTATCTGGAGGGTATTACCCACAGCATCTGCACGCTGGAATTCGAGGTGCACCGTCCGCTGTACGACTGGATCCTTGAGGCGCTGGAGCTTCCACGGTATTTGCCGCATCAGTATGAATTCGCCAGGCTTAACGTGACGCATACTGTCATGAGCAAAAGAAAATTATTGGAGCTTGTAGAGAAAAAGCTGGTGAACGGCTGGGATGATCCCCGTATGCCCACCGTTTCTGGCATGCGCCGCCGCGGTTATCCGGCGTCATCCCTGCGGGAATTCAGCCGCCGTATCGGCGTCGGCAAGGTTGAGAACATGATCGATCTTTCCCTTCTAGAATTTTGCGTGCGTGAAGATTTAAATAAAACGGCGCTGCGCGTGATGGCTGTTTTAAAACCGTTGAAAGTTGTTATTGATAATTATCCCGATGGGCACACGGATGAACTTGATGCTGTTAACAATCCTGAGGACCTTTCAGCCGGCACACGCAAGGTCCCCTTCAGCAGGGTGATCTACATTGAGCAGGATGATTTTCGTGAAGAGCCCCCCAAGGAGTTTTTCCGGTTGGCGCCTGGTCGCGAGGTGCGCCTGCGTTATGCCTATCTGGTGACTTGTACCGGATTGGTCAAGGATCCTGTAACGGGAGCGGTCACAGAGCTGCATTGCACGTATGATCCGGCCACGCGCGGCGGCAATACGCCTGACGGGCGTAAGGTGAAATCGACCATTCACTGGGTTAGTGCCGCCCATGCGGTCGATGTCGAGGTCAGCCTGTACGACCGCCTGTTCACATGCGAGGACCCGGGGCGCATTGAAGAAGGGAAAGATTTTAAGGAATTCCTGAATCAAGGCTCATTGACTGTGTTGTCTGCCGTTAAGGCTGAACCGGTCCTGGAGCATGTCAAGGCGGGTGACGTGTATCAGTTCGAACGCCTGGGATATTTTTGTGTCGATCCTTCAAGCACTTCTGATAAAAAGAAGTTCAACAGGACCGTTACGCTCAGGGATGACTGGGCCAAGATCGAGAAGAAGGGTGCGGGTGCTCAAAAGCCTAAGCGCGGATGACAACCGGATATTTTGCGTGTATACTTTAAAAGTTATTAATAGTTATAGAGGTAAAAATAAATGAAGAGTAAATTTGTAAAAGCTGACGGTTGGGTCAAGGTTGTTGTGCAGACCAAGGTCTATGCCTTGCAGGCGGTTTATTCCGCCGGTTACGTGATGATGGATAAGGCGTATTTTTATCTGGATATGGACAGTAAGGACAAGGTCGCTGTCTGGTTAAAGCCCAAAGGCAAGGCTGACCTTGATCAATTGGCCATGGATTTTTGCCAGGAGCTTTTGAATTATGCGCATTATTTTGCCAGCCTTAAGGTCAATGCCGAAAGCATGAAGCTTTTGCTGCAACGCGCCCTTTTCTCAGCCGCTCCGTCGTTGGTCAAGGAGGCTGAAGAGAAAGAAATACAGGATCTGATCAAGGAACTTGAGATGGAAGAGGAGAAAGAAAACAAAAAGCCCGCGAAGAAGGGCAAAAAATGAGCACGCCTTTTATAAGGAAAGAAAAAGGTGGTTTTTTGATCAATTTGCATCAGGCCCTTTACCCGGGCAGTGCTGTTGATGCTTTTCAGAAAACCGATCCGCATGTGGTCGTTGGACGAAAAGGCGCTTATTGGTCTTTGAGGTTTTCCGGATCAGACGCCATACGGCCCCTTGAGGCATTAGACCAGCTTTTGTTTTTGTCCAAAGGACACAGATCAAAATAAATTTTTCGGAGTTTGAATATGGCGCGCATTAACGAACATGTGATCCTGCCGTTCAATTCGGCTAAGGTCCGTGATAAATATGTCGTAAGCAATATGATGGGCGCCTGGGATGTTCTTGAGCCGTCAGAATTTCGCGCATTAAGCACCATGGTCATTGATCCGAAAAGCGTTTTAGGCCAGCGCCTTCAAAAACACGGTGTCGTTGTGGATCAGGAGAATCTTCAGTCAGTTATACAGGACTATAAGAATTTAAATGCTAATTTGTTCTCGGATGCCGGCTTGCATATTGCGGTTGTAACTACGAAGTGCAATCTGCGTTGCCGTTATTGCCAGGCAAATCCACCTGACGGCGTTGATATGACCCTTGATGTTGCGGCTAAGGTCCTGAACAACCTTTTTGCCGTGCGCAACGTTAACGTGAGCCTTGAGTTTCAGGGAGGCGAGCCTTTGATGAACTGGCCGGTGGTCAAGTTCATGATCGAGAATGCCCGTAAATTCAATACGACGGGAAAGTCTCTCAGGATTTCCCTGGTGAGCAATTTGTTGCTTCTGGATGATGCGAAGATGAAGGTTTTGGCGGATAATGGCGTGGATGTGTGCACGTCTTTTGACGGGCCCCAAGAGATCCATGACGCGAACAGGGTCTATGAAGGCGGCCGTGGGACATATGATGAATTGATCGCGAAGATCAGCAGGTTTAAGAAGAAATTTGGGCGTGATGTTAGTTTCTTATCGACGATTACAAAAGCGTCATTGGCGCATCCTGAAAAGATCATCGATGCGTATGTTCAACACGGTCAGCACGAGATCTGTTTAAGGCCGGTCAATAATATGGGGGCGGCTTGCGGTACATGGAAGGACGTCGGGTATACGCCTGAACAGTTCTGCGCGTTTTATGCCAAGGCGGTGGATTATATCCTGGAGTTGAATCAGCGCGGCGTACGGTTCAGGGAGCGCAGCGCGCGGGTGATCCTGACTAAGGTGCTGGGCAAAAGAGATCCGGGTTATGTTGATCTGATGAATCCGTGCGGTGCCGGGAGGGCCACGGTATCGTACATGCCCGATGGTGATTGTTATCCGTGCGATGAGGCGCGCATGCAGGGTGACCTGTTTAAACTTGGCAATATTTTAAGTGAAACGTATGAAGACATGGTTAAGAAAGACAACCTTCTTCATTTACTGCAGGCTTCTTGTATGAACCTGTGGAATGCCGGTTCGGTCTACAGTCCGTGGATCGGTTGTTGCCCAGTTGTGAACTATGCGCTGCAGGGCAATGTTATTCCGAAATTACACTGTTCGTCCGTGCACAAGGTTACGGCGTTCCAGTTCGCGTATGTTTTTGATAAGATCGTTGAACAGGGGCCGTCATTGGAAACTTTTAATCAATGGGTAGCGGGAGACAGCCATGAAGAATAAGAAGAAGGTTTTGTCAAAGATCACTGACTTTAAAAAGACCCTAAGGGATTTTGTGGCAGATGAAGATGGTTATGTCAGTAAAGAAACAATGCTTAAGGTGGGCCTGTCGACGGTCGCCGGCATCGGTATCTTGGGCGCTGTATCGGATACCTTCGCCAAGAATGACCATACTAATGTGACAAGCCATACCAATTCCATGACGTTCTCTACCGGCGCCGGACCCGGCGGCTGCCTTGTCCCTGAGGATGCGACACACTCCAATGTCGCGCCGTCGCACGCATCACATACCAGTTATTGAGGCGAGCGCTTGCAGACTTATTACGCAGCAGCATCTGTTGTCAGTTTATTTTATAAAGAGGCTCCTGTTTTAGGAGCCTCTTTATTTTTACAGGACAGGAGTCTTGAATGTTGAGATTTGACTGGAAAAGTATAGCCGGCGGCCTTTTCGTTCTGATGTTCAGCATCGGTGTAACGTTTTATTGCCAGCAGGATGCGCTCAAGGACCGTTATTGTGTTCAGGATGACGTGATGCAGTATTTGCCCGCATTTGCTCAATATGAAGGAGCGAGGCCTCCGGAGAATGACCTTATGGCGCGTTATTCCTGGACATGGAATACCATCGGCTCAAGGTATCTTTATGCGACGGCATCAAGGGTTATGGACCCCCTTCTTTTATCAAAGGTCCTGCCGTTCATATTATGTCCGTTGACCGCGCTCTTGTGTTATTTGTGCGCGGTATATTTCTGCTCGCGGTGGGTGGGTGTTCTTGCCGCTGTTTTAGTAGTTCTTCATGCCTGGAGCATTTATGCTTTCTCAGGAGGCCATCCGCGCGCCTTTGCATTCCCGTTGTTGGCCGGGTTCCTTTATTTCATGTTAAGGCGAAAATTATGGCTGGCGCTGATTTTGATTGTCATCGCGGGCGTTTTTTATCCTCAGATCGCCTTAATCGGTGCCGCTGCACTGGCGGCATGTTATGCGGATCGTATTTCAGAACACTACCGTACTGATGGCTTGGTAAGGAAATGGGCGCCTTTCATGGCGGTATTGATCACAGTTGCTGTTGGCGGGTGCATCATTGTCCACATGCCTGTTGACCCGTTTCTGGGCAAGATCGTTTCCTGGGGGCAAATGCGCGGGATGCCTGAATTCAGCGGTGATGGCCGGACGCCATTTTTTATCAGTGACTGGGTAAGATTGATGCGCAGTGCGGCATGGGCAGAGCGGATCTGGGGTATGAATTGGCAAACGCATGCCGGGGTTGTTTTGACAGGATGTGGGATCTTAGGGCTTTATTTGGCAGGCCGTCGTGTGATTCGTTTTGATCCTGTTCTGTATTGGATATTAACCAGTGCATTGGTTTGGGGCGTACTGGCTTGTTTTCTTATGATGCATTTATTCTTTCCAGGCAGGTTCTTAAAGTTTGCGTTGCCGCTTGTGTTATCTTTTAGCGCGGCGGCGGCCATCGTCTGGGTGACCGATTTCGGCGGACAGCAACGCAGAAATGTGTTAAGGGCTTTGGTTGTGGCCGGGATCTGCCTTTGGGCGCTTCCGACCCTGCGCCCTGATTTAACGTGCTATGACAAGCAGGATGTTTACGCTGGGTTGAGGAAATTGCCTGCCGACGCGATGATCGCCGGGCATCCGGCTGTAATGAATGAGATTTCTGTATTTACAGGCAGGAAGGTCTTTTTGTCGCAGGAGTTGTCATTGCCTTTTTATCAGTCTTATTATGCCCAGGTCAGTTTCAGGACCAGGGAGTTCTTCAGAATGTATTATGCCGTGGATGTAGGGGATTTTAAGGCAATATGCCGACGCAATAATATCCGGTATGTTTTGGTTAAGGAGCAGCATTTTACACCAGCATATTTAAACGAGGGTAGATTTTACCTGGCCCCCTACAATGAATTCGTTCACACGTTGGTTTTAGCACATGAGGCGCATGATTTTGTACTTTCATCGGTGAACCCGGCAGCTTTGATGATGGGTGGCGGGGCCGGATATTTTATCGTTGATGTATTGAAGATGTAATATTTTATCGTAGAAAGAGGGCTTATGCGCGTTGTAGAGCGGCGGAAAGGGGGTGGGCGCAGTTGGGCCCTGTCATGTTTTCCTATACACCGGGTGCGCTTGTGCGCCTCCAGCATGTGCCAGCTAAAATGCCCTGCCTGCGCCAAGGGGGCTGGCGGTAATCATAAAAGCGTGATTGGCTGGGGTTTTCTTAAGGCTTCGGACTTTGAGAGATTTCTGAAAAGACATGGAAACGTGAGGGGCGTTGAACTGTCGCATAGCGGTGAGATATTTCTTAATCCGGAATTGAAGGATATTTTAAGGTGTGCCCTTGTTGCCCGCGTGGCTTTGACGGCTAAGGGGGGGGTTAACCTGAATGATGTTCCTGCTGATTTATGTGAGGCCCTGGTCCGGTATCGACTGCGCGCCATGTCTGTTTCTATCGATGGTGTGGATCAGGTCACTTATGCGAAGTACCGGTGTGGCGGGGATATCGGGAAAGTGCTTGATAATATTGAACGTATTAATTTCTATAAAAAGAAATATGCATCGCCGTATCCTGTCTTGCAATGGCAGTTCATTTTATTCGGACACAATGAGCATCAGGTGTGTCAGGCTCGACGCATGGCTACTGAAATGAGGATGAATTTTGCTGTTATGCTGAATGCGTCTGATACGTATTCGCCTGTTAAGAACAAGGTGAAGGCTTATGAAGACGCTGGCATTAAGTATATTTCGCGTCAGGATTTCATGTCAGGGCGGGACCAGGCCTATGTTTTGCCCTGTTATCAGCTTTGGGATTCGCCGCAAATAAACTGGGATGGGCAGTTGTTAGGATGTTGTAAAAATGTTTATAAGGCGCTCGGGAATGTTTTTGAAGAAGATTTGGAGCAGCTTTTGAGGCGATCGGCCTATGTGGGCATGAAAAGGTCGGTTTTAGGGTATTCAGCCAGGAATTCAGGCAATACGCCCTGTTTCAAGTGTTCAATCTTTTTAAAGAATGATCGTGATATTAGGTTAAGGACGCTTGTTCCTTCACTGATAAGAGCGGATTTCGCACATTAGATCTTTTGCTGGACCAGTCGGGCCATGGTGCGCGCGCCATTGAACCAGCCGGCAGGTGCCACTGGTGGTGTTATTCCCCGGGAGTGGATCTTCTTGATGGTGGCGGCCAGAAGCTGTGCGGATAGTTTGTCATACGGGATTATGGTGGCGTTAAAACGTTCTTGCAGCAGACGGGCACGGGCCAGTTGATCTGTGGTGGCATCTTTTGAGGTTGGGTTCTGCCAGGGAATGATGATGGCGGGTTTTTGCGCCTGCATTAATTGCACGGATGTGTTGTAACCGCAAAGACTGATGGAAATGTCGCTGTCTTTCAAGAGCTTCATAAGATCGGCGGTCGATTTAAGCAGCAGCGTATTTTGAGCCTTGGTTTTTTTGATGTGTTGTTTGAAGAAGGTTATTTCTGTCGCAGACGTGGCGGGTCCGCAAACAGCTATCAGTCTATATTTGTTGCCGAGGATAGCTTGTGCGCTGATGGCATTGGCAATCAGTTTTGGATTTACCGCGCCACTGCCACGGCTTAAGAGAACGGTGCATATTCCTTTGGGGCGCTTTATTGGATCGGCATGAGAAGGTTCTAATATTTTATGGGGTACGATATAGCCGGTGTAAGAAGTTTTGGCGGCAATGCTCTCAAGGAAGGTTTTATAGAAGGCGCGTTGTTTGTCTGTTGTTAGGCAGGCGTGAACGTATGGGTTTTCCAGAAGGGGCGGGGTGTGGATGAAGATGTGGTCAAACAGCTGGGACACGGATGGCAGCAGTTTTATAAGGCGGTCTTCTTTGTGTCGGATTAAATCGGATAGCAGCGGGTAGCCTATACTGGCAAAGATCCTGGTTTTGGATGTTTTTAGAAAATGCAGCGACGGCAGCAGCTCGGGCAGGCATTCAAGTCGTCCGAAGGGGAAGAATTCCGTGATGAATGCGGTAGGCCGGACTTCTTTGATAATATTAAGGATGAATCCGGCCCTTTCCCGTGCGTGCACCGTGGCGCGCGGGCCATTAAAGCTGATTTTTGAGTCGAATGGGTAGGGAATGTGGTAAATTTTCGCCTTTGCGGGAAAGATGATAAAATTCTGCGGAACGCCTCCTTGCAGGATGTATACTTCACAGGGGATGGTCTTTGTGAGGGCGTTGACCAGAGATGTGAGGCGTGTGGCATGCCCGAGCGTTTCTTTGTGGGTGAAGTGAAAGAGAAATTTATGTTTCGGGTGCATGGTTTCAACTTTAACATATTTCTTTACGCAGTTTGATAAAATGATCTATAAAGTATCAGCCATATTGATAATTATAACGGGCTTTGTTACGAGCTATACTGATCTTAAAGAAAGAAAGATCAGGAATCGCCATATCGCTATTTTGCTTTGTATGGGGGTTGCCCTTCAGTCAGCGGCGGTTATTTTGCGACAGGTCGGTCTGTATGCCCTGCTGCTCAACGGGTTGCTGGCAGGCGTGATCGCGTGGGTTCTTTTCAGGCGCGGGTTCTGGAGGGGCGGGGATGCAAAGCTTTTCTTTATCTATGCCTGTTTTATGATACCGGTGGCCGGCAGTGGCGGCGACTCTTATCCGGCGCTGATACTTTTCGTGAATGCATTTATAAGTGGTTTGGTGTTTCTTTTTCTTAGGGCGGTCCGGACATTGCCGGATGTGCGGCTCCGGCTGGCAGAAAAGGATTTTCGTGATGATCTTTGGCGTCAGATAGCGATGGCGGTGGCGGCATCCTGGTGCCTCCCGTCGTTGTTTCACGTGCTGCCTCTGCCGAAGATACCATTATTGACGATGGCTGTTTATATCTTGCTGGTTGCTGTATGGGCCAGGGCTTCAGGGCAAGTAAGGAAAGAGGTCCTATTAATGGCCTGCTTGCTGTGCTTCGGGTTCATTTTTAGAGTGTTCTTGAAAGATGATGTGCTTTCTTTGGGTTATTGGGTTAGGGTGGCGTTTCAGATGTTAAAATATGCCACCGTGTTCTTTTTGATCCAGCATGTTTTTCAGGAAGCGCGTAAGGGCTCGACACGTATACCTTTTGCACCCTTTTTATTTTTCGGTTGTGTTTTAAGCTATCTTCATTTTTGGCCTGAGGCTGCGAAATATATTGGGGTTCTGAAGATTTGGCCTTTGTCGGGATCCTAGCTCTACGGAGGGTGGCATATTGCGATATATCTGGAAGATCGATGGCGATCATGCGAAATGGAAGTTGTTTTTGGCCCGTCTTTCGTCGGGAGATACGGTTTCATTTAATATTGATGCCTTGATACCCATGTCCGCCTCTTGCCGGAAAAGGTTCAGGGGCCGGTTTTGGAGATTGCTTGCTGATTTGCGCCGCAGGGGCATTGGGGTGGACCTGGATGCCTTGCGCCTGGAGAGTATTAAATGTAAATATCTCCTGCTGGGTCCCAAAACACTGCATTTAGAGATCATTTCGCTTTGTAATTATCATTGCCGTTTTTGCAGGACGCACAGTTGTTTTAAACCAAGCGTTGTGGCCAGGGGCCGGCGGCATTTCCTGTCTTTTGCGGCGATTAAAAAAATTGTCCGTCAGGCTTGCGCGCGCGGAACCGATTCTATTCAGATCTCTGGCCTTGGCGAGCCGCTTTTGCATCCGCATATTGTCGATCTGGTCCGTTGGCTATTACGGGCTGATCTAAACGTGAGGGTATTCACTAATGGGGCGGTGCCGGATGTCGTTGCGCGGCTTTTGAAGATCGCTCCCAATCCCCAGTTAACGTTTCACCTTAATCTTGCGGCAGCGGATCCGCAGAAATTTGCGCAGGTCCATGGCGTTGCGGCAGCGAATTTCAATGGTGTGCTGCAGTCGGCCATGAAGCTTCAGCGGCGGTTCAATGTGCTGCTGAATTTTATTATTTATAAAGATAATGTGGACGACATGGAGGCCTTTCTTGAATTGGCTGGTCATTTGAAGTTCAAGCGGGTGCGCTTCAAGTTCCCCTTTGTTCTTTCGAAGGATCAAGAAAGTATTTCCTGCAGTAAGCGGCAAGTAGATAGTGTCCTGGGCCGACTTGATGGTATCAAGCATCAGGCGCGTGTCCTTGGCGTCGATGTTGATGTGGAAATGCTGACTGCGTTTGCAGCTCAGGTGGCCGGGCGCGTCCACCTCAAGCGATGTTATTACGGATGGTTCTTTGCCATGGTGAACTTGCAGGGCGGTCTTTTTAATTGCTGCAGGACTTTTTCGCCTGTCGCCAAGTTGGCGGGTAGTGGTTTTTCCGCGGCCTTCTTCTCAGCTGAATTCCAGCGCGTTGTGGCAAAAGGGGCTGAGGGTGTCGATCCCCATAGGGCGCCATGGCAGCATTGTGATCTTTGTCTGGTTTTACGTAAGAACATGCTGATAGATTCCAAGATGCGCGCGATGGGTTTTCCCAATGAAGATTAGCCCAAGTCCATTAGATTGCCGACTAGATTTGCCTGGAGTGAGGGGTGGCTTGGCGGTCCTGCGCGCCAGGGTCGATGCGGCACATGAGCCGTTTATTTACCGTGAGCTGGACGACCTTGAAGGCTATGTGCCGTTTTTATTGTGCGAGCATGTGATCATGTCGCATGGCTTAAAGCTCCGCGTCCATTGTCAGCGTATGCGCCGGGTACTGCTGCATGGTAACCATTTCCCCATGGTTCCGCCCAGCGAGTACCCCTCCCTGCAATCATTGTTGAAGATGGCGCACACTAAGGCCATGCTCGCTGAGTTCTTACGCGATGCGATACCGTATCTTCTGTTCGCCAAGAAGTCAGGGATCCCTTTGATCTCGTTCTATCGAGGGTTTGAGCTTAGCGATCCTCGGGTCTGTGCCATGCTCCCGACATTGTCTGCGGTTTGCTGCAAGGTTATAGCCCGGTCGATATTCCAGAAAAAAGAACTTGTTCGTGCCGGGTTTCCGGCTCGAAAGATCGTTGTTGAGTACGGGGGTATCGATCTGGCGCAGCTGCCTTTTCAGCCGCGAGCATTTGAAAGAGGTAGCCTCAGGATTCTGGCTGCCGGGCGTTTTGTCGAGAAGAAAGGGTTTGATCTTGTTTTAGATGTGGCGGAGAAGGTCAAATCCTGGAGAACGGGGGCCCGCGTGACTGTCATAGGTGATGGCGCTTTGGCGGACTGGATCAAGGCGCAGGTTATTGAGCGTAAGTTGCAGGATATTGTGACGATAAAGTTATTTATGCCGCAGCGCGCGTTTTATGCTGAACTTGGGCAACACGATATTTTTCTATTTCCGTGCCGGACCGCTGAGAATAAGGACAGGGAGGGCATCCCCAATGTTTTGAAAGAGGCTATGGCGTCAGGGTTATCCGTTGTCAGCACATTCCATGCAGGGATCCCTGAGCTGATCGAGGATGGCGCTAGCGGTTATTTAGTGCCCGAGAATGATGTGCAGGCGCTTTACAAAAGGATCGAAGCGCTTTGTTCTTATCCAGCACGCACGCGCAAGATGGCGCTCCGGGCGCGGCAGACCGTAGAAGAAAGATTCTCGATCGAGAAATCTCAAGCCGGATTGTTAAAGGTTTTAAACAATTGTCTGTGACCGCGCTGCTGATGGTCGCTTGATGTTGGTCGGCGGAGCGGGTGCTTAGATAATGCTGTTATTAAAAAGGATACTTTGAGAGATGTTGAGCAAGCCGCTGGTTTTTCTTAGGGATGATGACGTATGGCGGCTGGATGCCTCTTTTAAGAGGTTTTTTTCATTAGCCCTGGAATTGCGGATCCCTGTTGTTTATGGCGTGGTCCCCGGCTGCCTTACGCGCGGTGCACAAAAGTTCCTCGTGGAACGCGTCAGGCGGACGCCTGAACTGGTGGATCTTGTTCAGCACGGCTGGAGGCATCATAATTACGCACTGCCGGGTGAGCGGAAATATGAATTTGGTGCTTGCCGGGATTCGGCGGCGCAGCGCTCTGATCTGCGTGCCGGGCGGAGAAAAATGCGCGCCTGTTTCGGTCCATATGCCACCGACGCCTTTGTACCGCCGTACCATAGTTTTAATGGGGACACGCTGGATATTCTTGAAGATGAGGGGTTTTCTATATTCTCGGCCGAGCGCGAGCTTCGGCCCAAAGGGCGGCTATTTTTAGATCTTCCGGCAAATGTTGCCTTGAAAACGTTGGATGACGGGGTAATCATGGCCCTTGATGCCGGGAGCATGATCCGCAGGACGCTCCATTCTATTGCCCATCGAAAGGTGACGGGCCTTGTCCTTCATCACAATCTCTATGTGTCTTCACAAGGGAGGCGGGATCTGGAGATCTTTCTAAGGTTCCTGGTCAACGCCCGCAAGAACGGGCAGATTCAAATTAAACTTTTCTCGGAACTCTTAAACATGGCGGGGTCATGCGAGAAATAAGTCCCCGCTGAGCGATTGGCGGCGACACGGCTTCCGCCGCAGCAATCTTTCAAATCTTCACAGCATTGGCAGTCTACCGGTAAGTAGGCGGTCTCATTAAGTTTCTTTAAAAAGGGATGGCGCCAGGCTTTTGCCAGGTCTGTCCCGAGGTTTTCGTGGATGAAATAGCTTGGTTTAAAGAATCCTCGTGCATCGTATATCAGGCGCGTGTGTCCGTCATCAGCGCGCCCGCCGGCAAAAACAAGTCGTGCCGTTTTGCGGCTTGTTAGGATGCAAAAAGGAATGGCATTGCCTATAACGGCGCGCAGCCTTTTCTTGTGTAATCGCAGAAGCGCCAGGGCCAGTTTCTGATATGTATTCGCGGGGATGGTCTGAGCGGTTTTCGGCGCTGTCATCGGGCGGAACAGTTCCCATGCGTCAGGCTTGACCTTTTCGATCAGGGAAGCGTATCGGGTGAAGTTGTCGGTAAGTGCAGGCGTTATCACAGTGCCCAGGCGCAGGACAGGCACGTAAGATTTGAGCAGGAAAACATTATTGATCTTTTCTTCGAAGTTCCCGGGAGACGCGGTAAGTTTTTGTGTTGATGCCTGATTGTATCCTTGCAGGGATATAAGCACGTTGTTGACAGTCTGCCCGATGATACGCGCCTGTTCTTTGGTTATGACAGTTGCGTTAGTATTTAAAAGTGTGTAAAGATGATTTTTCTTGCTGTAAGCAAGGATGTCTGTCAGGTGTGGCACCAGCAGTGGTTCACCGCCAGTAATGCGGATTGCTTTCACGCCGAGGTCTTTAGCGTGGTCGATGATATTCTTAATTCTTGTCAGGGGAAGATGTTCAAGGCGCCGTCCTGTCTGCGTGCAGTAGGTGCAGTGCATATTGCATTGACCGGTGATCTCAATGACGATCTCTGACGGGGTATTTTGTCGGGCTATTGAGATCATAATTATAAAAACATAACATAAATGAATGTTTGCCGCAAGGCGGCGGTTCTTCTTGAGGTTTTTATTGCGTGTTTGCTCTTCTTATTGGAGAATATAAACCTTATATGACAATTATATTAGAAATCTTAATTATAATCGTGACTTTGGTTTGCACCGCATTCTTTGCGGCCTACGAGATGGCGCTGGCGTCTGTGTCACGGGCGCGGCTCCACGTTCTGGAGGCGCGTAAGGTCAACGGGGCGGTTGAGGCTGTTTTCATGAAGAGCAATATGGAGGCAAGCCTGGCCGTGCTTCAGCTGGGCATTACGTTCCTGGCCGCCGTTGCGGGGGCGACGGGCGGGTTAAGCGCGGGAGACCTCCTTTCACCCTATCTGGTGGAGAGGTTCCATTTTTCCACGGCGGTTTCAGATGCCATTTCATTGATGGTGATCGTTATTCCGCTCAGCGGCATGACCGAACTTCGCCTCTCGCGGATGCCCAAGATCATGGCGATCAATAACCGTGAGCGCGTGTGCCTGGGGCTGTCGCCTTTCATGCGCGGGCTTTTCCAGGCGTTCCATCCCGTGGTGCGTGTCTTGGAGCGCGTGGTCAAATGGGTGATCGGCACGTTCTTCAAGAAGTTTGCTCTGACGGGTGAAGATGCGGGGCTGCATGAACTGCATGCCGCGGCAGCCCTGGCGCGCACATCGCGCCTTATCGGTGCGCGTGAGGAGAAGATCGTGGTCGCGGCGGCCCAGCTTTCTTCCCGCCGTGTGCGCGAGATCATGATCTCGGTGGATGATATCTGCACGATCCCAGTTTGCGCGACGCTCTCGGAGGCGCTCATTCGCGCGCATATGGATATGCATACGCGTTTTCCGGTTTGCAAAGGCGGCGATTGTGCGCAGCATATTGAGGGTTACGTTAATTTCAAGGATATTATTGCGACGCTACGGCTTAATCCGGCGGACCCGACGGTCAAGGGGATTGTCCGGCCGATCAAGTCGGTTGAATCCGATGTGACCATTGCTTTTGCGCTGGAGAAAATGATCCAGGAGAACCTGCACATCATGCTGGTTGCCGCCAAAGAGAAGGGCATTATCGGCATGATCACCCTCGAGGATATTATTGAGGAGCTTGTCGGGGATATTGAAGATGAGTTTGACCGGTTCCCGGTTTATATCCATGCTTACGCGGGGGGATGGATCGTCGGCGGCGGCGTTACCATGGGGGTGCTGGCCCAGGTGATCGGGCGGCCAGTGGCGGGTGAGGCGGAGGCGTCATTGCGCTTCACAGACTGGTGTGCGCGGTATAAGGATGAGGCGTTTGAGGGCGGCGAGACGGTAGAGGCTGACGGGCTCGTTTTTACGGTCAGAAAATTGCGCCGGCATAAGGTCGGCGAGGCTTCGGTTTCATTGAAATAAGGAGACTTGTGAAAGTAGTCGCATTCAACGGAAGTCCCCGTCACGATGAGAATGCCTTGATCCTTCAAAAGGTCAGGGGGGGCGTGTTATGCTGAACGCTATTTTATTTTTATTGCTCAGCCTGGCCATGATCCTTCTGGCGGCAGAGGGCTTTACCAATGCCATTGAGGTGATCGGCCGCAGGCTGTCTTTCTCGCAGGCCGTGGTGGGCAGTATCCTGGCCGCCGTAGGTACGGCTCTGCCGGAGACGATTTTACCGCTCGTTGCTATTTTTGCTCCTGGCGCGCATCAGTCCAAGGAGATCGGTGTCGGCGCGATACTCGGCGCTCCGTTCATGCTGGCGACCATTGGTTTCTTTCTGGTCGGCGTGTCGGCCATCATCGCGTCTAAGCGGGCAGGGCGCGTACCGGAAGTCCGGGCCGAGCACCGGACGCTCAAGCGCGACCTTAAGTTCTTTTTGGTCATGTATTCGTCAGCGGTTTTTCTGCCGATTGCCTTTGGCCATGGCGTGACAACGCCGCTGGCCTTCTTGCTGGGGGCTGGTTATATTTTTTACGTGATGCGCACGATGGCGGGGGATAGCGCGGCGCTGGAACATTTTGAGGGGCTTCATATCATTAAGATGCCCGTCAAGTGGGGCTTGGTGGATGAGGCCCATCATCATATAGCGTGGGCGTTTCTCCAGGTGGCTGTTGCGCTGGTCCTTATGGTTTTCGGCGCGCAGGTTTTTGTGCAGAATATGAGTGTTGTGTCTGCGGCCTGTGGCATGAGCCCGCTCTTGTTCGCCCTGCTTGTGGCCCCGATCGCGACAGAACTTCCTGAGAAGTTCAACAGTGTCACCTGGACGCTCAAGGGGAAAGACACGCTCGCTGTCGGCAATATGACCGGCGCCATGGTCTTCCAGTCGACGTTCCCGGTCAGTGTCGGGCTTTTGTTCACGCCCTGGAAGGTTGAGGGTTTGGCGCTTGTGTCAGCGGTGCTGGCCCTTTTATCCGCAGCTTTTGTTTTATATGCGGTCACTTTCCGGCGTCGCGTGGACCCGTGGGTGATGATCCTCGGCGGGACTTTTTATGTGGCGTATGCGGCGTGGGTTATTTTTGTTAAATAAACGTAAAGCTAAGGAATGAACTTTTCAGAAAGGGTCTATGTCGAATCTCCTGGCGCGTATTAAGAGGCTTTTCAGGTTGCGTTTTGCGGTGTTTTATCCTCTGGCTGTTTATCTGGCCTTTTTCACGGTGCCGTCGATCCGCTCGACAGCGTGCGGGGCTGTCTTCATGGTGGCGGGGATGTTCATGCGCCTGTGGTCGAATGGCTATGCGATCAAGATGGATAAATTGACGACATCGGGGCCGTATGCTTATGTGCGCAATCCGCTTTATGTCGGTACGGGCTTGATCCTTTTGGGCGTTGTGGTCATGCTTAAGCTCTTTTGGGTCGGCTTGATCACATTTGCAGTTCTGGCGGCCGTTTATACGCGTACGATCCGCAGCGAGCAGAAAATGTTGACCGATAAATTCGGTGCGGCTTTTCTGGATTATTGTGCCAAGGTCCCGGCGATGTGGTCGGCATTTACGCCGTATGAGGCGGGAGATAAGTGGCCCTTTAGCTGGCAGCGGGTGTGGGACAGCCGCGAACATAAGGTCGTCCTGTGGTTGACGATTGTCGTGATCGGGTTCCAGTTAAAGCGTGAATTCATGATCGAGGGTGAGCGTTCACATGTCAGGATCATCGTCATGGTGGCCATAGCGTGTTGCCTGGCCCTGGCGGATGTTCTGGGAGAGGTTTATCGTCATCGTCAGAAAAAGGGGGCATGATGAGAGGACTGCTGATATTTTTATGTGTATGTGGCCTTGGGGTTGCGGGGGATTTGGCCTGGGCGGCGGAGCCGGTAACGGCCGTTGAGGCGGTGCAGGTTGATATGGATGGCGGGCTGGGCCTTACGCCGGAGCAGAAAGATAAAATCAGGGCTATCCGTGATGAGTATAAATCCCGGCGTGATTTTCTGAAGAATGAGCTCAACAGCCGCTACGAATTTTTGCGTAAGGCGCTGGATGCCGATACGCTGACGCAGGAAAAAATTGACCCCATGGTCGCCGAGATCAAGACCATTCAAGGGCAGATGGTGGACAACCGCGTTGATGTGGTGATTAAGTTGCGCGCCGTTTATACGCCCGAGCAGATCCGTAAGATCAAGCAGGGAGCTCAGGTTATTCCGTCGAAGGCGGCGGTGAAAAGGCCTGTGAAAAAGATCAGAAAACTGGAAACAGGGAAAAAGTGAGGAGCACTTATGCGTTCTGACAGGATCAAAAAAGGACTTGAAAGGATGCCCAACCGGGCATTGCTTTATGCAACGGGGCTGCATGCCTCTCATATGGACCGGCCGTTTATCGGGATAGCGTCTTCTTTTACGGATGCGGTCCCGGGGCATACGGGGATGCGCACCCTCGAGCGTTTTATTGAGCGCGGCATTGAGAATGCCGGCGGAACACCGTTTATTTTCGGGGTCCCGGCCTTGTGTGACGGGATCGCGATGGGCCATTCCGGCATGCGGTATTCACTGCCTTCGCGCGAGCTGATTGCGGATGTCATCGAGTCTGTTACGGCGGCCAATGCTTTCGACGGGCTTATTTTGCTGACCAATTGCGACAAGATCACGCCGGGCATGATGATGGGGGCTCTCCGGCTGAATGTGCCGACCATTGTTGTGACGGCCGGGCCCATGATGGCCGGGCATCAGGGCAAGCGCCGCCTGAACCTGATCACGGATACATTCGAGGCTGTTGGAAAATTCAAGAAGGGCGAGATGAGCGAAGAAGAGCGACAGGTCCTTGAGTGTGAGGCCTGCCCGAGCTGCGGTTCATGCCAGGGGATGTATACCGCCAACACCATGGCTTGCCTGTCAGAGGCCATGGGGCTTTCTTTGCCTTATTGCGCGTCGACCATGGCGGTCCTGACGCAGAAACAGCGCATTGCTTACGAGAGCGGTCAGCGCATTGTATCTTTGGTCAAGGAAGATGTGAAAGCACGCGATATTGTGACGTTCAAGGCCCTGGAAAATGCGATCCGCGCGGACATGGCCCTGGGCGGGTCATCCAACACGGTACTGCATCTTATGGCCATCGCGCACGAGGCCGAGGTTCCTTTAACGTTGAAGGATTTTGACCGCCTGAGCAAGGCGACGCCGCATTTATGCAGCATGAACCCGGCGGGGAAGTGGTATATGGAAGATCTTCATCATGCGGGCGGTATTCCGGCCGTCATGCGCATCCTGAAGGATTCCGTGCATGATCTTCCGACGGTTTCGGGGCGCAGTGTGCACCAGATCATCGATAAGGTCCGTCAGTATGATCCCGAGGTCATTCAGTCGCTCGCAGCGCCGGTGCATGCTGAGGGTGGTATCGCGGTCCTTTATGGCAATATCGCGCCCGAAGGGGCGATCGTCAAGCAGTCCGGGGTTGAGCCGGAGATGATGGTTTTTACGGGTACCGCCAAGGTATTCGATGGTGAAGAAGCGGCGATGGCGGCCATTCTTGCCGGCAAGATCGTTAAGGGGGATGTGGTGGTCATCCGTTATGAAGGCCCTTCGGGAGGGCCTGGTATGCGCGAGATGCTTTCGCCTACGGCCGCGATCGTTGGCATGGGGCTGCATAAACACGTTGCTTTGATCACCGATGGACGTTTTTCAGGTGGTACTAGGGGGCCTTGTATCGGCCACATTTCACCTGAGGCGGCCGCCGGCGGTGTTATTGCATATATTAATGATGGTGATAAAATAGAAATTAATATACCTGAAAATTCTATTAACGTGAAGTTGACCGATCAGGAGATCGCGGGCCGTAAAAAGACGCAAGTTCTTCTGGCTCCTAAGGAAAAGACGGGATATCTGGGGCGGTATGCCAGGTTGGTGACATCGGCATCAACGGGGGCTGTGTTTCAGTAGGTGTTAGAGGTATCTAATGATGGGGGATCAATTTAAAAGGCTGGTTCTGAGTATCGTTTCGGTGGCAAGTGCAGGGCTCTTTCTGTATGAAAGTTATAATATCGTTAATTTTCTTACACCCAATGAGGAATTACCGTTATTGGAAGGGACCCGGTGGGAGGAGCATGTTGACGGCGTTGCGTTCTTGGGGTATGAATTTCTAGATAGCGGCCGGGTCAATCTGTTAAGCGGCGGAGATGTGTTTGGCACAGTGCCGTATCATATTGAAAAGAATAAGATTGTAGTAAAACATAGTTGCGGTACGGATGTCTTGGCGCTCAGGAGTGGGCAGATCCAGTGGATCAATCATTTCCCACCGCCAGTTCCGTTTGATCGAGTTCGATAATGTAATTTTTGTTGACGCCGGCGGCGCTCAGCGTATAATTCTATTCTTTAGATGTAAGTTGTTTCTAAATAATGGGTTATCTCGCATTTAATGTTTCTATCTTCTGAAGGGATGCGCATGTTAAAACCTAAAGAGACTTACCCCGTTAGCCCTGATCTCAGTAAGGACGGTATTAAGGCGTCTGTTCAGGAGATCCGCACCTATTATCTTGCCAAAAACGCTGCCACGGCCACCGCTCTTGATAATTTTCATGCCCTGGCTTTGGCCGTGCGTCACCGCATCGTTGACCGCTGGATGAAGACCCAGACGCGTTATCATCAGGAAAACAAGCGCCGCGTATATTATCTGTCCATGGAGTTTTTGATCGGGCGGCTCTTGGGTAATTACATGTTCAATCTGGGTAAAGAAAAAGACATTGAAGCCGCCATGCGCGAGCTTGATATTAATTTGGAAGATGTGCGTGATCAGGAGCTTGATGCTGGTTTAGGCAATGGCGGCCTCGGTCGTTTGGCGGCGTGCTTTCTGGATTCGATGGCCACGCTGGGGATCCCGGCGCACGGCTACGGCATCCGTTATGATTACGGGATCTTCAATCAAAAGATCAAGGACGGCTGGCAGGTTGAATTGCCTGATGAGTGGATGCGTAACGGCAATCCCTGGGAGATCGCCCGTCCCGAGTACCAGGTGGCGGTCAGTTTTTACGGGCAGATCGATCCGACAGCGCAGTTCGGTGCGCGCTGGGTCCAGGCCAGGTCTGTTCTGGCCGTGCCCTATGATACGCCCATACCCGGCTATAAGAATGATGTGGTCAATACCCTGCGGCTGTGGTCAGCCCGGGCCAACGGCGAGTTTGATTTTGAATATTTCAATCACGGCGATTATGAGCGCGCGGTTGAAGAGAAGATCCTCTCCGAGAGCATTTCCAAAGTTTTGTATCCCAATGACAATGTGAGCCAGGGTAAAGAGCTGCGCCTGAAGCAGGAGTATTTCTTCACGGCGGCATCGATCTCTGATATTATCCGTCGGCATAAGACGGAAAAAAATGACATGCATAAGCTGCATGAGAAGGTCTGCATACAGCTGAATGACACGCATCCGACTTTGGCGGTCGTTGAGCTGATGCGCGTGCTGATCGATAATGAGGGGTTTGACTGGGAAGAGGCCTGGGGCGTGACCGGTCGGACTTTTGCATACACCAATCACACGTTGCTGCCTGAGGCCTTAGAGTGCTGGACGGTGGATCTCATGGGTCTTGTGCTGCCGCGGCATTTGGAGATCGTTTTCGAAATGAACCGGCGCTTCCTGGATGAGGTTGCGCAGAAATTCCCGGGTGACGCCCAGCGCTTAGGCCGTATGTCCATCATTCAAGAGGGCAATCCTAAAAGGGTGCGCATGGCGCATGTGGCCATCGTCGGCAGTTTTTCGATCAACGGCGTTTCAGCCCTGCATACCGATCTTCTGAAAGCCCAGCTTTTCCGTGATTTCAATGAAATGTATCCTGAGCGGTTCAACAATAAGACCAACGGGATCACGCCGCGCCGCTGGCTGCTCAAGGCTAACCCCAAGCTTTCCGACCTTATCACGGAAACGATCGGTGACAAGTGGGTGACCGATCTCGCCCAGCTGGAGCGCTTGCTCGAGCATAAGGATAACAAGGAGTTCCAGCGCCGCTGGCGCGCCATCAAGCAGGCTAACAAAAATGCCATGGCTGATTACGTCCTGCGGACGACGGATGTGTCGATCAACCGCAATTCCCTGTTCGATGTTCAGGTCAAACGCCTGCATGAATATAAGCGTCAGTTCCTGTTCGGGCTGTATATCATGTCCCAGTATCTGCAGGTGAAGAATAATCCGCATATGTTCGTTCAGCCGCGCACGTTCATCATCGGCGGCAAGGCGGCGCCGGGCTATCACATGGCCAAGCTTATCATTAAATTCCTGAACAATGTTTCAGGGATCCTGCATGACGACCGTGCTGTACGCGATAAGCTGCGCCTGGTGTTCCTTGAGAATTACCGCGTGTCTTTGGCCGAGAAGATCATACCGGCGGCCGACTTGTCCGAGCAGATATCGACGGCGGGAATGGAAGCGTCGGGTACGGGGAATATGAAGTTCATGCTAAACGGTGCCTTGACGGTCGGAACTTATGACGGGGCGAACATTGAAATGGCCCAGAGCCTCGGCGGCCAGGATATCTTTATTTTCGGCCTGAAGTCCGATGAAGTCCAGGCGCTGCGTGTTAAAGGGTATGTGCCGCGTGATTACATCAAGGGCTCACCGCATTTGCGCGAGATCTTCCGCTTGATGGAGAATGATTTCTTTTCGGCAGGGCAGCCCGGCCTTTTTGATCCGCTGCTCAATACGATCTACAATGGTGATTTTTTCATGTTGTGCGCGGATTTTGAGAGTTACTGCCGGGCGCAGGATGAGGCGTCAAAATTATATCAGGATCAGGATGCATGGACGCGCGCGTCGATCATTAATGTGGCCAAGTCGGGCCCCTTCTCGAGCGACCGCACGATCCGTGAATACGCCAAGGATATTTGGAAAGTGTAGGGATGGTTTGGTGCCGTTCCGATAATCAAAAGGGGGAGTTATGGTCGTGAAAAAGAGTGTTTCAGGCAAGGTTGTCAGCGCCGCGAAGAAGTCCGTTGAGCCCGTCAAGGCGGTTGTTAAGCCGGTTCCGGCAAAGGTCGACGTGAAGGTGGAAGTAAAACCTGCTGTTAAAAAAGAAGCTCAAGCTGTTGTTAAGAAAAATGTGAGCCAGGATGATTTCTGGCGTCGCGTTGAAAATAAAGCGTACGAGATCTATGTCAGCCGCGGCGCTGATCATGGCGATGATCAGAGGGATTGGTTCGAGGCTGAGCGCCAGGTCCGTGCTGAGCTTGGGATGTAATTAGCTGTTCAGTTAGACCGGTTCATAATTGGTTTTACAACCAGGGGGGATCTATGGGAGCAACGATCATGCCATCCGGCAAGACTGTGTCGCGTGCCAAGGGCGCGCCGTCTATTGCCGCGGAACAGAAAGAACAACCGATCGTTGAGGTTCAGGGTCATTTGAACCGGCCGCCGTCAGTTTCTCATGAAATGACGGATTTCGATGCGCATCTTATTAAAGAAGGCAATCATTTCAAGCTTTATGAAAAACTTGGCGCGCACATCCTTGAGCGTGACGGCGTTAAGGGCGTAAAATTCTCCGTATGGGCGCCGAACGCAGAAAAAGTTTCTGTGGTCGGGGACCATAATGGCTGGCAGCGCGGGGTGACGCCGATGGTGCCGCGCTGGGACGGCACGGGCATTTGGGAGGCTTTTGTCCCCGGCATCGGCCACGGGGCGCATTATAAGTATGCGATCACAACACATCAGGGCTGGGAGCTTGAAAAGGCCGATCCTGTGGGGTTCCATTCCGAGATCCCGCCGAAATCAGCCTCGATCGTGTGGGATATCGGTTATGCGTGGAACGATCAGGTGTGGATGTCCAAGCGCAAGGAATGCAATGCGCTGAACAAGCCTGTTTCGGTGTATGAAGTCCATCTGGGGTCCTGGATGCGGTCTCCTGATGAAGGGCACCGGTCGCTCACCTACCTTGAGTTGGCGGATAAGCTGGTGGCATATGTTGTTAAAATGGGGTATACGCACGTCGAGCTCATGCCTGTCATGGCCCATCCTTTTCAGGGTTCATGGGGGTATCAGACCATCGGGTATTTCGCGCCGGCGTCTTTCTTTGGATCGCCGCAGGATCTGATGCACCTCATTGAGCGGTTCCATCAGAACGACATAGCGGTTATTTTAGACTGGGTTCCATCGCATTTTCCTAATGATGGCCACGGTCTTTATCAGTTCGACGGCACATCGCTTTATGAGCATGAGGATATGCGTAAGGGCTATCACCCCGACTGGAAAAGTTCGATCTTTAATTATGGCCGTGTTGAAGTGAAGAGCTATCTGATCTCCAGCGCCATGTTCTGGATGGAGAAGTATCACGCGGACGGGTTGCGTGTGGACGGTGTCGCATCGATATTATACCTTGATTATTCCCGCAAAGAAGGCGAATGGATCCCGAACTGTTACGGCGGGCGCGAAAATTTTGAAGCCATTCATTTCATTGAGTCATTGAATAAAGCGGTTTATGGCGCGCATGAGGGTATTCAGATGATCGCCGAGGAGTCGACGGCGTGGACCAAGGTATCCAAGCCTGTGTGGGATGGCGGACTCGGTTTCGGGATGAAATGGAATATGGGTTGGATGCATGACACACTGGTGTATTTTTCCAAAGAGGCGATCTTCCGCAAGTATCATCACAATCAGCTGACGTTCGGCCTTCTTTATGCGTTCACCGAGAATTTCATGATGTCGCTGTCCCATGATGAAGTGGTCCATGGTAAGGGTTCTCTGCTGAATAAAATGCCGGGATATCCCAGGGACAGGTTCGCGAATTTAAGATTGCTCTTCGGTTATATGTTCGGTCAGCCTGGCAAGAAGTTGCATTTTATGGGCGGTGAATTCGGGCAGTGGGACGAGTGGAATTATCAGAAGAGCCTGGATTGGCATTTACTGCAGTGGGAGCCGCATCAGGGCGTTCAAAAGTGGGTGCAGGATTTGAACCATATGTACCGCCATGAGCCGGCACTTTACGAGGATGATTTTACTCATCATGGGTTTGAGTGGATCGATTGCGGCGACTGGGAATCCAGCGTCTTGATGTTCGTGCGCAAGACCCAGGACCGTAATCAGGATATCCTGGTGGTGTGCAACTTTACGCCGGTACTGCGCGAGCATTACCGTGTGGGCGTTCCGTCTCCCGGCGTCTGGCGCGAGCTTCTGAATTCGGATGCCAAGGAATATCACGGCTTCGGGCACGGCAATGCCGGGCAGGTTTGCAGTGAGCGCATCGGGGCGCATGGCCGCGAGCATTCTCTTAATTTGACGATGCCGCCGCTCAGCGTTATTTTCTTTAAACGTGCAGCTTAAGGAGTTTGACATGACAGTCCGTTCCTGGTTGATCGTTGGTATTCTGGTGTTGACGGGTATGCCGCTAGCGATGGCCGAGATCGTCGGATCAGGTTCCGCGATCACCCAAGTTACGGTTTATCCTGATGCGGCGCGTGTTACGCGCACGGTCAAGGTTGACCTTAAGGAAGGTACGCAGACTGTTGTGCTTAAGGGGGTGCAGCCTAATTTCGACGAGAATTCTCTGTCGGTTTCCGGAGCGGGTACCGCTACGGTCAAGATCCTGGGGGCCGGCATCAAGAGTACTTTTCTGGCCGAGCCCGTGGATGAAAGGGTCCGTCAGCTGGAGGCCAAGATCCAGGTCGTAGATGATGCGGTGGCGGCGTTGCAGAATGATATGGCCGTGCTGGATCAGAAAAAGGCATTCCTGGATTCCGTCAGGCTTTTTACAGGTACGCAGTTACCCAAGGATATGGCCAGCAAGGTCCCGACGGTTGATGAACTCAAGGGCACGCTGACTTTTCTGGAAGAGGGTACGAAGGCGTATGGTGACGGCCGTCAAATGAATACGATCAAGTTGCGCGAGAAAGCGCTTGAGCGTGAGACACTGCAGAATGAACTTAATCAGGTCCGGTCCAACAATGGCCGCTGGGAGCGGCTCTTAAGCGTGGATGTCGAGTGTTTAAAGCCGGGCGATCTGACCATTGAGCTGTCGTATACCGTCAATGACGTCGGCTGGTATCCTGTTTACGATGCGCGCGTCGCCTTTGAGAAAGCCAAGGCCAATCTCAGCGCCCTGGCCGTCATCCATCAAACCACGGGTGAGGACTGGAGTGATGTGGCGCTCACGCTTTCGACGGCGCGGCCGTCGGTCGGCGGGCGCATGCCTGAGCTTTCCTCCGTATGGTATTTAATGCCGCAGGCCGCTCAATTACAGTATGAGCCGTATTACGCAAAATCAAAGCGTGCGATGAATATGGCCTTGGGCGGTATGTCAGACAGCGCCATGAAGGAAGAGCGGATGGAGTCTGCGGCTCCGGCGGCGGCTCCGGCCCCGGCGCGAGCAGCGGTTTCCTATGCGCAGGCTGAAAATGCGGGGGCTGCCCTGGTTTATAAGGTGGCGCGGCCTGTAACGGTCAAGTCTGACGGCAGTGAAGTGCGCGTGCCGCTTTTGGCGCAGGATCTGGATGTTGTTTTCGAATACGCCGCGACGCCCAAGCTTTCGACCTATGCTTATTTGAAATCTCAGGTCATGAATGATCCCAAGGACCAGATCATGGCGGGCCGCGTGAATATTTTTCTGGACGGTGCTTTTGTCGGCAATTCCGACATCCAGAAAACTATCGCCCCGGGTGAGAAATTTGACCTTTATTTGGGTGTAGATGAAGGCGTTGCCGTCAAGCGCGAGCTTATGGAGAAAAAGTCGGACGATACCATGCTGGGCAATATTCCTTCGCCGACCAAGAAGCTCAGTTATGTTTATAAGATAACGGTGCAGAGTTACAAGCCGCGCGCCGTGCTGCTTAAATTGTTCGATCAGCTGCCTGTGGCCCAGGATGACAAGATCAAGGTGGCCAGGATCCAGCTCAGCCTTAAACCCGATACGGATAAATATGAGGGCCGTGAGGGTGTTTATATGTGGACGTTGCCGCTTAACCCCGGCGAGAAAAAAGAGATCATGATCAGCTACGTTGTTGAATTTCCGCGGGACATGGTCGTTTCCGGCCTTTGATGTCGGACGATAGATCGTCCTGAAAGGTGGTTTTATGAATAAGTTTGTTTGCATTCATGGGCATTTCTATCAGCCGCCGCGTGAGAATCCCTGGCTTGAGGAAGTCGAGCTTCAGGAGTCCGCCCATCCTTATCATGATTGGAATGAGCGCATTTCCGCCGAATGCTACGCGCGTAACGGCGCCTCGCGCATCCTGGACGCGCAGGGCCGCATCAGCGAGATCGTTAATAATTACTCCAAGATCAGTTTTAACATCGGGCCGACGCTTTTATCGTGGATGGAGCTGAAAGACCCTGACGGGTATCAGGCTATCCTTGAGGCTGACAAGCTCAGCTGTGAGCGTTTCTCCGGCCACGGTTCGGCGATGGCGCAGGTCTATAACCATATGATCATGCCCCTGGCCAATACCCGGGACAAACGCACGCAGGTCATCTGGGGTATCCGTGATTTTGAATCCCGCTATCGCCGCAAGCCCGAGGGCATGTGGCTGGCCGAGGCCGCGGTCGACCTGGAAAGCCTGGATATCATGGCCGAACAGGGTATTCGTTTTACCGTGCTGGCGCCGCATCAGGTGAAGCGTGTCAGGAAGGTTTTACCGAAGCCGCGTGCATGGCTTCCGGAAGATGAGCAGGCCGTTGACCTGCGCCGTCCCTATATCTGCCATTTGCCTTCAGGGCGCACGATCGCGATATTTTTCTACGACGGTCCTATTTCGAGGGCGGTAGCCTTTGAGGGGCTTTTGCATGACGGCGTGGCTTTGGCCGAGAGGATCCTTGGCGCTTTCGACCGTAAGGATGGTGCGGATCAACTGGTGCATATTGCCACTGACGGTGAATCTTACGGGCATCATCATAAATTCGGTGACATGGCCCTCGCTTATGCCTTGCAGTATATCGAGAAGCAGAGCGGTTCCCGATTGACCGTATACGGCGAGTATCTCGAGAAGCACCCGCCGGAATATGAGGCTGAGATCGTCGAGAACAGCTCCTGGAGCTGTGTTCACGGCGTCGAGCGCTGGCGGGGGAACTGCGGCTGTAATTCCGGCGGAAAACCCGGCTGGCAGCAGCAGTGGCGCGAACCCTTACGCCAGGCCCTGGATATGCTGCGCGACCGTGCGGCTAAAAGTTATGAGCGCGAAATGTCGGGGTATGTTAAAGACCCCTGGGCGCTGCGCGACGCCTATATTGACATTATCCTCGACCGCAGCCGGTACAATGTGGACCGCTTCCTGAACGAGTATTTGGGGAGGGACCTTCCATCCGAAGACAAGAATAAAGTCCTGCGTTGCCTTGAAATACAGCGCAATGCCCTGCTCATGTACACCAGTTGCGGCTGGTTCTTTGATGACATTTCAGGTATCGAAACGGTGCAGATCATTAAGTACGCCGCCCGCGTGATCCAGCTCATCTGGCGTGTTTCGGATGAGGATATCGAGCTCAGCTTTCTGGAGATCCTCGGCAGGGCCAAAAGCAATGTGCCTGAGGCCAATAACGGCGCGCGGATCTATAAGGTTTACGTAGAGCCGTCGATCGTGGATATCCTGAGGGTTGGCGCCCATTACGCCATGAGCTCGCTCTATGAGAATTTCGCCAATGAGACAAAGCTGTACTGTTTCCAGGTCCGGCGCAAGGCTTACCATAAGCAGTCTGTCGGCAAGCTCACGCTGGTCGTGGGGCGGGCCGAGATCGTCTCTGAAGTGACCTGGACCACATTCGAGGTTTATTTCGCCCTGGTGCATTTGGGGGATCATAATTTTATCTGCGGCGTCGATTATTATAAGGATGACGCTATTTTTGACCGTCTGAAAAGAGAGGTGGGCGGTGTTTTCAATGAAGGTGATGTGCCGCGCGCCATTCAGGTGATGACCCGTTATTTCGGGGCCAAGAATTATTCGCTGTGGCATTTATTCAAGCAGGAACAGCAATTGATCCTTGATAAGATCTTCGCCCACACCATGGCTGAGATCGACGGATCTTTCCGTTACATCTATGAGGAGCATTCCTCGCTTATCCGCATGCTGTACGAAAATCACATTCCGCTGCCTAAGACCCTAGGCAATGTGGCGGAATTTGTCCTGAGCCGCGATCTGCGCATACTTCTGGGGCAGGAAGATATCGATCTGGACAAGTTGGAGCTATTGGTCATCGAAATGCGGCGCTGGTCTTTTAAGCATGACAGGGAGGATTTTGATCTTTTGGCGAGCCAGAGGATCAATGCGCTCATGGCCCGGCTTGTGGCCGCGCCTGAGGATGTTGCATTCCTCGGCAGATGCGCGAAGATCATCCGGCTCTTTCTGGAGCTTAAACTTGAGCTCGATCTTTGGAAGGCGCAGAACATCTATTATGCGGTGGCAAAATCAGCCGCTCAGCTCAAGTGTGCGCGCCTGGCACAGGCCTCAGGAGACGAGGCGCGCGAGGGGCAGCGCTGGCTGGCGGCGTTCACGGAGCTTGGCGATATCCTCAAAGTGAAGGTGAATTAGCGATGGCAACGGGTGTTATCGATATCGGTTCAAATTCGATCAAGCTGCTGATCGGTGAACATGCGGACGGGGATATTATGATCCTCGAGTCCTTGAAGAATGTGGTGCCCATCGGGCGTTCCACATTCCTCAAGGGTCAGATCTCGCAGGAACCTATCAACCTGACCATCAGTACGCTCGAGAAATATAAGAATATCCTTAAAGAGTACGGCATCACCCAGGTCTTTGTCATTGCCACCACCGCCGTGCGCGAAGCGTCCAACCGCAATATCTTTGTTGATACGGTCCGCCGTAAAACAGGCCTCGAGATCGAGGTCCTGAATGTGGGGGACATTGTTTATTACATTGATACATATATCACGCACAAGCTCAAGGATACGTATCCCGTCCATAACAAGAATCTTCTGATCGCGGAAATGGGCGCAGGCAGCCTGGATATTTCGCTGCTGAAAAAAGGCTTTACGCTGACGAATATGGGCCTGGCCCTGGGGGCTTTGCGCTTCAGGCAGATCCTCAGCCGCGTCGATGGCAGCCGTGAAGAGCTGGCGGAAGCGGTACAGGAATATATCGGCAATGAATTTGATTATTTCCGCCGTCGCCTGCCGCGCGGGCATGTCGACGACATTTTTCTGATCGACGAGAACCAGGAGTACCTGAAGGCGATCCTCCCCAATAAAAAGATCTCGACCAATTTCTTTCAGTTCACGCTGACGGATGTCGAGCGTATCGTCGGAGAACTTTCATCCAAGACGGCGGAGGAGATCGCGCACACGTATGACCTGCCGCTCGAGAACGCGGATACGCTTTTGCCCTACATGGTCATTCTGAAGATGTTCTTTACACTGACGCAGAACCCGCATGTTTATATCCTGGAAACATCGCTGGCGGAAGCGATCCTGGCCAACAAAGTCCTGGGGCTTGAGCTTTCCAAAAGGTATAACAAATCAAATCAGCTTATTTCCGTCGCGCATGCCATCTGCGAGCAGTACAACGTTAATCTGGAGCACAGCAAGCATGTGGCGCATTTATCCAAGGTCCTTTTTGACGGGCTGGGGGCACAGCTTGGTTTGCACGAAAGCGAGGGGCTTTACCTCACCCTTGCCTCTTACCTTCATGATATCGGCAAGTTCATTTCCAATCGCTCGCATCACAAGCATTCGGAATATATCATCAGTTCATTGAATTTGTTTCGTCTGACGGATGAAGAGATCAAGATCATTGCCTGTGTGGCGCGCTACCACCGTCGCGGCGATCCTTCCAAATCGCATTTATTGTATAACAGCCTTTCCGAGGAGAAACAGATCGTCGTCCAGAAGCTGGCCTCGATCCTGCGCATCGCCAATTCCCTTGATCATGCGCATCTGCAAAAGGTCAAGGGCCTGAAGCTTCAGAATGCGGATACGGCGGAGATCACCTTCGCGGTGGATACGCATGATAATTTCCTGCTCGAGAGGGCGGACTTCAATGAAAAGAAGGAACTGTTCGAGAAGATCACCGGCAGCCGGCTTAAGCTGAGTATTAACGAGGAGTTTTAATCCGCTTTTTCTGACACGCGGGATAACGGGGTTCAATGGCAGAGCAATTTGACGATCAGGATAAATTCATTCACCGCGATCTGAGCTGGCTTATGTTCAATGAGCGGGTGCTTGAGGAGGCGCTGGAGCCCGGCAATCCTCTTTTGGAGCGCGCGCGTTTTGTCGCGATCTTCATGAGCAATCTGGACGAGTTTCTGATGGTCCGTTTCGCCGGCCTGAAGCATCTTTTGGAAGTTCAGTATAACCGCAAGGATATTTACGGTTACTA
>PEAF01000080.1 GCA_002753465.1 Candidatus Omnitrophota bacterium
GGTGGTCAGAAATGGCTGCCGCGTTTTTTGCTCTCAATAAAGGTTTTAATCTTCCAAGGAATTCATTGCGAAGCGTTACAAGTTTTCCTTGCAAAGCCACGTCTTCCAGCCGTGAAGAATGAGCGATCAAGTAAGATAAAGACATCCCCGTGCGCTCCTTTGGAATATAGCCAACCTTATCCACCCACTCAAAGCTATCACGCCCCCACAGATCTTTGGTCTGTTCCTCATAAGTATCTTTTGAAAATGCTGCCAATAACTCCTGCTTCGTCTTACTGCGCCATTCCAACTGCCGGTCGTACATCAGCTTAAAGTTCGCTTCCACGATCATTGAACGATCTGAAATACCTTGAGGCAATTGAGCCGGATCGTTTGTTTTTGAAATGATCGATCTTGTGGCATACAACCCGGCCCCACCCGAGAAATACTTCCTGGACACCGGCTGCTGAGTTACGGCATCAACATCTTCCTTGATGTAGTTATACGCACCCTTTTTGAACGCTTCGACATATTGCGCCCAGATCTTTTCCTTCGCAGCCTTATCCTCAATATCAACCCCGGCAACCTTATCCTGATCAATGTATGCCTTACCCAAAACACTCTCTTTGATCTTGTCCTTAAACCATATCGCCAGAATGAGCGAATGATAAACCTGACGCAATTGGGCGAAATTCTTCCCCTCATTAACTTCTTTTTCGATGGCGGGGAGGATGATTTCGCGGATCAGTTCTTTCGCTAAATCCCCCCTCCCATTCCCTCCCCACAAGGGGGAGGGTGCCGCTGCACCCTGCGCCACATAATCCGAATCTAACATTACCTTTAATCGCGACTCGACCACATAAGCTGCATTCTTGTTTTCATAAACAACTGCCTTCTGCGGAACGATCCACACCTTATTGAAAGTGTCTACCGGGATATCCGATGTGCCGAATTTCTCACGCGCCTGCTTGTATACTTCGGCCCAGAACTTCTTACCCAGATCCCCATCCGGGAACATCAAACTCGACGTGATATGCTTCAGTAGATAATCCTGTGCCAAAAGATCCCGCCCCATCTCGGTAGTTCCGAAAGCCTCCGGCACTATGCGATCTTTTTCATAGGGGGATAAATTGACCCAAAGATCTTTTTCGGGAACGGTGATTGATGCGAGGAAATATTTGATCAGGCGCGATGATTCATTCGTTAAAGATTGACGCTGAACACCATCAGTATCACCTTTATCAAGAATAAAATCAAACCTGAATGGATCATCCGCATAGATCTTCACACCGCTAAGGATAGATGGATGAAAGGCAGGGCTTAAGGCAACCATTTCTCCGGGCTTAGACATCAATGCCTGGGCAGACGCCGGCACAACCCCACCTGTAAGGAGGAATGACACAACCATGAACAAAGCAATGATCTTACGTATGACCACGTCCACCATAACGTAAGTATAAACTATTAAATATTAATAAACCAAGGCAGGCAAACCTGACAGCAAAAAACGCGGCAGCCATTTCTGACCACCGCGCTTCCTGAAGAAATAAACCACTTACTTAAATAAAAGCCAAAACATTATCCACTGGCTTTTAACTATTCTTACGAAACCACCTGCTGAACTTGATCCTGACTCATGCCCAGGAACAAGGGCAAACTAGGCAACGGAACGATCAGATAAACTTCAGGTCTGAACCCGTTCGAAGACTGGATCCGTTCGATCATCCGCGGATCAATATTGAACTTGATCGCAGCGCTGTTGTTTTGCATTTCCAGCGGGGTTGTTGATTTTCTCAGGTCAATACCACCGTCTTGCGCCTTATCGGTGCTATCAGCGGGAAGCTGTTTCATCATCATCTGATTTCCTGAAAGCGGCTGTTCTGCTACTACTGCCGTTAACGCTTCAACACCAGCGTAGGGCCAATAATCAGGCCAGCCTTGCTTCGGATCTCCGATCGCTGACATTATCCCGCCATTGGCCTGCTGCAGGCGAGCCAATGTATCGCGATACGGGTAAATCTGCTCATTGGCATAACCCAGAACCGTCATGGCTGATACCAGGTAACCGGTACCTTCTGCCCAGATAGAATTATTCCCATCCACCCGCGGTATGCCCTGGAATCCCTGGCCTTGCCAGTAAACAAGTTGCATGTTCTTCAAGACATACTCAACTGCGTCTTTAGCATGCGGAAACTGTGACAGTCGACCGCCTTCAGAAGCCATGATAGCGACGAGCAGCTGCACGTCAACACCCTGGCCAACAGCGATATCCGGAGTCTCCCCGGCGACATAACCCGGAAAATAGTACCCATTGGACCACATCTGGGTCTCGACCCAGGATGCGATCTTGTCTGCCATAGTCCTGACAACACGCGTTTCTTCGCTCCGGCCAAGCCCACCCAAAACTTTCGCATAAAGGTCCAGGAAAGCCATGGCGCGCAAATTATGCTCAGTTGAAGTCCAATCGATCTTGGCCGCACCCTGCTTGCCGCCTTTCAGATAGCCAAGATCGCCCTTGTCAACAAAACTCCCCTGTAACCAAAGAACAAAACCAGGCATAGCCATCAGGATCTTGTTCTTCAGGTCCTGGTCACCCGTGACCTGGTAAAGCTTAAGGAGTGCGCGGGCAGCAACCACATTAGGCCCGACCCACAGCCCTTCATGCTCGGTGCCGACGGCAACCTTGCCTGTGGACGCAATATAAGCATTATTCCAGGCCGGCTGTGCATCCCCCTTGATCTTGAGTAAAGCACGCGCCACCCGTTCAGCACGGGATAGGTCATTGGCCAGGATAAAAGCTGCAATAGCCTGCCCGTCACTGAAGATCCAGCTGACATCATGGTCTTGTTTGTCGACGCCAAGATCAGGGAATGTCGTCACTAAATCCAAAGGCCCCATGCTGGATGACAGCCATTGATAGGCCTTGGTTGAGTTCAGCGTAACGGGCTGCGGCTTACGTGCGATCAGGTCAGCCAGTGCCCGCTGCGCTTCCAGCTGTTGCCAGTAATTCCAGGCATTTGATGTGCTGATCATCGATAAATAATTGTAAACATAGTCATAGGGGCCGCCGCTATCCCCCAGCAAACGAATGGCCCATTTGACCGCGTCAAGGTATTCAGTCCCTTTTTGCTGTTCGGCATATGCAATTAACGCTGGCGTGGCATATGCGCCCAACGACAAAACATTCTTATAATTGACGTTGTTCTTGGCATCAACCGGGCTTTGAACAGTCTTCATGGCCATGAGATTATTAGTGACGGAAGACTGGATCTGATCCTTTGTCAGATCAGCAGGATTAACATAAGAAGAAGATGGTGCTGATGATGACCCGCCGCCACCGCCGCAGCCCGGGACCACGCCAAGGGCAATGAACAAAGCCCCGCCAGCGATCGCTTTGGAAGCATAAGGAACAGCCGCCCAGGTCGCCTTCTTGAAATAGGCGGACACAGCCTTCAAAGTGTCCGTGACGCTCATAGCCTGGTCAGCTTTTAGCCCATTTTGAGTTTTAATATACGCAATAATATCGATGGACCAATGAACGATATCATAATCTTTATTGGTCTTAACAACCATCTCCAGGATCGGTATAGCACGCAGATCACGGGTATCTCTCAAGGCATCGATAGCATACCTGGTCACTTCCCAATCGAGGCTCGGGTCAGAAAGTAAGGTGTTTAAATACGGTAATATCCTGGCATCGTTGATGCGGGGCAGCGCCGCAATAGCATAGATGACGACCGTCCCATTCTTATATTGTTTAACGATATCAACGATCAGATCATATGCATTCGGCTGATGGGCCAAAAGTGTTATCCAGGAATTCCTGGCCATACTCCATTCAAAAGATACCAACCCTTCAGGAAGATATGGGTTTGACATCATGATCGGCAGCAGAAAATCAAACACCTTCTTGTACGACCCCACCACACCCAATAAATTCCATGCCAACTCACGTGCGCTTTTGTCCTCTTTGGTATCCATGGCAAATGCCATGAGCTCATCCGTGGTTTGTGCACCGGCTTGCACAATAGCTTGATATTCGGAACGGAAAGTCGGATACCCGGAATAATAACTGGCCCCGTTGAACGCGCGCAGATTATTGTCGACGAGCGTCTTTACCTGCTCAGCTGTTAGGATCGGTGCAACTTGCGTTGAACTGCCGCTACCGCTGCCGCAACCAGGGACAATGCCCAGGACCACGAATAACGCCCCGGCCGCAACAGCCTTGGACGCATATGGTACCGCCGCCCAGGTCGCCTTCTTGAAATAGGCGGACACAGCCTTCAAAGTGTCCGTGACGCTCATGGCCTGGTCGGACGTTGCCGTGGAATAATTTGGTAAAACAGGCTCCAGAACTTGCTTGAAGGCTGTTGGAAAACGGTTGTGGAGCATATTCAAGGCATTGGTCGCCTCGTCCTTATGCCACCATTGCCAAATGCCATTGTTCGAATTAACGACAGAAATAAGGAATTCATAGACCTTCGTCGATGTGCCTACTTCACCCAAAAGACGCAGCGCCCATTTGCGTGAATCCGTATTTTCATTCACATTCTGGGCAAACACCATCAACTCATCTGAAGCACGTTCACCAAGATTCTTAGTGGCGATATAGCCTGGCTGTTGGGCTATCCATGTTGATGATGGCGTCCCTGATAAAGACTTAAGATTGCTGTCGACCTGAGCCGTAACCTGCTCGAGGGTTAATGGCGCTGAGGCATGTTCACCGCCGCTCCCGCAACCCGCGCTGACCAGAAGATATCCCGCCAACACGGCCCCTGCCATGAACCGCTTGGGCAAAACGCTAACCTTCTCGATAACGCTCTGAGCATTTTCCTTCGTTCCCAAAGAGAACCCACCCGCGAAATAACGGCGCGGCATCACATCCCCGGTCATCGGGTCTTTCTCTTCCTTGACCAGGTTCACCGCGCCCTTCTTGAAAGCTTCAACATATTGCTGCCAGATCTTCTGAGTCGCAGCCTTATCCGTAATGTCCACACCGTCGACCTTGTTGTGATCAGCGTAAGCCGCCATAATGCTGCCCTGCACCTTGGCCTTGTACCAGAGCGCCAAAATGATGGAATTATAAACCTGTCGCAGCGGCGCGAAATTCGCCCCTTCATTCACTTCCTTCTGTAAGAGCGGAATAATGACATCACGCGCAATGGCTTTAGAGAGTTCCTGCGTTGCCGTTACAGATTGGCTTGAAGCAACCAGTCCTGCGGCTTTAGAGCCCTCACGAGCCGCGTAATCAGACTCCAGCATGACTTTAAGCTTTGATTCGACCACAAAGGCAGTAGCCTGCGATTGACCTGCCCCGGCTTCAGCAGACTTTTCATAAACGACCGCCTTCTCCGGCATAATCCAGACTTTATTGAAGGTGTCCGTGGGGATCTCTGTTGAACCGAACTTCTTCTGGACTTCCTCGTAAACGCGCGACCAGAATTTCTTGCCCGCCTCGCCTTCCGGTGACATCAAAGACGCGGTGATCTGTTTTAACAAATAGTCCTGGGACAAGAGGTCCCGACCCATTTCCGTCTGACCAAACTTCTCGGCAGTAATGCGGTCCTTCTCATAGGGAGAAAGATTGACCCATACATCCTCTTCCGGCACTGTGACTGTGGTGAGGAAATACTTGATCAAACGGCTAGAGATTTCTTTAAGTTCCGCCTGAGCTTTCGGATCGATCTTGCCATTGGTCATGGAAGACTTACCTTGGTCGCCCGGGTCAAGGATGAAATCGAACTTAAGCGGATCATCCGCAAAAACCTTGATACCGCGCAAGACAGGTGGATTATAGGCCTGCGACAAAGCGACCATGCTCCCCGGTTCCGGTAAAATAGCCGGGAACAGGCTCTGGGCATAAGAAACCTCAGGGCCCAGCAGCAAAGCAGCAGCAAGCACCGATGACATAAACCGACGGCCTACCTGAAAGAATTTCAGTCCGAACATACGATCTCCGCTAAGTTATGATTGTTTGACAAATGTCACCAAAACGTAAAGAATGCTAAAATATAGCATACGTTCAAGCATTATGCCAAAAAAATGCGGCAGCTATTTCCAGCTACCGCGTTAATACAACTAGAGAATTCTCGAACACTATTAAACCCCCGGTATGATCCCCGAGCCGTTAATGAATCATCAACCGACAGCATTAACTCACGTTATTACGAATAAAAATTCAAATCCGTGTCAAAACAAAGGTTGAGCCCGGTTGTCGACATTTTGTCGACAGCTTAAATTTACTTCTTATCACACAGCAGCAGCCATCAAAACATGCGTCGTAGCAACAAGATCTCGCCTGAGCTTCGGGCGTATAACAATCTCAACCTCTCGACCCAAAGCATTAAGGATCTCAAAAAGATGGTCGAGCGAGAACATGCTCAGCTTCCCATTCATCAAGCAGGAAACCTTGGACTGAGGAATACCCAGCAATTCAGCCGCAGCCCTCTGCGTCAACCCGCGTTCCTGAATGATCTCAGTAATACGCATCATAACCTGAGCGCGCGCCATCACTCTATCCGGATGAGGAACAGCGATATCCGCAAAAACATTATCACTGCCTTTATGGATTCTTTCTTTTGTATTCATAACCGCCTCAATTATAATTTGCCCGATGATCTTCCTCGGCAACACGCAAGCGACGCCTGATCAACTCCATATCCTGCTGAGAGGTCTTAATGCCGCTTTTCGCCTTCTTCTGAAAACAATGCAACACATAAACAGCATCGCTGAACTTTACGGTATAAACTGCCCTGTAAGTATCCCCATCATGATCTTCCCGAACCTCAAGCACCCCCGAACCACCAAAGCCCTTCAACGGCTTTGCCACATTTGACTTACCACCGCACTGCGCCTGGTAAAGAGCAAACCCGATATCCTGACGAACAGCATCAGGGAATTCTTTAAGATCATCCCGCGATGAACCTACAAAGCTTAGGTTCTTCATTCCTTTGCCCCATTCAAATATACCATATTTGGTATCAATGTCAATGTGTCCAAATCCACCTAAAAAACAATTACATTATATACCGCTCATAGTGTGGTTAAATAGGAATCATCTGCCCATAAATAAAAACGCGGCAGCCATTTCTGACCGCCGCGTTAATACAACTAGAAAATTCTCGAACACTATTAAACCCCCGGCATGATCCCCAGGGCCATCAATGGATCCTTCATGGGCGTGATGTTAAGGATGACCGGTGTGAAGCCGTTAAAGCCATTGACCAGCACCTCTCGTACGGCCTGATCATCGAACTGTATCCTGGCATTGCCCGTCTTTTTGACGTCGATGTTCTTGATGTCGATACCACCGGTCTGAGCCTTGTCGCTGGCCTTGTTCGGCCCAGTAACTCCTAGATAAAGAAAAAGATCTCTGATCCCTTTGTGCTTGCTTCTAGCCGCGATCTCACGAGCCGATATACCATTCCTGTCTTTGATCCTGATATCAGCCCCTTTGACA
>PEAF01000081.1 GCA_002753465.1 Candidatus Omnitrophota bacterium
GTTATAATACCATAAGCAAATTTGTTCGCAAACAAGACTAACGTTCGAACCCCTAAAAAGCAAAGACCCCCATAGGGTTATGGAGGTCTTTTGCCTTACTTCTTCAATATGGGGTGGGCTACAGGACGTATTCCGCAACCCGTCCCATGAGTTCAAGGAGGAAATCCTGACCTATAGCGCCTTCTTAAAGTCCTGCAACGCTCATGCGCTACCAAATCAGGTCGAACCCGTGATTGAGCTTGACCCCAAAGATCGATTTTGAACCATCTAACGACCTTTTGAGCCAAAACTAAGCCAGATCAAACCGATCTAGGCCCATGACCTTGTTCCACGCTGCCACAAAGTCACGAGCAAACTTCTCCCGTCCATCCGCACAGCCATAGACTTCCGCCAGGGCCCGCAGCTGGGAATTTGAACCGAAAACAAGATCAACACGGGTCGCGGTCCACTTGACCTTTCCCGTTAAACGATCAACTCCCTCAAACAGATCCCCGGCATCCGAGGTCGGCTTCCAGGCCGTTCCCATATCAAGCAGGTTCACGAAGAAATCATTCGTGAGCGTCCCCGGCCTCTTGGTGAAGACTCCGTACTGGGCACCTCCAACATTCGTATTCAGAACACGCATCCCGCCAATGAGAACCGTCATTTCAGGTGCGGTCAATGTCAGCAGCTGCGCTTTATCGATCAACAGCTCCTCAACTGACACCGCACACTTGGACTTCAGATAATTCCTGAAGCCATCAGCAAACGGTTCAAGCACGGAAAAGGAATCAACATCAGTCTGTTCCTGTGAAGCATCAGCCCTCCCCGGTGTAAAAGGAACCTGGATCTTGTGTCCGGCGCTTTTCGCGGCTTTTTCAATAGCAGCACATCCGCCCAGAACGATCAGATCGGCGAGAGAAGCCTTCTTTCCCCTGGTTTGCGCCTTATTGAACTTTGTCTGGATCCCCTCAAGGGTTTTAAGCACCTTCGCCAATTCCGACGGCTGATTCACTTCCCAATCCTTCTGCGGTGCCAAACGGATCCGCGCCCCATTGGCCCCGCCACGTTTATCGGAACCACGGAATGTCGACGCCGATGCCCAAGCCGTTCTCACCAGCTGGGAGACAGAAAGCCCCGATGCCAGAATCTTCCCCTTGAGAGCTGCAATATCCTTTTTATCGATAAGTTTATGCTTAACAACAGGAACAGGATCCTGCCAAATGAGCTCTTCTTTTGGCACTTCCTTGCCTAGATAGCGTACGCGGGGGCCCATATCACGATGGGTCAACTTGAACCAGGCCCGGGCAAACGCATCCTCAAATTCCTTCGGATTCTGTTGAAAGCGTTTCGCAATCGGACCATAAATCGGATCGAAACGCAATGAAAGGTCTGCCGTGGTCATCATAGGCGGGTGCTTCTTCGACGGATCATGTGCGTCCACCACCATGTCTTCTTTAGCCGCATCTTTAGCTATCCACTGCTGCGCGCCCGCCGGACTCTTGACCAATTCCCATTCGTATTTGAATAATACATTCAAATAACCCATATCCCATTTGATCGGATTTGCCTTCCAAGCGCCTTCAATACCGCTGCTGATGGTATCGCCGCCCTTGCCGCTGCCGAACTTGTTCTTCCAGCCGAGCCCCTGCTCCTCGATACCCGCCGCCTCGGGTTCCGGCCCGACATTTGTCGGACTCGCCGCACCATGACACTTTCCGAATGTGTGCCCTCCTGCAACAAGCGCGACCGTCTCCTCGTCATTCATGGCCATTCGTGCAAAGGTCTCACGAACATCACGGCCGGATGCCACCGGATCAGGATTGCCATTTGGTCCTTCCGGATTCACATAGATCAACCCCATCTGAACAGCAGCGAGAGGACTTTCAAGCTTCCGCTCTCCGGCATAACGCTTGTCGTCAAGCCACTTGGTTTCGGAACCCCAGTAAATATCCTCTTCCGGTCCCCAAACATCCTTGCGCCCGCCGCCGAAACCAAAGGTCTTAAAACCCATGGATTCCAACGCACAGTTACCGGCAAGGATCATAAGGTCGGCCCAGGAGATCTTCCGGCCGTATTTCTCTTTGATCGGCCACAGCAGCCTGCGTGCTTTATCAAGATTGACATTATCAGGCCAACTATTAAGAGGGGCAAAACGCTGCGTACCATTCCCGGCGCCGCCGCGACCATCGCCCGTACGGTAGGTTCCTGCGCTATGCCACGCCATTCGTATGAACAGTGGACCGTAGTGACCATAGTCGGCGGGCCACCAGTCTTTCGAGTCGGTCATTAACTTACAAAGGTCTTTTTTCACAGCCTTCAAATCGAGGCTCTTGAACTCCTTGGCGTAATCAAACCCCTTGCCCATCGGATCAGACAGATCTGAATGTTGATGTAAAATGCCCAAATCCAGCTGATTTGGCCACCAAGTCTTGTTGGTAGTTCCTTGACCCGCTTTATTCTGCGCTCCATGCCCGAACGGACACTTGCTTTGCTCACTCATTTTCCCCTCCCCTGTAACTGACAACCGTTAAAAAATAACCTTATTTGCAGCATTTTTGACAAATGCCCTCGAGAACAACTTTCTTGCCAAGCAACTTAAACCCATGCAAATACTTTGATGGAACTTTGATCGCATCATAATCCTTGCTTTGAAAATCGATGATCCGGAAACATTTAATACACCGCAAATGGTGGTGCTGCTCAAGCTGTGGTTCAAAACGGCGGACATCACCGCCGCCTTCCACCAACTGGAGCAGTCCGACTTCAACAAAAGTCAGTAATGTACGATTTACAGTATCAAAAGAAAGGCCGCGGAACTTCTTACTAAGCTTTCGATGAATCTGGTCGGCGGAGGGATGGGCCAGGGAGGTGGATATCTCTTTGTAAATAGCCAGCCTCTGGGGAGTAGCCTTTATCCCCAAGTTTCGGAACTTTTGAAGATAATCGGAACTCCTGGAAGAATTTCTTTGAGGCATGTCCGGAATTATATAGGAATAGTTCCTATCTGACAAGAAATAGTTTCATGCCATACCCATCCTATCTTTTCCGACTAGCAACGAAAATGCCCAATCCAATATCCTAAAAACTAGACCTCTGCCCAGCCAATTTTAGCCGAGCAGAGGTCTATATATCAAAACATCAAACTTCTTCTATTTAGAACGACGCGCTCAAATACCCGCCCCAATAAAACTGGTTCTTCTGGTTCCCGATATTCTTATCCTTGAGATTTCCCAACGGAACGGAATAATTAATGTTTGGCTTTAGTGTCAGGGATTTCGTTAACGGCATTGTGATGCCGGCACCAAGCCCCACATCTCCACCGTGCCCGGAATAATACTGCTTGTTATTGTACCCAGCGTGTCCATTCAAATCAAGGCTCGCATTAATGCCGTTTAGCGTAAACGGCTTGCTATAGGCAAAATTCAACACCGTATAACTTCCCTGACCACCGCCGTCTTCCTTTCTGCCATAGTCGTAGTAATAATAAACCGATGGTGTCAGCAGCACTTTCGGCAAAGCAAAACCAACATATGCCTCGCGACTAAAGCCTTCCGGAGCACCATCCGTAGGCGTGGCATCCGGGAACTCATAGTAGGTATGCCCAGCAGAAAGCGTCACCGCATCAAACCCGTCATAAGTATAGTCAACGCCGTAATCCTGCTCGGAAGACTGCAAGTTATCACTTTTTCCCATTGGCACATTGTCCCAGAAGGTCAACTTGATCTTGCCGAGCTTCGTGTCCCCTGCCATCAATTCAGGACTGCTCACATATATACCTGTCTGCGCCACAGGATCCTTGTCATACAGGCTTCCACGCGAAAGATATTTACTGCTGACATTAAGATCTGCCGAAACCGTCACCCCCGTATTCCCCAGGAGGGTCTTGGGTTCACTCTTTGCCGCCTCGTCCGCATACGCGTTATAAGACGCCAAGACCATAACAACGAACAACACCATTATTCCGAGAATTCTCTTCATATTTTCTTACTCCCTTGTTTACATTTTATTTAGTTACTCTTTAGCAAGATTAAACACACTTACGCCCTCAAGGGGCTGCGGAGCAATGGCCGCAAGCTGCTCCCTTGAAGATGCCGCTTCGGTGACCGATCCGATAACCAGTCCCACAAGCGAAGCGCCAATCCCAACAATAATGTATCCCAGATAAGTATCAGCCAGCCACTGCGGCTGGAAGGTATGATTCCAGACTTTATACTCAAAATAATAGAAAACAACTGTGCCAACAAGCCCGGCAATGGACGACCAAAGTGCCCCGCGCCGGTTGACTCGCGTAATGAACATGGCAAATGCCGGAATAGCGATGGACGCTGTCAGCACGCCGGAGCTGAGGGTGTAAATATCCATCAGCGAATTGTTATTAAGGCCGTAGGTAAGACCAAAAATAACCGCGACACCCGAGAATACTCTTGACCACTTTGTGATGGTTGACGCCGAAGCGTTACGAAGGAATGTCGGACGGGCAAGATCATGAGTCATCGGCAGAGCGACGATATTGGCAAAATTATCGATCGTCGACATCTGTGACGCAAGAATACCAACCAGCATAAGCACCTGTGCCCATGCCGGAAAATGATTAAGAATGAGTGCAGAAATGATCCCTGTGGCGTCAGCGCCGATCGCCGTTGCACTCGCCGGATTTCCTGCGGGGAAAATGATGATCGCCGCAAGCGCCGTCAAAACCGGCATGATAATAACGAACAGGGTAATAAAGACCAGTCCCCACCAAGCGCCTTTCTTGGCTTCTTTAAGACTGCTGGCTCCCTGTATCCTGAGCAGAAGATCCTGTTCAATAAGCCAGCCAGGAAGATAAGCGACCAAAAGAATGATCGGCATAGCGATCCCACAGGAAAACAGATTGAACATGGTTCCTGGACCATAGTTCTTTGTTGGCGTCGCTGCCAAGGCCGAAAGGATATGACCATTAGTCAATGTTCCGGCCTGATGGAGCCCGACCACCGCTAGCGCTGTCACAAACATTGCCGCCAAAAAGAACTGGATCAAGTCGGTAATGATAGAAGCCCGGAATCCGCCGAAGAATGAATAAACCATAACAGGAAACGCCACCACGACCATCCCCATTGCCGGAGATATCTTAAGGAAAGGCGCTACCAGTATCCCGGCCATGTATGTTTCTGCCCCGGTCCACGATACAAACACAAAAATGGATGCTAGGGCGATCACCGGTCTTAACCCAGGTCCAAATCTTTGTGAAAGGGCTTCAGGAAGAGAAACTGTCCGGAACTTGCGGACATGAGGAACCATGAGAACTACGATGAAGCAGAGGATGAACCAAGGCAGGAATAGTGTCCAGAGACCTGATATTCCCATTGAGTAAACCATCGACATTCCGTACCCCAGCCAGCCAAGCATAAGCCACCCGGCCGCGAGTGATGCTGCCAGCCGCCAACCTGAATACTTTCGTGAAGCAATCCAGAAATCCTGTAAAACATCTCCAGCCTTTTCCTTTTGATGCCGTAATCTGATCGCCACTCCCATAGCGACCATGATCATCCCAAACAAAATGGACGCAATCCAAAATTGTTGAAGCATATTTTCTCCCTTATTGATGTGTTATACATACAACCTGTAGTACAAAAAATTAGCAGTTCACATAAGTACCTCCCGTGTTTAACAGCCCCGGAATGGGGATGTATCGTTTATTAACAATTCATCACTTCTAAACAATTGATTGCGAAATTATACAATACGCGATTACAAAGACAAGCTATTTCTGCTTCTGCTTTTGTAAACCCTATGGAGAGAAAACTTTCTGACAGGCCCAGAAGAATGACTACGCAAATTATTTACGATTGGCATACCGTAGATAATAACCAGACTTTGATCGTACCTTGCTGTCCTTACGGCCCTTCGGACGACCAAACACCTTCCCCTGTGCCCGAGCCCTTTCCAGCCCGAGCATCGTGCGTTCCCGTATAACCGCACGCTCAAACTCGGCCAGAGCAGACAACAGGTGGAACATCAACCGCCCTGACGATGTGCTGAGATCGATGTTGTCTTTCAATGATATGAACGGGATCTCCTTATCAACCAACTCCTGGACCTCGAGAATCATCTCGCTCAAGCTTCGGGCCCAACGATCAAGCCGCCAGACCAAGACGCCATCATATTCCTTCTTCCGCAGCCGATTCAGCAGCCCCGCCTTGATCGGCCTTGTGTTCCGGGTTGATTCTGTTTCTTCGAACACTTCATATTCAAGACCCATCCGTTGGGCATACGACACCAACTCTAGTCGCTGGTTCTCCGGATGCTGGTCTCTGGTCGAGACTCGGCAATATATCGCGATCTTCTTCATCATCAATCCTCGCTTGGCAGGAACAGCACGCCGTCCTGCAGGTAAAGAGTAAACGGCAGGAGGTGTACCGGGAAATCCGAATACTCGATCTCTTGGCTGACAAGAACGCCGTTGTCCCTGTCCTTGCAGATCGCAGAATACAACCCACCATCAATCATCAGAGTCCAGTACTGCCGCTCGTCGCATAAAGGCTGATAGGAAGCAATCAAATCAACCAACCAATATGCCCAAACCTGCTCCGCCAGGAACTGAACGCCGTCCGTGTACACGATCTTTCTGCTCCAGTGCCGGAAGTACTGTGTGGTCCCGGTGAACTGCGCCAAATCTATTTCTGTGATCTGCCTTGCTTCCATTCTTCCCCGCTTTCCTTTTCACCAGTCGATTAAAGTAACCATAATTCGACCGGCATAGTCGCAGCCCGCCGTCAGAACGCACCGCCCCATATTGCCGATCATAATCACATCGCCCCGGACCTTCTGGGGTAAAAGGGCAAAGAACTCCGTGGGCCGCGCGGAGTAGTTCCCGCCAACCTTCCTGAACCGTACATACTTGCGAAGCAGAGCAAGGTCCAGATCACCGGCCCTGAACAACTCGTCCTGGGACAACTCCAGGTCGCCGCCAACATCAAAGCTGCCGTCGCGGTTGCGGGTAACATCCGGCCGGGACTCAAAGACCTGTACCCACTGCTTGAGGATATCCTCATCCCGAAGTTTGAGACTCGACGCTGATGCTGGCTCAAATGCGGTCTTTGCCACAACTCACCCCCTGGTTCATTGCTCAATGCCTTCAAATTCGTCCCGGACCCTGGTATAGACCTCGATCAACCGCCCGCCGCAAGAACACTCGTAGATCCTGCGAATTTCGTGACCACGGTCCTGAATATCGACCGGACGGCTGATCCGGTGCAGCGTGAAATCCAGATGTTCCGGCTTATTATTCATATCAACACCCTGTTTCGCTCTCCAGCGGCCCCAGGTCTCGTTTCCCCCGACGGGCCACCCCAACGCCTGTCCCCGTCCCTCTGGCCTCGCTGGGGCCGGCTTTCTGTCAAAAAGAAGGGCGTCTACACCTGCTCTA
>PEAF01000082.1 GCA_002753465.1 Candidatus Omnitrophota bacterium
CGCGTAATATATCGGTGCACGGATTGGCTTTTGATCAACTGCTTAGTGCTTCTTCTCTTCTTCACCGATGATCTGCATGTCCGTGAATGATTTGATGACAAAGAATACGGACACAGCAAAGAACACAATGAACAGGATCATGTTCAACTGATGGCTAAGCTGAAGCGCGATCTCGATGGCCAAAAGACCGAAGAGCGTCGTGAACTTAATAACCGGATTAAGCGCCACTGAAGATGTATCCTTGAACGGATCACCAACGGTATCACCGACAATGGATGCCTCATGGAGCGGCGTGCCCTTTTCACGCAGATTGACTTCAACGACCTTCTTGGCATTATCCCAGGCGCCACCGGCATTAGCCATGAAGATAGCCTGATAAAGACCGAAGATCGCAATAGAGATCAAATACCCGATGAAGAAATACGGGTTAAAACAAGCGAACGCTAACGTCGCGAACAGGATGGCCATGAACAGATTGATCATACCCTTTTGCGCGAACGTGGTGCAGATAGCCACAACCTTCTGACTATCCTCAGTGGAAGCCTTGTCAGCCCCCTCAAGCTTCATGTTCTTTTTGATGAACTCGACCGTATGATATGCACCGGCCACAACAGCAAGCGTTGATGCCCCTGTGAACCAATAGATCATCGCACCACCCGCCAGAAGACCTAACAGGAACGGAGGATAAAGGATTGACAGGTACGCTATGTTCGTCGTCAAACCCTGAGTGAGGATCATGATGATCGAGAAGATCATCGTTGTTGCGCCGACAACAGCCGTGCCGATCAAAACCGGCTTGGATGTAGCCTTGAATGTATTGCCTGCACCGTCATTCGATTCAAGATAATGCTTGGCCTTTTCGAAATCAGGCGTAAATCCGAAGTCCTTCTTGATCTCGGCAGGTGAAACTTTTTCGATCAGAGAAAGCTCATAAATGGACTGCGCATTATCAGCAACCGGACCATAAGAATCGACCGCGATCGTGACCGGGCCCATGCCCAGGAAACCGAACGCCACCAGACCGAAAGAGAAAATGGCCGGTGCGAGCATCAAGGCATCAAGCCCCATGCCGCTGACTTTATAGGAAATACCCATAAGGACCATGATCGTTAAACCCATCCAATAGGCGCTGTAATTCCCTGTCACAAAACCGGCCAGGATATTGAGCGAAGCGCCACCTTTTTTGGATGACTCAACAATGTTCTTAACGAAAGCAGATTCCGGTGATGTGAATACTTTGACAAGCTCTGGAATGAGAGCGCCGGCAATCGTACCGCATGTAATAATAGAAGCAAGCTTCCACCACATCGTGCCATCACCCATGGTCGGGATAAGGACATACGATGCCGCATATGTGAACGCGATCGAAACGAATGAAGTGATCCAAACCAAAGAGGACAAAGGATCTTCAAAATTCATTTCCTTGGCCGTTTTATACTTGGCCTCAGCGATCATCCCATTGATCCAGTAAGAAACAGCACTGGCAATGATCATGAGCAAACGCATGACAAAGATCCAAACCAGGAGCTGAACCTGGATGATCGGATCCTTAACAGCCAGCAGGATGAAAGAAATGAGTGCAACACCCGTCACGCCGTATGTTTCAAAACCATCCGCCGTTGGGCCTACAGAATCGCCGGCATTATCACCTGTACAATCGGCGATAACACCAGGGTTACGGGCATCGTCTTCTTTAACGTTGAATACGATCTTCATGAGATCTGAACCGATATCCGCGATCTTCGTGAAAATACCACCCGCGATACGCAAAACTGAAGCGCCCAATGACTCACCGATCGCAAAACCGATGAAGCAAGGACCCGCGTAGGAAGGATCAATGAAAAGCAAAATACAGAGCATGACCAAAAGCTCGGTGGAGATAAGAAGCATACCGATCGACATACCCGCCTGACACGGGATCGAATAAACAGGATACGGAGATCCCATTAAGGAAGCGAACGCGGAACGGGAATTCGCCATCGTATTGATGCGCATACCGAACCAGGCCACGCCGTAGCTGCCGGCGATACCGATCAGCGAACAGATCAGGATCATGATAACCTTGGTCGGTTCCAGATGACGCAAACCGCCGAAATAGGCGACCATGGCGATACCGATAATGACCTCAAGGATCAAGAGGAACTTGCCCTGCGTGATCAAATACGTCTTACAGGTGGCGTAAATGAGCTCGGAAATATCCTTCATGGCCTTATGGACAGGCATATCCTTGATCTGATTGAACTGAACCAAACCGAACAAAAAACCAAAAACGCAGATCACCATCCCATAAAGAAGAAGGGAGTGTCCATTGATCCCTAAGAATGATACTGAAGCAAGGTTCGGCACAACAAGATCAGCCTCACTCGCCCAAGCAGGGACCATGGCAAGCAAAAGCATCGCCGGGGCCAACAACACTGGTTTCAGAAGAACTTTTACGAAACGACTCATAACACTTCCTCCCAATATAATTAATTGTTCAAGCATACGTTGCACCGCAACGAATAAAACACACACGTCATTTTTGCTTGAGTTGAGCAAATATAGCTCTGTTTTTGAATTACGTCCAGAATTAAAATGAAAATTCACAAGCATTCTTGACAATCAAATCACATTTGCTAGTCTAGGTTCATCTTTCCAAACAATATGCATACAGGAGCCCCTATGATCATCGGCGTTCTTAAAGAAATATTTCCCGGAGAAGCTCGCTGCAGCCTTGTTCCTGCTTCCTGCACACGCCTCATTAAAAAAGGATGTACGGTCCTTGTCGAATCAGGTCTGGGCTTATCCGCCAGCATCTTTGATAATGATTACACCAAGGCGGGCGCCAGCATCTCTTCAAAATCTGACATTCTTTCAACGTCTGACATCCTGCTGCATGTGCGTAAGCCTTCTACTGAAGATATCAAACAAATGAAGTCTGGTGCCATCCACATCAGCTTCCTTGATCCTTTTAACGAAAAAGACCTTCTAGCATCACTGGCCCAGCAAGGCGTTTCGGCTATCAGTATGGAAATGATCCCGCGCACAACAAACGAAAAAAAAATGGATGCCTTAAGTTCACAGGCCAATCTGGCTGGTTATGTTGCGGTCATTATCGCTTCAGAACGCATCAAAAAGATCCTCCCTATGATGATGACACCTTCCGGCACGATCTCGCCTGCCCGTGTTTTCATCATCGGCGCCGGTGTCGCCGGTCTTCAGGCGATCGCGACCGCCAAACGCCTGGGAGCCCGGGTCGACGCTTTTGACACGCGCCCCGTTGTTAAAGAACAGGTCCAGTCTTTGGGTGCCAAGTTCGTTGAGATCGATCTTGGTGAAACTGGTCAAACCAAAGATGGTTACGCCAAAGCCCTTACCCCCGAACAGCTGACCAAACAGCGCGAAGGCATGGCCAAGGTTTGCGCCCAAAGCGATATTGTTATCACAACAGCCCAGATCTTTGGCAAGAAAGCCCCGGTGATCGTCACACGTGATATGGTCAGCGGCATGAAGCCTGGCTCTGTTGTGGTTGACATGGCCATCGAATCAGGCGGCAACGTTGAAGGGGCTAAGCTCAATGAGGAAGTCGCTATCAACGGTGTGCATGTCATCGGCCTGGGGAATCTTCCCTCGCGTGCCAGCATCAATGCTTCGGACATGTTCAGCGCTAACCTGGTCAATTTCATCGAGCATTTCTGGGATAAAGAAAAAAACACCTTTGTCCTTAACACCGAAGATGATCTTATCAAAGGCTGCCTGGTCACTCATCAAGGAAAGGTATTGAAATAATGGAAAACCATATTGTTCCTTTTGTTTACCTCTTATATGTCCTGGCATTGTCGGTCTTTTTAGGATTTGCCCTGATCAGCCGCGTACCGCCTTTACTGCACACGCCGCTTATGTCCGAGGCCAATGCCATCTCCGGCATCACCATCGTAGGTGCTTTGATCGCCGCAGGCTCCATGGACGCCAATTCACCGCTGACCATTTTCCTCGGTGTGACGTCCGTTGCCATGGCCACCTTCAACGTTGTCGGCGGCTATATGGTTACTGAACGCATGCTCAAGATGTTCAAATCCAAAGCCTCTCACGCTCCCGAACAGAAAAAAGGTTAAATCATGAACCATATTTCCTATATCAATATCGTTTACATCGTCAGCTGCGTTCTGTTTGCCACCGGCTTAAAATTCCTCGGCTCACCAGAAACGGCACGCCGGGGCAATCAACTCTCCGCGCTGGGTATGCTTTTAGCGGTGCTCGCCACGCTGAGCGCACATGAGATCATATCCTTCCAATGGATACTCATCGGCGGCATCATTGGTTCAGGTTTGGGGGCATTTGTCGCCACCCGGGCCGCCATGACCCAGATGCCTGAAATGGTCGCTTTGCTCCACGGCTTCGGCGGGCTTGCGAGTGTTTTTGTCGATTGGAGCGCCTATTACAATGAATTCGTTCATTTTGATATCATGCGCATCCCCGCCGGTAACCATGCCGTTATGATCCCGGCGATCTATTTGTCGATCCTTATCGGTGGCATCACCTTTACTGGAAGCCTTGTAGCGTGGGGAAAACTCTCGGAACGTTTGCCGGGTAAACCAATGCTTTTTACCGGACAAAGGGAGATTAACATGGCGGCTATGGCGGCAGTCCTTCTTTTAGCCATACCGTTTTTTATGCACCCGGCCAATAACCTTGTTTTCCTGGCCATACTTGCCCTGTCGCTGATTCTCGGCGTTTTGGTTGTCATTCCCATCGGCGGTGCGGATATGCCGGTAGTTATCTCGGTCCTTAACAGTTACTCAGGTCTTGTGGCCTGCACAACAGGTTTTGTCATCAATAATGTTCTTTTGATCGTTGTAGGCGCCCTGGTCGGCGCTAACGGGATCATCTTAAGCTACATCATGTGCAAAGCCATGAACCGTTCGCTCAACAATGTCCTTTTCGGCGCCTTTGCCCCGGCCAAAAAGAAATCAACGGCTACCGCTAAAGGCGAGGTCAAGCCTATCACACCTCAGGATGCTTTCTTGATCCTCGAAGCCGCCCGTTCCGTCGTGATCACCCCCGGATACGGCCTTGCGGTCGCCCAGGCTCAGCACGCGGTCAGAGAGCTTGGAGAATTACTAGAGAAAAACGGCGCTGATGTGAAATATGCCATCCACCCGGTGGCAGGACGCATGCCCGGACATATGAATGTGCTTTTGGCGGAAGCCAATGTTCCCTATGATCAATTGGTTGAAATGGAGCATGTAAACCCGCTGATGGACACCGTTGATGTCGCCATTGTGATCGGCGCTAATGATACCGTTAATCCCGCGGCTATTCACGATAAGTCATCACCTGTTTACGGCATGCCCATTGTAGAGACTTTTAAAGCCAAGACAGTTTTTGTGATCAAACGTTCTATGGCTTCAGGTTTTGCGGGGATCGAAAACGAACTGTTCTATTACGACAATACGCGCATGATCTTCGGTGATGCCAAAGACGTGGTGCAAAAACTTGTAGCGGAATTTAAAAGCAAGTGATCAATACCCCTAAGCAGGGCTAATAAGGTTTATAGTCGGGGCAATGGTGCAATGCCATTGCAAATGCGCTCTATAGCCGAACAACGATCGGGGCCGGTTGCGGCAGATCGGCCTTCCACCGACCATGCCCACATGCTCATCCGCAAAAGAGCGGCACAGGCACTTGAGTGCATCAGGCCTCAAGGTGAGGAGCCATTTCTTTTCTTGAACTCAGACTAATTTCTTGAGCATTATAATTTGGTTGGCATAATACTTCATGATACAATTCAGCCATGTTCAAGAAAGTAATCCTAATCAATCCTCTGGCGTTTCATCCATTCGATCAAACTAAACTAGCTAACAAATACCGTAGAGGCTGCGCACCTTTACATCTATTGCATATAGCCGGCCCATTGCTCAAGGCCAACTATGACGTGGCGATCATTGACCAAATCTCAACGCCAGACTGGCGCAATACATTAATTGCCCATCTAAAAGATGCGCCTGTCTGCATCGGCATAAGCGCCATAACAGGCGTACAAATCTCCAACGCCCTGATCATATCAAAGATTGTAAAAGAACACAGCCAAACCCCTGTCGTATGGGGCGGAACCCACAGCACATGTCTGCCAGAACAAACTGTCGATCATAAAGACATCGATATCGTAGTTATCGGAGAAGGTGAGGAAACATTCCTCGAACTTGTAAAAGCACTGGATCAAAACACCCCACTATCGATGATAAACGGCATTTGTTACAAGAATAAGAACGGAATCCAACGGACCTCATCACGCAAGCTTACTGATCTGAACCAGCAACTGCCGCCACCTTATTATCTTTTGAATGATAAATATGCATGGGAACTTAAATTACTCACCAGCAAGGGCTGTCCTTCTGCATGCCGTTTCTGTTACAACTCCCGATCCAATGGGGGCCAGTGGCAAGCATTATCTGCAACAGCAACCCTGAACATAATAGAAAAACTCATTAAAGATTACCAACACACCACCGAAAGCATCAGATTCGTTGACATCAACTTTTTTGCGGACATCAAACGTGCAAAAAAGATCGCGGAAGGAATGATCAAGCTCAACCTTCCCTGGTTCGCAAACGGGCGCGCTGACACTTTCCTAACAGCAGATAACACGTTTCTCGAAACACTCGAAAAGAGCCGTCTGCATGAATTGATGCTCGGCGTAGAGTCTGGATCACAGAAAATGCTAAATTTCATAAAAAAAGATATAAACCTAGCTGATGTCATCGCAGTCAACAAACGACTTAGCCGCCATCATTTCAAAGTTACTTATAACTTTATGATAGGTTTCCCAACCGAAACATTTCAAGATATCAAAGATACGCTTTCTTTGATCACAACACTTCTCAAAGATAACCCTAACACCAGGATAGCCATCAATATTTTCACGCCTTATCCCAACACTGACCTTTTTGACATAGCCATAGCCAACGGGTTCAAACCACCTGATAAATTGGAAGACTGGGCTCAATATACCTTTAAAACCTTGAGCGGGCGCCCATGGATCGATCCCTCCAGAAAACAACTGATTGAAATGATCTTCTTTTGCTTAACTTATATTGATAAAGAATGCATTGCCAAACCATTTTCATCACGGCTTTTGGCACAACTATACCGGCCTATCGCCAAATTCCGGATAAACAACCTTTACACGGGCTTCCCGATCGAAATAGCGATTGCCAAACACTTTGGATCATCAGTTAACTTACATCCACAAAAAATTGTCAAAGCTAACTTCATCCCAAGGTAAAGCCCCACCCATGTTTAAATAAGTGACCTTGCCGATCAGCCTGAGCTCCGGCGGCTTGTTCTTAAAGAAGACCTTCAGTCCAGCTTACCGCAG
>PEAF01000083.1 GCA_002753465.1 Candidatus Omnitrophota bacterium
GTGCCGCGGCAAACATACTGCTGCGACCAGCCATCCACCATAACGATACTGGTGCAATGCGTCAGTTCGGCAATGACCAGCGTTGTTCTCTCAACCAAAGCTTCAAGCTGCTCCATACCACGCTGATATTGCTTCTGAAGCCTGTGGCGCTCTTCTTCCACAAGCTCTATCTGCTGCATCAGAAAATCAACATAATAACGGTACCCGCGCTCGGTCGGGATACGCCCCGCTGATGTATGCGGATGCGTCAAATATCCGTCATCCTCAAGCTCAGCCAGAATGTTCCGGATCGTAGCCGAGCTGATATCCTGCTCATATTCTTCCGCTATGTAGGCAGAGCTTACCGGCACCGTGGTATTGATGCCGATATGGACCACCATCCCTAAAACTATGTCTTTTCTTTGATGCGGACTTTTTACCATTGGATTAGCACTCTCTATTTGAATTTGCTAGGCGCAGATTATAAAAAAAAGACACAGCTGTGTCAACCCCAAAAAAACATTACCTAGTTCCTGGCGCTGTCTTCAAAGAAATACTGGTCGACCTTCTTCTTGCCCGACGGATAAAACTCGGCATGCTGCGTCAGGCGACCAAGCACATATTTATCTTCAGCAACAAATTGGCCGGCCTTGTCAAATATCTTAAATACTCCATGGCGTGCATCACTGACAAAACTACCTTCACTTTTCATTTCGCCGGTCTCATAATATTCTTTCCCCCGGCCTTCCTTCTTATCACTTATGACGGGTACCAGCCAGTGAAGCTCACCGGTCTCATAATATTCCCGCCAGGAAGGATCCTGCATCACGCCATGTATATAATTCCCCTTCATGCGTAGATTGCCATTTTTGTAATACGTTTTCACGAGACCGTTTAATTTGTCTTTCTCAAAGAACCCTTCCCGCTTCAACTCGCCTGTCGAATAATACTCTTTACCCAAACCGCTGCGGATACCATTATCCCCCTGATAAGCGCCGGTAACCTTGCCATCCTCGTCATACTCACGGATCCGGCCAAGCTGAACACCATTTTTAAATTCATAATCCCGGTAAACACCGGCGCTGGGATAATACTCCTTGCTCACCCCGTCTTCCTGGGCATGCCTGAACATCCTCTCCCACAACACCCTCCCATCCGGGCCATACTCACGCACAAGCCCGTCCCTTGAACCCTCTATAAAAGTTTCTTCCTGCATGAGCGTGCCGTCAGGGTAATATGTCTTTTTGACACCGTGCAAACGGTCCTCACGGTAGGACGCCGTCATCGACGGCTTGCCATCCTCGCGGTACTCATTCAATTCACCGTCAAGTTGCCCGTTAAGATACCGGCCCGTCGCCTTAAGGCGCCCATCGGGATAATAAACGCGGAACCTGCCATGCGGAATATCCAGCTGATATTCAACCGTGCGGACGATACGTCCTTTTTCATCAATTTCGTCGTAGAAGCCATCCTTGACCGATGCTTTAGCATAAGCTACACCAGACATGGCCAACACGACTAGAATGAAGAATAAAATACGCTGGAACATAATGATTTATTCTATCAGACGTCCTGTGCGTTTCAACGAATTGTCAAAGAACCATTCTTCTCATCTACATTGATACGGTCGCCATCCTTGCTATCCCCCTGGAGAAGCTTGAGGGCGATCACATCCTGGACCTGGCGCTGGATCACGCGCTTCAAAGGCCTGGCGCCGAACTGCGGATCATAACCAGCCTCAGCCAGCCAAGTGCGCGCCTTCGCCGTAACTTGCAACGTAATATTCTTTTGCGCCAAACGCTCCTTCAAAACCGCCATCTGGATATCAACGATCAAGGCCATATCTTCTTTTTTCAAGCGTTCAAACACAACGATCTCATCAATACGGTTGAGGAATTCCGGACGGAATGCCTTATGCATCGCCTCACGGATACGGCCTTCGATCTTATCCCGATCACCGGATTCAAGGGCATATTCTGTACCAATATTAGATGTCATCACAATGATCGTATTTTTGAAATTGACCGTCCGCCCCTGGCTGTCAGTCAAACGCCCTTCATCCAAAAGCTGCAGGAGAACATTGAACACATCCGGATGCGCCTTTTCGATCTCATCAAAAAGCACCACGCAATACGGACGGCGGCGCACCGCCTCGGTAAGCTGCCCGCCTTCATCATAACCCACATAGCCCGGCGGGGCCCCGATCATGCGCGCCACCGAATGCTTCTCCATATACTCGCTCATATCAAGCCGGACAATAGAATTCTCATCATCAAACAGGAACTGCGCCAGGGCTTTGGTAAGCTCGGTCTTACCTACTCCCGTCGGACCGACAAAGATAAATGAGCCCATAGGCCGATGCGGATCGCTCAGGCCGGCCCGGGAACGCCGCACGCAGGACGCTACAAGGTCAATGGCCGTATCCTGACCCACGACGCGCTTCTTCAGTTCCTCCTCAATATGCACCAGCTTCTCGACCTCACCCTGACGGATGCGCTCTACAGGGATCTTGGTCCACTTGGCCACCACAAAAGCAATGTCCTCTTCGCCGACCTCTTCTTTAAGCATAGGCTGTCCGGCCTGAAGTTTTGTCAGCTCGGCATTACTGATCTCGAGCTGTTTCTTAAGCTCGACCATTTTGCCGTAACGGATCTCAGCCGCACGGCCCAGGTCACCCTCGCGCTCGGCCTTATGCTCCTCCTGCTTGAACTGCTCCATTTTGGACTTTGTCTGACGGATGCTGTTGATCAGCCCTTTTTCTTCCTGCCAGCGCTTACGCAAAATAATATTCGCATCTTTCAATTCTTTAAGCTGTGACTCAAGCTTGGCCAAACGCTCTTTGGACACATCATCTTTTTCTTTGACCAGCGCCTGGCGCTCGATCTCAAGCTTGCGCACCTGCCGTTCATTCACATCGAGTACATGCGGCATGCTGTCGATAGCGATACGCAGACGAGATGCCGCTTCATCAATAAGATCAACCGCTTTATCCGGCAAGAAACGATCTGAAATATAACGCTCTGACATCACAGCCGCTGCCACAATAGCCGGATCCTGAATGCGTACGCCATGATGAACTTCATACTTCTCTTTAAGGCCGCGGAGAATGGCGATCGTGTCTTCAACAGATGGCTCGGCCACCAAAACAGGCTGGAACCGGCGCTCGAGCGCCGCATCCTTTTCAATATGTTTACGATACTCATCCAGAGTCGTTGCGCCCACACAGCGCAATGAACCGCGCGCCAAAGCGGGCTTAAGCATATTGGACGCATCCAAAGCACCATCAGCCGCCCCGGCACCGACGATCGTATGCAGTTCATCGATGAAAAGAACGATCTCGCCGCCTTTATCCTCAACCTCTTTCAGCACCGCGCGCAAACGCTCCTCGAACTCACCGCGGAATTTCGCCCCGGCCAGCAAAGCACCCATATCCAGAACAATGACACGCTTGCGCTTAAGACTTTCCGGCACATCCTCGGACACAATGCGCTGCGCCAAACCTTCAACAATGGCGGTCTTGCCCACGCCGGGTTCTCCGATCAGGACCGGATTATTCTTGGTACGCCGCGAAAGCACCTGCACAACGCGACGTATCTCTTCATCGCGCCCGATGACCGGATCAAGCTTGCCCGAAGCCGCCAAAGCGGTCAGATCGCGGCCGTATTTGTCCAAAGCGCTTTCATTGTCCTGCTGAGAATTCATTTGCATTCTACGCTCTCCATTTTCCTGGCTCTTAAGTCTTCAGGCATACCTTGCTGCTCAAACAGTGGAAACAGCTTTTTCTAAAAAGAGACTATTGAAAGCTTGGTTTCCAAACTCGCAGCTGCGGTATGCCTTCAGCCTTAAGCCAGGAAATTAACACTAATATTTAGCGGGTGACGCCAAAGTGATCCCTTGACCGGCTGAAGTTGGCGGATCATCTCATGCCACCAACGGCCCGCGCTTTCTCCGATGTAATTTTTTTGTTCTCTTTCAGGCAAACCACCATTAATCAGATGCCCCTAGCGATACGCCAACGAAAGACGGCAAGGGCATCACGACGGCGGCAGGACCCGCTAAATATTACTTACTTCACTTCTATCTTCTGTTTCACCGGTGCCTGCTGAGCCGCATCTTTCTTATCAACCGTGATATTCAAAACGCCATTTTCATATTTGGCGGTAACGGTCTCTGGCTTAACATCCTGCGGCAACGGGATCGCACGCGAGAAATAGCCAAAACTACGCTGCTGACGATAGAACTTCCCTTTCTGCTCTTCCTTATCCTCACTGGACCGTTCACCGGAAACAAGAAGCGCGCCATTCTTTACTTCCACGTTGATCTTAGCTTTATCCATACCCGGCATGTCAAAGGAAATGAGATACCCCTTATCCGTTGCCTTGATATCATAATCCGGCTTGAAGAAAGCCGCATGTGGCTTCATCGTATTCATGGGCAAGCCAACACCGGACATCATTCCTTGCATTTGCTGGTCCATGGCCGCCATTTGCTCAAAAGGATCCATAAAATCCTCATTCATAACAGGTATAGAATGGGACACCTGCGGTTGACCCAACGGCTTTTGTGCCAACTGTTCTTCAAGAACCATAACTTTAGCCTGAAGCTGAGCCACCTGATCCTTCAGAGCACTAATATCATCTGTTGCAGCGGCTTGAGCACTGCCGGCCATCAATCCTGCCATAAGAAGGGTTGATGCAAGATTAACTTTTCTGTTTAACATAATTTGCCTCCTTGTTTTGGCATTGTTGGGTCGTTAATGACCTTGAAACCTTATCGACTCTGTCACTCTACTATGTTGAGTGCTAACTCTTGGGCTGTTTAAAACCCCTGCCGCACAATGTTGGCCGCAGGGGTAATACCTTTGAACGCTTTTATGCTACGTCCTGCTCAAAAACTTGTCAAGAAAATTTTTTAAACATCACCCTTCTCCGGCGACAACATCCCCGCCAGACGATGCGAAACGGTCGCCTTCACATGGATGCTTTTAGCGCCGTATTTGATCGATTCGATCCGCCCCTGCTTATGCACCATATTGACCAGGTCCATGCGGTTCATGGGTATTTTAACGTCTACCGCAACAACGCGCACGCCCAATTCCTGCTCGATCTTCTGCAGCAAAAGGCCGATGCTCTCGCCTTCCTTGGCAGAAACAGCCACAGTATTTTCATATTTCTTCAGCGCTATCTCGACCATCTTGCGGTCTTCGATCTTGTCGATCTTGTTCAACACCACGATGGTCGGCTTCTTCAAAGCGCCCAACTCCTCAAGCACCGCATCCACACTGGCCTTCAAATTCTTATGATTAACATCACTGACATCCAGCACATGCAGCAAAAGGTCCGCACTCTGTATCTCCTCGAGCGTCGCTTTAAACGCCTCGATCAACTTGTGCGGCAGATCATGCATGAATCCGACCGTATCCGAGAAAACAACTTTCTGATTATCCGGCATCATATGCTGGCGCGCCAGTGAATCCAGCGTCGTAAAAAGGCCGTCCTTCGTCACCTGATGCGCATCCGTCAATGTATTCAATAAAGTGGATTTTCCGGCATTGGTATACCCCACCAGAGAAATGAGCGGGATATGCTGGATCTCACGCTGCTTGCGTTTGGTCATACGGCTGCGCGTCACATCCTCAAGATCTTTCTTGAGCTTATCGATGCGCGTGGAAATACGGCGACGATCGACCTCAAGCTTGGTCTCACCCGGTCCGCTGGTCCCGATACCGCCGCCCTGACGCGACAAGGCGTCGTAATTTCCGACCAGGCGCGGCAAACGGTACTCGAGCTGCGCCAACTCAACCTGAAGCTTGCCTTCCTGGGATGTTGCACGGCGGGCAAAAATATCAAGGATAAGCTGCGTCCGGTCAATGACCCTGATGCCGATGCCTTCTTCAAGATTACGCTGCTGAACACCCTTAAGTTCTTCGGTAAAGATCACGGTGTCCGCGCCAAGCTCACGCGCACGCTCCGCGATCTCAACGACCTTGCCGCTATTAATGAGCGTCGCGGCCGTCGGCGGATGCGCCGGGCAGATCATCGTTTCCACCACTTCAGCCTGACAAGCCTCGACCAGCTCCGTCATTTCATGGGCAACGTCTTCCAAAGGCCATGTGCTCTTGACCTTGAAATCAACAACCGCAAGCAGAACTTTTTCTTTCATAACACTCCTACTGCTTTTATAAGCTTTGCCATTAAGGTCTTGCTTCGTTCCTTCACCGAGCGCTTGGCTCGCCCCAGCGGGCTCGCCGGCGCTCAGGAGTCTCGCTCGCTCGTCTCGCCTTCGGCTCGACACCATGCCCGCTCGCTCAACTCATGTCGGCTCAGGAACTACGCAAGCCCTTAAGCAAAGCTTTCATCAAGTTCCATAGTCCTATAGCCGTTAGAGCCTGGAAGAATTTTATTGAAAGCGAACATCCCCCTGCGAACGCGGCAAGAATAGAATTCGCTTAACAATATCTTCCACGGCTTCATTCGCTCCAAGCATCACCCATTCCAGGCGCTTGTCCTTGCGGAACCATGTCATCTGACGTTTCACATAATGACGCGTGTGAAGCTTCATCAAATACTTTGCGCGCTCCAGATCATATTCCCCATCTAAGAAGCCCTTCACTTCAGGCAAGCCAATGATCCTGCTCCCTGTCGATGATAATTTCTTGCCGAGTAGCGTCTTCACTTCATCAACCAGTCCTGCCGCGAACATGGCATCAATGCGTGCCTCGACCCTGGCGTAAAGCTCTTCACGCGGACGCTCTAAAGCAATGATGCGGATATCATATTTACCCCAGATCCCGTCACGCTTTTTCTGCTGCTCGGATATAGGGATACCGGTCGTATCAAATATCTCCAGCGCACGAACAATACGCATTTTATCATTGGACTTGATCTTACCCGCAGCAACAGGATCAACACTCAAAAGCCGGGCGTAAAGTGCCTTCACATCCTGCGCGTCAAGCCTGGCACGCGCTGCCGCATCCGGTGTCCCCTCGTCAAAAAGCCCGTCAAGCAAAGCCATCATGTACATGCCACTGCCTCCGACAACTAACGGCACTTTACCGCGCGAACGGATATCTTCAATAGCCGCCAGCGCTAAGGAACGATAACGCGCCACATTGAATTCTTCTTCGACCGAAACAATGTCGATCAAGTGATGCACCACACTGCAGCGCATGGCCGTCAAAGGCTTGTCACTGGCAATACTGGCTTCACGGTAAACCTGCATGGCATCGCAGGAAATGATCTCGGCGTTCAACTTTTGGGCAAGCTCGATGGCCACCGCGGATTTTCCGACCGCCGTAGGCCCTACAAGGAAAACAACAGAGGAAGGTTTTCTCACGGATAAATGAGCGTCG
>PEAF01000016.1 GCA_002753465.1 Candidatus Omnitrophota bacterium
TTTATGCAGAGCACTATTCGATGGTAAGAGTTTATTTTAAGGACCTGTGGGAGGTCCTGGGTAAGGACGAGAGCAGTGCCAAGCGTGAGAAATATATGTTCACAGAGATCCTGTCGCATTTTGATGCCATGACCGCATTGCTGACCGAGGCCAAGCGACAGGAGGCTCAAAAGCTGCGGGCGCGCTTCAAGCTTGTATTGGCTGTTTATGATGAGCCGGACGGTTCCAGGCGCTATGACCTTATGACAGGGTTCTTGCGGGCTATTGAGCGGGATCTCTATAAATTATTTAAGCCGGCGGCGGTTGCCGGTGATCTGATCCCGAGCGTTAAATGAAGGCATTGATCACGGAATTCCTTAATTATATTTCCGTTGAGCGCGGGCTTGCTAAAAATACATTGATGGCCTATGAGCATGATCTGACGGCCTACATTGATTATCTTGAGAATGTTGCTGGGGTCCGTACGCCGGATGCTATCACGCATGAGCAGATCGGTGCGTATATGATGGTCCAGAAGAAGGCCAAGATGGAGGCCACATCGATCTGCAGGGGGTTGGCTGCGGTCAGGATGTTCCATCGTTTTATGGTGCGTGAAGCATTTGCGAAGGAGGATCCGACCGGGCTTGTGGATACGCCCAGATTATGGAAGCGCATTCCTGATGTGTTGACGCAGGCCGAGGTTATGGCCATGATCAACGCCGCTAACGGGCGGGATGCCCAGAGCGTGCGTGATCAGGCGATGCTTGAGCTTTTCTATGCGTCGGGACTGCGTGTTTCAGAACTGGCGGCTTTGCGCCTGGAAGATGTGAATCTTGAAACAGGCATTGTTATTTGTATGGGCAAAGGCAGTAAAGAACGCCTGATCCCGGTCGGCGGCAAGGCACGTGAAGCGCTTGAGAAGTATTTAAGCAAGGCGCGCTTAAAAATCCTGAGCGGTAAAAGCGTGGCCGAGATCTTTGTCAGTCGTTTGGGCAGGAAAATGTCGCGGCAGAGCATCTGGAAGACCGTTAAGTCCTATGCGCGCAAAGCTAATATCAAAAAAACCATAAAGCCCCATACGCTCAGGCATACCTTTGCCACGCATTTATTGGAGCACGGAGCGGATCTGCGCAGTGTTCAGGAAATGCTGGGGCATTCAGATATTTCGACGACGCAGATCTATACGCATGTTGATAAAGAACGTTTGCGCGCGGTACACAAACAATTTCATCCCAGAGGTTGAATGAAGAGGGTCGGATTAACATTGCTTCCCAGGAATATTCAGGATCTTTTGCGTCAGGTCAGCGCCTTCGCTGACACGCAGGGGGTGCGTGCCTATCTTGTGGGCGGCATGGTCAGGGATCTTTTGCTGGGTATGCAGAGTACGGACATTGATATTGTGGTCGAGGGGGATGCCTGCATCGTCGCGCGGCACTGGGCTGATAAGCTTGGTGCCGAATTATCGCTGCACGAAAAGTTCAGGACGGCTGCGCTTACTTTTAAAGACGGCCTGATCATTGATGTGGTCACAGCTCGACGTGAGACATACGCCAGAGGCGGTGCATTGCCCGATATTGTTCCATCAAGCCTGAAGGATGATATATTAAGGCGCGATTTCAAGATCAATGGCATGGCCTTAGGACTTAACGTCAATGATTTCGGGATATTGTACGATCATGCTGGTGGTTTGAAAGATCTTGAGGCTAAACTTATCCGTGTCCTGCATTCCGGGAGTTTCGTGGATGACCCTACCCGCATTCTGCGTGCGGCACGTTATGCGGTGCGGTTTGGTTTTCAGCTGGACGCCTTGACCCACGATCTTTTGGGAGAGGCCGTCAGGGTGGATGTTTTTAAGACGATCACGGCGCCACGGTACTTTCTGGAATTGCGTCGTATTCTTGAGGAGAAAGACCCTGTTCCGGCACTTGACTTTTTACTGTCATGGGATGCCCTTCGTTATATTTCTTACGGCGTTGCTGAGCGTGTGCGATTGATCGAGGCCGGTGTTACGGGATGGGAAACGCGTTTGGGTATTCTGCTGAGCGGATTGGCGCCGTTAAAAGCGCAGGAGATCATGATGGGATTCAACATTCCGCGCCCGTCGCAGAGAATAATTGTTCGCGGCTAGGCAATAAGGTGCTGTTCTGGTATGCTGTTGCCCGGAATACAATAGTAAAATCGATAAGGTGAATTTATGGACCGGATGGATAAGATCAATCAGATGTGCAAGCGTGAGATCAGCGCCATGATCTTGCTGGGCGAGATCAGGGACCCGCGGATCCAGATGGTGACCATCTCTTACGTTGATGTCAGCAAGGACCTGAGCTGGGCGCATGTAGGCTTCAGCGTTCTTTCAGATAAGCCCGAAGATATCAAGAATGTTCAGCAGGGGTTGAATTCTGCCAGTGGCGCCGTACGGCGCCTTTTGGCCCAGCGTATCACGCTGCGTCATGTCCCTCAGGTCAAATTCGTTTATGATGACACGATATCCCGCAGCGTGCATTTGACACAGGTTTTTGATGACCTTTCCAAAGACCGTGTGGCACGTGGCATTGACCCGGCACCTGAATCACCTGTCTCTGATGAAGGGGCGGTCTGATCTATGGAACGGACCATTATCGCTGCGATCAAGAAGCACAAGAAGTTCCTGGTGACGATGCATGTTAATCCAGACCCTGATGCCATGGGGGCTGCTTTAGCTATGACGCTTTTCCTGAAGTCGATCGGGAAGACGGTCCGGCTGGTCAATGACGGACCTCATCCGCAGTGGCTGGATTTTATGCCGCAGAGCAAGTTGTGTGAGGCTTTCGATGAAAAGATGGTTTTCAAGCCTGAGGTTGCCCTTGTCCTGGATTGCGGGGACAAGGAGCGCACGGGGAGAGTGGCGCGTTTGATGACCCCCGGGGTTATTGTTATCAATATCGATCATCATGTGACCAATACAAAATTCGGGGATCACAATCTGGTCCACATGAAAAGATCATCAACATCAGAGATCCTTTACGATTTCCTAAAGGTCGCCCGCTGCAAGTTCACGCATGATATGGCGGTTCTTTTATATCTTGGCATTTTGACGGATACGGGCTCATTCGGATTCGACTCGACGAGTTCTCATACGCATCAGGTTATTTCAGATCTTTTAAAGCACGGATTTTCCGTGAGCGACCTTTATCGCCAGGTCTATGAGACCATGCCCAAAAAGGATCTTAAGGCGTTCTTAGCCATGATGAACACGCTTACGCTGCATAGCCATGAAAGGGTTGCGTGTTTGACGATCACGGTTAAGCAGGCAAGGAAATTCTCGGATAATTTTGACCTGAAGGATAAGGTGTTCTCATTTTTGCGTTCGGTCAAGGGGCTGGAGGTCATCATGATCCTTGCCGAACAAGACAAGAAGCGAACACGTTTGAATTTGCGTAGCCGCGGCGACGTGGATGTGGCGCGGTTCGCGTCGAAGTTCAACGGAGGCGGGCATAAGAAGGCGAGCGGCGGTTTTGTGGACATGCCGCTCTCAAAGGCCAAGGCACATGTCCTTAAAGCGATGATAAAGGAGCTATGATGGACGGGATCATTGTCGTTGATAAGCCATCAGGTATGACATCGCATGATGTGGTAGCGATCATCCGCCGCAAGCTCAGGCAAAAACGTGTCGGGCATGCCGGGACGCTGGACCCTTTGGCGACGGGCGTTCTGGTCATTCTCGTCGGAGGTTCAACGCGTTTGTCAGATAAATTTGTCGCTTTCGATAAAGGCTACAGCGCCACCTTGAAACTGGGCGTGAAAACCCGCAGTGCCGATATTCAGGGGGACGTTCTTTTGGAACGTCCATATGAGATGGTCACGCGTGCTATGATCGAGGCTTCGTTCAGGAAATTTACGGGCCTTATCGATCAGGTCCCGCCCATGGTCTCGGCGGTGAAGCATAAGGGTGAGCGCCTCTATAAATTAGCTCGCAAAGGGGTGACGGTCGACCGTCCGGCGCGGCAGATAAGAATTGATGTGCTTGAGCTTTTGTCATTTGAATCTCCCCTGGCAGCGTTCCATTTAGATTGTTCGAAAGGTACCTATGTCCGTCAGTTAGCCGAGGATGTGGGTGAGGACTTGGGGTGTGGCGCCTGTATCACGGAGATCCGCCGTACCAAAGTAGGGCCGTTCACTATTCAAGAGGCTGTAAAGCTCGACGATGTCAATGAAACGCATCTTCGTACGTGGCGGCCTGCCGCGTAACATCAAAGGATCAGTGGTTGCTATCGGCGTGTTTGATGGCGTTCATCGCGGCCATCAGAAAGTCATCGGCCGCGCTGTCGCCGAAGCGCGGCGTCTTCATCTCCCGTCGGTAGTAATTACATTTTATCCGCATCCCGTCGAGGTTCTTCAGCCGCAAAAGAATTTTCTGTATATTACAACCCTTGAGCGTCGCCTTCAACTCATTGAATCCTTGGGAGTCGATGTCTGCATTGTGATCGCTTTTAATAAAGAATTCGCAGCCCAGGACCCCGTCCGTTTCATTCAGGATTTTCTTGTCCGTCAATTGGGAGTTCGAAAGATCGTTCTGGGCAGTGATTTTCAGTTTGGCCGCAAGCGTGAGGGGACGTTGGATTTATTGAAGCGGCTGGGGAGGTCCAGCGGCTTTATTGTTGAGAGGGTAAGCATATTAAATAGTATTAATACAAATATAAAATCTACTTTTATAAAGAATTTGATCCTCGAGGGTGACTTAAAGCTTCTCAGACGCTTTCTAGGCCGCCGTTATGATTTTCTCGGCGAGATCGAGCATGGTGAAGGCCGCGGGCGAAAGCTCGGATACCGAACAGCGAACTTCAAAAAAGAAAACGTTACTATTTTACCTTCAGGAATTTACTTTGTGCGTGCAAAGTGCGTTGATGCGGGTGTCAAAACGCGTTCAAAAACATTCTTCGGTCTTTGCTATATCGGATCTAAGCCAACCTTTAAAAGCAAAAATGCAACCATAATCCTTGAACTTCACCTGCTTGATCTTGATGCGTGCCTGTACGGTCAGAAGATCCTGATGGAGTTCTTTAAAAAAGAACGCGATGACATCAAGTTCTCCGACGAGAAATCGCTTGTTTCCCAGATCGCACGCGATGTAAAAAAGGCCCGCCTGTTTTTCAAAACTTCCTTATGAAGGTCTCTGCATAAAGCGTTCAGTTTTCTGATTTTCTCATTTTCTTTCCTGCCTTCTTTATTCTTCCTTGCCGCATCAGGTGGAGCGACCTGATTTAAGGCGTGTATTTATTTAAAGCCCCTTACCAGGGGCTTTTTTATTTATTTCCCCACCGTTTCCTGATTTAATCCTGACATGTCATTTCTCGTCGATAAACAAGCCTTGTTTTTAAGAATAAAATATGTCTTAAAAAAGACCTTTTTATCTGTTGACACCGTTAGAGGGCATAACTATACTTGTGAATGTCGGTGGAGGAAAGTGGAGCGAAGTGGTGTGAATGACGAAAACCGGCATAAAAGGGTAAGACGATGTTCTACGGCGAATACACTCACAATCTGGATGCAAAAGGCAGGCTGATCCTTCCAGCAAGGTTCCGTGAGGTCGCTGATCAAAATAGTATTTCCAGGTTCTTTGTAACGCGCGGGCTCGAGGCTTGCATGTTCATGTTCCCTGAGTCCGAATGGCGGCAGTATGAGCAGAAGTTGCGGGACATCCCGTTTACGAAACAGGACGGACGTACTTTTAACCGCATGTTCTTTGCCGGCGCGGTGGATGTGGTCCCTGATAAACAGGGGCGTTTTGTTATTCCCCAGTATTTGAAGGATTTTGCCGGTATCAAGGAAAAGAGCGTGATCATCGGCGTTTCTAACCGTATTGAGATCTGGGATCACGAGCGCTGGCAGGAGTATTTCACTAAGTCAAGCAAGCTGTTTGAGCAGACAGCCGAGAACCTTTTGAGCTTGTAACGGATAAAACCTAATTTCACAGGAGGTGCAGCATGATCACCTACACACATCAGAGATTGATATTCAAGCACATGATCGAACTGCCGCACTGCGAATGTGTTTTTTGTTCCACACAGGAAGAGCAGACGGGTCGCACCAGGATTTTTTTGGTTTTCAAGGGACGGCAGAAGGTCTATATGCGCAATGGTCTTAAAGGCAATTGGGAAGAAGTGACCAACCTTGAAGAGCATAACGCGGTGTGGGATGGCTTTGAGCAGGCGGTGATGGAGCGTAAGATCCCGAGTTTTGTCGCTGAGTCAAGCGACCTTGCCTTGCTGTGAGCGTTCATATTTCCGTAATGCCGGTGGAGGTGGACGAAGCGCTGGCGTTACGACCGGGAGCGGTTGTGGTGGATGCCACGTTGGGCTTGGGCGGGCATTCTTTGATGATGACGGAAAAGATCGGCCCCCAGGGGCACTTAATCGGGATAGATCAGGATGAAGCTGCGATCGCGATCGCCAGGGATCGTTTAAAGGGATTTTCCGGACGGCTGGATATCGTTAAAAGCAATTTTTGCGGCATGGATGAAGTTCTTTCAGGTTTAGGCGTGGCAACGGTCGATGCGGTGTTGTTTGACCTTGGTGTTTCGAGTTTGCAGTTTGATGCGCCGGAGCGTGGGTTCAGCTTTCGCTCTGACGGTCCGCTCGATATGAGGATGGATGCCCAGGCGGCTACAACAGCAGAAGATGTTGTGAATGAGCGTTCTGAAAAAGAGCTGGGCGATCTGATCTTTCAATATGGTGAAGAGCGTTTCGCACGCCGCATCGCCCAGAGGATCGTGGCGGCAAGGGCGTCGATGAGGATAAAGACGACAGTTCAGTTGGCGGATATTGTTCTGAGGTCATTGCCTAAAGGGTATCAACGTGACCGTATTCATCCGGCAACACGCACATTCCAGGCATTACGGATCGCTGTTAATCGGGAACTGGATGTATTGCCTGATGCGCTGGGGTCAGCCTTCAGTCATTTAAAGCCCGGCGGGCGCATGGCGGTCATTTCGTTCCATTCGCTTGAAGACAGGATCGTCAAACAGGGATTCAAGGCGCTGGCACGGCAGGGAAGTGCAGCGTTATTAACCAAAAGACCACTGATACCAACGGATGCTGAGGCGGCGGATAATCCCCGCTCGCGAAGCGCCAAAATGAGAGCACTTGAAAGGATCATGTAGTATGGTAAATTTTCTTAAAGGGATGGGCATTGTGACTATAATGGCACTTTTATATATTCATCTTCAGATGAATATTTATGCGCTTGCCTATCAGGGTAAAAAGAAGGAAGTGCGTATTGAGAAGTTAGCGGAGCACAACTCTGTTGTTCAAAACGATATTTTACGGTTACAGTCATCCGACCATATCGGACGTTCACTTTTGGGTAAGGAAAAGGTTTATCAGTTCGCCAGTAAAACGCATGTGCTTGAAGTCGAGTCTCAGGGACCGGGCAATGTGATCACGGCCGGTATGCAGCAAGGGCAGGGTTTCCTGGGTAAGGTCATGACGCTGGCTTTCGCCGGACGCCAGTGACCTGAAGATTTTAATATTTTTACTTTTCATCCATCCAAGACTATTTAGAATAAACATATAGATTCGTTCCATCAACACCTTAAACAGCGTTCATCGCCGTGCATTTTCAAAAATACCCCACACGTGTTGCCTTTATATTCTTTGCGTTTCTATTCCTGATTATCCTATTTTTTATCAAACTTTCACTTATTCAGGTGTTCCGTGCCGATTATTTGGCAGAAAAAGCTGAAAAGCAACATAATCATATTGTAGAGATCGACCCTGTTCGCGGGACGATCTATGATCGGAATATGCGCTCTCTGGCGCTCAATGTTGCGGCGTATTCTGTTTTTGTCAATCCGCGCAGTATGAGTCCGGAGCAGAAGTTGGCCGCGGCGACGGCTTTAGCTAAAACTATCGGCGGCAGCGTTCAGGATTACGCCAAGCGGATGGAGAAGCCGAAATATTTCGTCTGGATCGCCCGTAAAATTGCCCCGGATCAGTACGATGTGCTCAAGGCTCAAAAGATCCCGGGGGTCAGTTTTGTCAAGGAAAGCAAGCGGTTCTACCCTAATGGTGACATGGCGGCGCATGTCATCGGCTTTGCCAATATCGATAATACCGGCTTACAGGGTGTTGAGCTTGAGTATGATAAATATCTGCACGGCACCAAGGGAATGGCGCAGTTCCTGCGTGATGCGCGCATGCGGGATCTGATGATCGAAAAAGACTTTATTGCTCCTAAAGACGGACAAAGCGTTGTGCTGACGATCGATGAAACGATACAGTTCATTGCTGAAAAAGCATTGGATCGCGCTTTTTTGAAACATCATGCCCAGAGTGCATCCGCGATCGTGCTGGACCCTAAGACCGGTGAGGTCCTTGCGTTCGTCAATCGCCCGACATTCAGGCCTGATATGCCGGAAGCATCGCCTGTGGAGAATCGAACGAACCGTGCCGTGGCTTTCGTGTATGAACCGGGGTCTGTTTTTAAGATCGTAACAGCCGCCGCAGGGCTTGAAGAAAAGGCGTTTGTCGAGGAAGACATCATTTTCTGCGAGAACGGGGCGTATCGCGTCGGTAATCACGTTTTACATGACCATGACCCGCTGGGGAACTTGACCTACCGTCAGGTCATCGAGCATTCCAGTAATATCGGCGTGACCAAGATCGCGCAAAAGATCGGCGCGGATAAAGTTTATCAATACGGCCGCCGGTTCCATTTCGGCATGAGGACGGGGATAGGGATGGTAGGAGAAGTTGCCGGATGGCTCAAACCAACGGCCCAGTGGTCGAAAACCAGTATTGGCGCGATACCCATCGGGCAAGAGGTTACTGTCACGCCGATCCAGTTAGTCGCGGCTATAGCCGCGATCGCCAATGATGGCCGGTATATGAAACCGTATTATGTTAAAGCGATCAAGGACGCATCGGGCGCAACGATCAAGGAGTTTTTGCCGCAACCGCAGGATCAGGTTATCCATCCTGATATCGCGCGGCGTTTAAAAAGTGTACTGCAGGGCGTTGTTGATGTCGGGACTGCGACCAGCGGTAAGATGAAAGATATTACAGCCGCCGGTAAAACAGGCACAGCTCAAAAGGTGGTTGGCGGTACATATTCCCACAGCAAGTTTGTAGCCACGTTCATCGGGTTCGCGCCGGTTGAAGATCCGCGTTTTGCTATTGTAGTGACGGTGGATGAGCCTCATCCAATTTATTATGGAGGTCTTGTGGCTGCGCCTGTTTTTAAAGAGATCGTCGAAAACTCATTGCGATATTTAGAAAGTCGCAAAGGAGATCACTGATGCGCTTAAAAGATCTTATCGATGGATATGCCGACCTGATGCAGGCCTGGGGATCGACCGATATCCCTGCTGTTTGGGACGATTCACGGCGTGTGACGCCGGGCAGTCTTTTTGCTGCCTTGCCGCCCGTATCAGAAGTAACACGCAACGGTGAGAAATATATCACTGAGGCTGTTATCAACGGCGCTAAAGTCGTGATCGTTACCTCGGGCATGGCGGATGATTTACGTTCGAGATTCCCGGGCATTTGTTTTATTGCGGCTCAGGATCCCCGGGCTATTTTTCGTACTGTGGTCGACCGGTTTTATGGGCACCCTTCGAGGAAAATGCTCGTTGTGGGCATTACCGGGACCAATGGGAAGACCACGATCACCTATTTCCTGGAGGCGATCATTAAAGCGGCGGGGAAAACCAGTGCTGTCCTGGGAACTGTAAATTACCGTGTCGGGGATCAGGTCATCCCGTCGAAAAACACCACACAGGGGTTTTTAGACAATCAAATTTTCCTGGCTGACCTGATCAACCGGGGTGTTGATTATGCGGTCATGGAAGTTTCTTCGCACGCCCTTGATCAGGGGCGTGTGGCCCTCATTGATTTTCGCGGGGCTATATTTACAAATTTAACGGGTGATCATCTTGATTATCATAAGACCATGGAAGCGTATTTCCAGGCTAAAGCCTCGCTTTTTGCGGGGCTCGATCCCGAGGCTTTTGCTGTCGTCAATGTTGACGATCCTTACGGCAGGAGGCTGACAGGCATGACCAGGGCGCGCGTGATCACGTACGGGATCAACACACCAGCGGATGTCAGCGCACACATTGAAAGCTTCGGGTTAAGCGGGACACGGTTCACGCTCAGGTTCTTTGGGCAGGAAATGGTTCTTAACACTCATTTTATCGGCATACATAATATTTATAATTTATTAGCGGCTTTTGCCGCCGGCCTTGGGGAAGGTCTGTCGCCTGAGTTGGTCAAAGCAGGGATCGAATCACTTGGTTGTGTGCCCGGTCGACTGGAACGTGTTGACGCCGGTCAGGACTACTGTGTTTTCATTGATTATGCGCATACCGATGACGGACTTAAGAATGTGCTCGAGTGCCTTAAACTTGTGCCGCACCGTCGGCTGATCGTTGTTTTTGGCTGCGGCGGCGAGCGGGACCGCACCAAGCGCCCTCGTATGGGACGCGTGGCATGTGAACTAGCAGATTATGCCATCCTTACGTCGGATAACCCCCGCAGTGAAGATCCTGATGCGATCATTGCCGAGATCGTTCCCGGTTTTACGCGAAATACTTATGAGATCGTGACCGACCGTGAGGCGGCTATTAAGAAGGCGCTGATGATCGCTCAAAAAGACGATATTGTTCTCCTGGCCGGCAAAGGGCATGAAAATTATCAGGTTTTAAAATGCGGAACGATCGATTTCATTGAGAAGGATATTGTCATGCACGTCCTTGCGAAGGGAAAATAATGGCGTCATTTACATTACAAGAGATCCTGGATGCGACGGGTGGAATGCTGCTGGCAGGAAAGCTCGGACAGAGGGTGTCAGGTATATCGACGGATTCGCGCACGGTCAAAAAGGGTCAGCTTTTTCTGGCCATTAAAGGCGATACCTTCGACGGGCATGATTCTCTTGCGGCTGCGGCTAAGGGTGGCGCGTCAGCTTTTGTGGTGCATCGCAAGGATGTATGTATCCCTGAAGGCAAAGCGGGGATCCTAGTCGAGGATACGGTCAAGGCGCTGGGGCATATAGCCAGAGATCACCGTCAGCGTTTTAACATCCCGATCATTGCCATCACAGGCAGTGCCGGTAAGACATCGACTAAAGAGCTTATTGCGTCTGTAATGCGTCAGAAATATGCTGTTCTGTTTAATAAAGGAACAGAGAATAATCATATCGGCGTTCCCAAGACCCTGCTTAAACTTACACGGCGTCATCAGGTAGCGGTGATCGAGATGGGTACAAATCACCCCGGCGAGATCGCCTGGCTGGCCCAGAACACGCTGCCGACCGTGGCTGTCTTTACAAACGTAGGCGCATCGCACCTCGAAGGGCTGGGCAGCCTTGAAGGCGTGTTTGAAGAAAAGCTGTCGCTTTTGAAATACTTGTCCAGGGACGGGCATGCCGTCGTTAATGCCGACGATCCATTCTGGTCAAGGCTTTTGAAGAAACGCCTGCCGCAGCGGGTGGTTTCCTACGGGATCCGTTGTAAGGCTGACGTGATGGCGACAGATATTGCTCCTGCCGCAGCAGGGATTTCATTTAAAGTTGATAAAAAGTTTTTGTTCGCCGTAAAAAGCCCGTCTTTAGGGGCGGTTCAGAATGCGCTCGCGGCTATTATTTGCGCGCGGATCTTTGGCCTATCGAACCCGAAGGTACAGCGGGCGGTCTTAAGGTCGAAGCCGGCGCAAGGCCGTCAGTGTTTGACAAAGGTGTCGGGCATTACCCTGATCGATGATACGTATAATGCGAATCCTGTTTCATATAAGAACGCCATCGCAACCTTGAAAATGTTGAAAGGGCGCGGGCGTTCTGTTTTGATAGCTGCGGATATGCTGGAATTAGGCGTTCATTCTGATGCCCTGCACCGCGAGGTTGGTAAAGCTGTGGCTGAAGCCGGTATTGATGCGTTATTCACATGCGGCCAGGGTGGCGCATTGATCGCTGAAGGTGTGAAGAGTAAGTCCTCCGGGACCTATGTCTGTAGTTTTTCTGATCAGCCATCTTTGGTGGATGCGCTTAAAATATACCTTCGCCGCGGTGATGTTGTTTTGTTCAAAGGTTCACGCGGCATGCGGATGGAAAAAGTGTTTGCTGATATAAAAATTTTCCTGAGAGGATAAAGCCATGTTTTATTATTTATCATTGTTGCGATATGAGTTCTTTCCGCTGAATATTTTCAAATATATTACATTCAGAGCGGGCATGGCTACGGTCACAACATTCCTGATCTGCATTATTTTCGGGCCATGGTTCATCCGTAAGTTGAAAGAATGGAATTTAGGCGATAAGCAGGATATGAATTCTGCCCGTGGTGCCATTCTCAATGAAGAGCTTAAGACCAAACAGAATATCCCGGCTATGGGCGGGATCCTTATTATTGGCAGTATTTTATTGTCCGTGCTGTTATGGTCTGACCTCTCTAATCCGTATATTCTGTTGACGATATTGACCATGATATGGCTGGCTGTCCTGGGTTTTTATGATGATTTTCTTAAGTTGTCCGGTAAGTCAAAGGGCGGGCTTAATTCATCGACGAAGATGATCTGGCAGGTCATTCTGGCGGGACTGGTCAGTTTTTATGTTTATACCCAGCTCCATGTGTCTACGACGCTGGATGTCCCCTTCATGAAGAATCTGGCCATAGATCTGGGCGCATTTTATATGTTATTTGCCATGGTGGTCGTTGTCGGCACGTCTAATGCTGTTAATCTGACGGATGGGCTCGATGGCCTCGCGATCGGCTGCACCCTGATGGTCGCCATCACTTTGGGCATTCTGTGCTACATCAGCGGCAACATCAAAATGAGCGAGTATCTTTTTATTCCGTATATTCCAGGAACGGGAGAGCTGACGGTGTTTTGCGCGGCCATGATCGGCGCGAGCCTTGGGTTTTTATGGTTCAACGCTTATCCGGCAACAGTTTTTATGGGTGATGTCGGGTCTCTGGCATTGGGGGGGACCCTGGGGATTATCGCTGTGTTCATTAAGAAAGAGCTTCTGCTGGGCATCCTGGGGGGTGTTTTTGTGTGGGAGGCGTTGTCGGTTATCCTGCAGGTCGTTTCATTTAAATTGACCAAGAAAAGGATATTTAAATGCGCGCCCTACCATCATCATTTACAAAAAAGTGACTGGAAAGAATCCAAGATCGTTATTCGGTTCTGGATCGTCGGCATAGTTTTGGCGTTGCTGACATTGACGACGTTAAAGATAAGATAATAGGCGGGATTTCTTATGGACTTGAAGGGTAAGAAAGTTGTCATTGTCGGAGCGGCGCGCAGCGGTATTGCGGCGGCGAATCTGGCGCTGGCTATGGGGGCCGTAGTCAAGATCACAGATGCAAAATCTTTGACCGATCTTGAGGCGGCACTGTCCGGGCTGAAGGAACGTACGCAAGTTCTGGTCGAGCACGGGGCCCACACGTCTGCTTTTGTAGAGGATGCGGATCTTGTCGTAGCCAGTCCCGGTGTTTGGAAGGATGCGTTGCCGCTTCAATGGGCGCGTGCCAAGGGGATACCTGTTTGGGGTGAGATCGAATTTGCCTGGCGTTTCTGTCGCAAACCTGTGATAGCCGTGACCGGATCCAACGGGAAAACGACAACGGTAACCTTGATCAGAAAAGTGCTGGAAGCCGCCGGCAGAAAAGCGTGTTTGTGCGGTAATGTGGGTGTTCCCTTCGCCCAGGAAGTGTTGGCTTCTGAGGTTGATTTCTTTGTTGTTGAGATCAGCTCTTTTCAGCTTGAGCTTATTGAAACTTTCCGTCCTACGATTGCGGTGATAACGAACTTCAGCCAGAACCATTTGGATCGTCATCCCGATATGCAGGATTATTTCAATGCCAAGAAGCGCTTGTTCATGAACCAGACAGAAGCGGACTTTGCCGTGATCAATGCGCAGGATGCGTGGGCGCAGAAGATCGAAGCGCATACGCGAGCCAAGGTTGTCAGGTTCAATAAGAACGGCCTGGCCAAGAATCCCAACCATGCGTTGGTCCTTGAGATAGCGCGTATCCTGGGCATTACGGATGCTGTGGCGCAGAAGGTTTTTGATACGTTCCCCGGTGTCGAACACCGTACGGAGCGCGTACGCGTCCTTGACGGGGTGGAATACATCAATGATTCCAAAGCTACGACCGTCGAGTCCGGGCGCTGGGCCCTGACAGCATGCGAGGGCCCCTTGATCATTATTTGCGGCGGGCATGATAAAGGCGAGATCGATCTTTCTGTGTTGAAAAGCCTTGTCAGAAGCAAGGTCAAGAAAATGATCGTTCTGACGCGGGAAGAACTTGTGCGTGCTAAATTACATGCCGCGTTTGACGGGGTGGTGCCTTTGGAGGACCATACGGATATGACTGCTGCGGTCGCGTCGGCACGTGCGCAGGCGGTCGCCGGCGATAAAGTTTTGCTGAGTCCCATGTTCGCTAGTTTTGATATGTTCAATAATTTTGAGCACCGGGGTAAGATTTTTAAAGAGATCGTTAACAGCCTGACGGGATAATATGAGGGATATACGGATCACATTTTTTGCGTCATACATCATGCTTTTATGTCTGGGCATGGTTATGATCTACAGCTCAAGCGGTGTATACGCCTTGGAGTTCATGGGCAACAGCGCGCATTTTCTGATGCGGCATTTGATGTTCCTGGTGATCGGCAGCGTGATGATGTGGTTTGCCATGGTCATCGATTACCGTGATCTTCAGAAGTATGCCAAATGGATATTAGGCGCGGCGCTTATCATGCTGGTTTTGGTCTTGATCCCGCATATCGGCAAAATATCTTCCGGAGCTCGGCGCTGGTTCAGCGCGGGGCCGATCAATTTTCAGCCATCAGAGTATGCGAAGGTCGCGATGATCGTTTATCTGGCGGACTTTTTCTCACGGAAAAGAGCGCACATCCGGTCAATTAAACACGGTTTTGTACCGGCATTTCTGGTAATGGGATTTATGTGTGCGCTCATCATTAAACAACCTGATCTTGGCAATACCGTCCTGGTGGCCTCGATCACGATGTCCATGTATTTCGTTGCCGGAGGCCGCAAGACTATTTTTGCGACGATTGCGGCGTTAGCCGTCCCCGTTTTAACGGTGCTTATTATTACGGCACCGTATCGCATGCGGCGCATGGTTTCTTTTATCAATCCGTGGAGCGATCCGCAGGGTGCGGGGTTTCAGTTGTCACAATCACAGATGGCATTCGGTTCAGGCGGGTTTTGGGGCGTCGGACTGGGGAAAAGTGTTCAAAAACTTTTTTATCTGCCGGCGGCACATACTGATTTTATTTTCTCTATCATCGGTGAAGAGCTCGGGTTCCTGGGGGCGGTGGCGACAGTTATTCTTTTTGGAGTGTTCATCTGGCAGGGGACACGTATCATTCGCAATACCAGGGATTCATTCGGGTATTTGCTCTGTGTCGGCATTATGGTCATGCTCAGTATGCAGGTGGTCGTTAATATGGGCGTCAGTATTGGTGCGTTACCAACGAAGGGGTTGCCCCTGCCGTTTATCAGTTATGGCGGCTCTGCCCTGATCTTTAATATGGCGGCTGTTGGACTTTTACTTAATGTTTCGCGCGTTCAGGACCTGGGTGGATAAATGGCTAAGATCGTCATCGCTACAGGAGGTACCGGGGGGCATATTTATCCGGGGCTCGTAACGGCAGAGGAATTGCGTCGACGCAATTGTGAGGTTGTTTTTATCGGTGTGCTCGGAATGGCTGAAGAAAAGATCAGGGCCGCCGGGTTTGATTGCGTGAGTATTGAGGCTAAAGGGTTTGTTTCCAAAGGGGTTGCAGATAAGATCAAGTCGCTATGTTCTATGGTTGTCGCGTTCTTTCGATGTTGGCGTATTTTAATGCGGTTAAGACCTTCTCTGGTATTGGGCTTTGGCGGATACAGCTCATTTCCTGTTGTCCTCGCGGCTTTTTTCAGCAGGGTTCCGGTCATGCTTCATGAACAGAATGCAATACCCGGCGCCGCCAATAAGATCCTTGCGAAAATGGCCGTACGTGTAGCTGTTGGGTTTAAAGAAGCTATGTCCTATTTCCCTGCGGGGAAAGCGGTGTGGACAGGTAATCCTTTAAGAGGGTTTGACATGTCTTTAGCGAGGGATAAAGCCATCGAAGATCTTGGTTTGGATCTTTCGCGCCGGACAGTGCTTGTTTTTGGCGGAAGTCAGGGGAGCCGTAAATTTAATAAGGAAGTGGTTGAGGCTTTTGCCGTGATCCCGGGGGATATAAGTCTTCAGGTGATCCATATTACGGGCCGGCATGACTTTATACAGGTTAAAGAACGTTATGCCGCACTCGGGGTGCGGGCGCTCGTGCGCGAGTATATGGACCGGATCGAAACAGCTTATGCAGCCGCTGATCTGGTGATCGGCCGCGCAGGGGCGGGGACCGTCATGGAGACCGGTCTTTGGGCCATTCCCAGTGTCCTTATTCCGTTTCCTGGCGCCCGGGATCATCAAAAGTATAATGCCCGGGTTTTGGAACGCCTGGGGTTAGCTGTAATAATTGAGGAAAAGTGCTTGCGGCAAGATATCCTTCGCGATAAGATTTTTGCGCAGATCAAACACAACACATCTTCAGTTTATCAGTCAACAGAACGTGAGCGGCTTAAGGAGTTCTTTATTCCCAACGGAGCCGATCGTTTATCAGATGAAGTATTAAAGGTGGCACATGATTAAAAAGGCAGCCTTTTTAGTAATGGTGTGTTCTTTAGTTATTGTGTCGGGTATGGCCGTGTATCCGCGTCCTGTTATGGCGGCTGAGAAAGTTGTCTGGCAGGAGGTCAAGAGCGAACATTTTATCATTAAGCACCAGGGTGTTCCGTCGAGCTTTGTTAAGGAAGTTGTGAGTGCCGCCGAGGCGCATTACCGTCAGACCATGTCCACACTGGGTTTTACGCGCTATAAAGGCTGGACGTGGGCTGAGCGGGTGAAGATCTCCATTTATAATTCGCGTCAGGATTATGTGGCCTCCGCGCATAATACTTGGTCGGGCGGGCAGGTCAATCCGGCGACTAAAGAGATCGTTACGTTCCCGTCTGAAAACGGGTTTTTTGATTCCATTTTGCCGCACGAACTCGGGCATATCATTTTTCGCGAGGCAGCCGGGTTCAATGAAAATATTCCTTTATGGCTTGATGAGGGCGTGGCGATGTACCAGGAGCGCGCGAAAGGTATCGGCGCTGATGGCAGCGTGAAAGAGTTGATCAAAGCGGGCTCGTATATTCCTTTGGCTGAACTTGATTCAATGGCCTTGGGCGCGAAAACGGATCGAGCTGTTGTCGATGCTTTTTATAATGAATCAGCGAGCCTTGTGGGGTTTCTGATCAAGAAATATGAGGTTTACCGGTTTGAACGGCTTTGTCATGAACTTCAAAAAGGGCGATGGGGAATGGTGGCGTTAAAGAAATCCTATATGCAGTTCGAAGGTCTGGGCGATCTTGAAAAAGCCTGGAGGAAATATTTAAATGAAACAAACAAATAAGGTGAAACAAGTGATCAAACGATATCATTTCATCGGTATTGGCGGCATGGGCATGGGCAATCTGGCGCTATTGATGCTGGCCAAGGGATTTGAGGTCAGCGGGTCAGATGTTAAAGAGGGCGAGCTTATTCGCCAGCTCCGTGAGAAAGGCGCCAAGGTCTTTATCGGTCATGATATACGCAATCTGCAGGGGGCTGACTGCGTTGTTTATTCTTCGGCGATCAAAACGGATAACCCGGAGTTCTTTCAGGCGGTAAGCCGGCATATTCCGATGATGAGGCGCGCCGAATTGCTGGCGCAGCTGCTGAATAAAGAGGTTGGCATCACCGTGGCCGGCGCCCACGGTAAGACGACCACCTCATCCATGGCGTCCTATCTTTTGATCAACGCGGATATGAAGCCGACGACCGCAGTAGGCGGGATCGTCAATCAGGGCGATTATAATGCCAACCTTGGCATTGGCCGTCACATGGTCGCTGAGGTTGATGAGAGCGATGGTTCATTCCTTTATTTTTCGCCGCATTTCTCGATCATCACCAACATTGATATGGAGCATTTGGATTATTACCATACCTGGGAAAAGATCCAGGAGGCCTATGTCAAGTTCGTTGACCGCACAGTGCCTAACGGCATCATCATCACCTGTGGTGATGATAAGGTATTAAGAGGTATTGTGGAGAAAAGCGGGCGGCGTTTTGCGACGTACGGTTTCGGGGACGATAATGAATGGATCGCGACCAATATTCACCTGGACGCTTCGGGTTCATCCTATGATTGTCACTATAAAGGCAATTTTGTCGGCCATTTTGAATTGACCATTCCGGGCAAACACAATGTTCTTAATTCCCTCTCGATCATTGCCCTGGGGCATGAGTTAAAGATTGAGATGGCGGTGATCCTGAAAACGCTCAAGACCTTTCAGGGCGTTCAGCGCCGGTTCCAGCGCAAGGGAGAGGTGGACGGCGTTCTTGTTGTTGACGATTACGGTCATCATCCGACGGAGATCGCGGCGACCTTACAGACAGCCAAAACGCTGGACCGTCAGCGTTTGATCGTGGTCTTTCAGCCGCACCGCTATTCACGTACAGAAGCGCTGATGCCTCAATTTGCCGGGTGTTTCAATCTGGCCGATCATTTGATCCTCATGGATATTTATCCGGCCAGCGAAAAGCCTATCGAGGGTGTTACGACACAGGCGTTGATGGCCAAGATCCATGAGAAGCGCCCGCACAATCTTTCCTACCTTAAAAAAGATCAGATCGTTGATCATCTTTTGACGCTGGTTCATCCGGGAGATCTTGTTGTGACGTTAGGCGCCGGGGATGTTACGCACCTTTCGGATGCTCTTGTATCGCGCCTGATAGACCGGCGCGTAGGAGCCAAAGATTACGGGGTTATCGGCGTTATTATGGGAGGATGTTCATCGGAGAGGGAGGTGTCGCTGCGTTCAGGCGGAGCGATCGTTAAAGCGTTGCTTAATGCCGGCTGCTCCGTGAAGCCGTTTGATATTACTACCGAGGATAAGGCGGCCATCAAGGCCTGGATCAAATCAGAGAAGATCAATGTGGCATTCATCGCGCTTCATGGCCGTTTTGGCGAGGATGGCGGGATCCAGACCATCCTTGATGAGCTGGATATTCAGTATAATGGTTGCGGCCCGGTTGCCAGCAGCGCTTCGTTCAATAAATGCACGACGCAGCGGATATTTGAAGAGCATCATGTGATCACGCCCTCAACCGTTATGGTCAATGCACACGCTCCTTTTGATATTGATCAGGTCGCCTCACGCCTGGGGGGATTTCCTGTTGTGGTTAAACCCGCGTGTGAAGGCTCAAGCTATGGCGTTAATCTTGCCAAAGACCGTAGCGAACTGATCGCGGCTATTGATAAGGCGGCTGCTTTTGGCGATGATATTGTTATTCAGCAATTTGTCAAAGGACGTGAACTGACAGTAGGTATTTTGGGGGTAAATCCTTTGCCGGTCGTTGAGATCAAGCCGGCAGATGAACATAATTTCTTTGATTTTCAGGCGAAGTACCTGAGCCCGACAACACAATACATCGTTCCCGCGCAGATATCGCCGGAAGTTACCATGGCGGTGCAGCAGGAGGCGCTTAAAGCGTACCATGCGGTCGGATGCGAAGGGTTTGCGCGTGTGGATGTGCTTTTGAGTGCGGACGAAAAGCCGTATGTCCTTGAGATCAACACAATCCCCGGATTTACAGCGACAAGCCTTTTGCCGAAAGCGGCGCGTGCAGCCGGGATAGACTTTACTCAACTTTGTTTAACGCTAGTGGATATGGCATATGGCAAGAAAAAAGCCCAACCCGTCGCTAAATCCTGACCTTGTCCGTTCTGTCGGACTGGCTTGTATTCTTTTGCTGGCGATAGCGCTTTTCATTCTCGGTTCGGCGTCGTTCCTACGTTCCAGCCCGCTTTTTGTCGTGCGTGATATTTCGATGGCCGACAGCCTGCAACAGCTTGAGATCCCCGAGCTTCTTAAATTGAGAGGGCAGAATATATTCTATGTTGACCTTGCCAAGATAGAGTCCAGGATCCGCCAGAAGTACCCGCAGCTGTCGAATTTGCATGTGATGCGCCGTTTCCCGGACCAGATCTTTGTGATGGCGACGCAGCGTGAGCCTTTTGCGGCGGTGGCCTTTGACAACAGGATCTGCGTGATCGACCGTAACGGTTTTATGATGGGCCCGCCGTTGAAAGACCAGCCTCCGCTGGCGGTGATCAGGGGGTTGAAGAGTCAGCGTGTAGCACCGGGAGATCAGGTCAGTGATGAGAATGTACGCCTTGCCATTGAGATCATTACGCTTTTTCATCAGGATGGCCGTTTGCCGGGCTTCGTACTTTCTTCTTTGCACGTTAATGATCCCACACGCATCACGTGTGATATTCAAAAAGACGGGCTTGAATTCCAGGTCATCATTGATAAGGAGCACAGGGTTCAGCGCTTGAAGACACTGTCGGATGTTCTTACGCGCGGCGGGTTGGATTTACTTCAGATAAAATATATGGATCTCCGTTTTGGCGAGCCTGTGATCGGGCAGAAAAAGGTAAAAAAATGAACGTTATCCAAAGGTTTGTAGGACAGTTCTTTGGGGACCAGTTTTATTGCGGGCTGGACATAGGGACGCATAAGGTCAAGGCGAGCTTGAGCCGCGTTGTTGATGCGCATACACTGGAACTCCTGGCGGTCAGTGAAGCCGAAACGCGCGGGCTGGCGGTGGCATCGATCAATGATATCGGCGAGTTTTCTTCATGCGTCAGTGCCGCTGTCAATGGCGTTATACGCAAGACCAAGATCAAGGTACGCAACATCCATTTGGGTCTTGGCGGTGAGTTCATTGAAACGCGCCCTAGCCGTGCACTGATACCCTTGGTGGAACGCGGGAATAAGGTTGTGACGCACCGGGACCTTGAGAATGCGCGCCATCAGGCAAGGATGTTAGGTGTCAGGCTTGATGAGGAAGTTGTTTGCGACATGGTCCAGCAGTTCAAGGTGGATGATGTTAACATTGCGCTTAATCCGGTGGGATTGTACGGCCGTAAACTTGAAGTGGAAACGCTTCTGGTGCTGGCGAATATCACGCGTTTACGTAATTTGACAAAGGCCGTGCAGCAGGCAGGCTTCGAGGTGAATGACATTCTTTTTAACGCCTCGGCGGCATCGGAGTTGATGCTTGATAAACGCCAGCGCCATGACGGGTGCGTTTTTGTCGATCTGGGCGCGCGCATGACGCTCATCCTTATTTTCAAAGAGGGCCTTTTAAAGCATTTCCGTAAAGTTCCTGTCGGAGCTGAGGCCATGACCCAGCAGATCGCGACGCAGATCAATATCCCATTCGCTCTGGCGGAGGATATCAAGAAATCCTACGGACGTGTTCATGACGGGCGTTCCGGGTCAATGCCCGCCAGCGCCGAAGAGATTTTGATCAAGAAGGAACAGGGGTTCTCACCGGTTAAACGGGATCTGATCACGGCGGCTATAGAGCCCGGCGTGTGCACGATCATTGAGAATATTCGCGAGGCTGTCAAAGCATCGAGTTTCGAAGGACAGCTTAAGGCGGGCATTGTTGTCGTGGGCGGCGGGGCGCTGCTGGCAGGTTTTATGGAGCGCATCGAGCAGGATATGCATATGCCTGTTGTGATCGGCCGCAATATCCCGGGGCTAAACAGTGCCGTGATTTATTGTGTATCAACAGGGTTGGCTGAAATGGGCTATAAGAATACGGTCCGGTACAAACTTGACGCGCAAAAACCGAAAGACTGGTGGGACGGGCTTAAGGCCAAAGCAGAAGAATTGAGTAATGAATACTTCTGATCAGTTCTCTTCGCGGGCATCGTTGCGCCGCCGGCTCATGTTATAATCGAGATTCTTGAGGATGTTTCGCATACGCAGCATATTGTTAAAGACATAAAGCATGAGGAATGAATTAAAAATAAGCAGAAGAACGACCAGAAGCATCAGGCCAGCCTGAGACAACAGGATCTGTTCAGTCAGATTGGATCGTCTGACCTGGGCGCTGAGGGTGAAGATATCCATCATGTGGTTCAGGAAGAAGAAAAAGATCACGGCCAGGACAAGTTCGAAGATAAGGATCGAGAAATTCTTGGTGAACCACTGATTGGAACGGTTGTCCCACTGACGTATTTTGTTGGAAAGATTGTTCATTAAGGGCATAATTTTTTCTCCTTGCTCTTATTGTAGTTTGGAAAAGTAATACGGCAAGCATTTTACGGAAAAGGATTACGCGTGGCTAAAAAAGTCCTGGTTGTTGATGATGACCGCCTCAATGTAACACTGATCCAATTCGCTCTTAAAGAGCAGAGTTATCTGGTTCAAAGTGCTGAAGACGGGCTGAAGGGGCTTGAGGCCGTAAAAAGTTTTATGCCGGATCTCATCGTCCTCGATGTGCAGATGCCGAATATGTCCGGTTTTGAATTCCTGAATGAGCTTAAAAGCATTCCCGGGGCGAGCCATATCCCGGTCATCATGTTGACGGCTAATGAGAATATGCAGGATATTTTCAGGGGCGAAGGGGCCATTGATTATTTCGTAAAACCCGTCAATACGCCTAAACTACTGGCCAAGATCCGCGCGTGCCTCGGGTCCTGACCCGCCTATGAATCTCCGTGATTTTGATTACACGCTTCCTGAAGAACTGATCGCACAATATCCCTTTGAGCAACGTGATGACGCCAGGCTTTTAGTGGTTGATGCCCGCACGGGGACGATCGGCCATGACGTATTCCGGAATCTTGGTGCCCACCTTCCGTCCGCAAGCCTTTTAGTCGTTAATAACAGCAAGGTCATTCAGGCGCGTCTTTTGGGGCGTAAGCAGCGTTCCGGCGGGCAAGTGGAGATCTTTCTGCTCAAAGCCTTGGGTGCTCGTCGATATGAGGCCATGCTCAGGCCTTTAAAAAGGATACAGGAAGGCGATAAGATCGATTTTGAGGGAGGCGTCAGCGCGACGGTTGTTGACCGGCAGGCACACGTGGTCGAATTTGACTGCGAGAATGTTTTAGAAGTTCTTGAGAGCGTGGGGCATATCCCGTTGCCGCCTTATATCAAGCGTTCTGATGAGGCGAAAGACCGTGTTTATTATCAGACAGTTTATGCCAAACATCCAGGTTCAGTTGCCGCGCCAACAGCAGGATTGCATTTTACTAAGCCATTAATGGCTTCTTTGGAAAAACAGGGGCATCATTTTATTGAAGTTACCCTTCATGTTAATTACGGCACGTTCAAGCCCGTTGAAGTTGAGGATATCACGCAACACCCGATGCATCATGAATACTATGAGATCCGGCCGCAAGTTGGAAAAATGCTCAATGAGGTAAAATCCCAGGGAAGGAAGGTTGTAGCCGTAGGGACGACAAGCTGCCGGACACTGGAGTCTTTTGCGCGTTCAGGGAAGCTTGAGGACAATACTGATATCTTTATTTATCCGGGCATTGATTTTAAAGTGACCGATGTTTTGGTGACGAATTTTCATTTGCCGCGCAGCACGCTTTTAATGCTGGTCTCGGCTTTCGGTGGGCTGGATCTTATCCGCAGGGCTTATGCCGAGGCTATTCGCATGAAATACCGTTTCTATAGTTATGGCGATGCGATGATAATTCTGCGATAATACTTTCAAGGAGTTAGTCCATGTTCTATTTTACCTATGGCCACAACATGAATCATGATCAGATGCGCTCGATCTGTCCCGGGGCTAAATTCTTAAGGCCGGTGGCGCTTATCGGGCATGCGTTTTTCTTTGACGGGTATTCGACCAGGTGGGATGGCGCCGCGGCGAATATCGATAACTCAATGGATGATGAGGTGTGGGGTGGACTTTTTGAGATCACGCCGGATGATCTTAAAAATATTGATTTTGATGAGGGGCATCCCAGATATTGTAAGCGCAAGGTCGTTAAAGTCGGCGATGCGGATGCCAAGGCCAGAGTGGAAGCCTGGGTGTACCATCGCGAGGCACAACCGATGGGAATGCCGGGGCGACTATACTTGGAGAAGATCCTTAAAGGCGCCAAGGACTGTCATTTACCTGAAGATTATATTCAGAGGAATTTCGCCCACTATATGAAAGTGCATGGTTTATGACATTGGCCAATAAAGGGGTCCTGGTATCGGATTTCGACGGGACTATCACGCGGTTCGATTTTTATGACCTCATCTGCAGGGAATTTCCAAGTATCGCCAGAGATTACTGGCAACAGTATGAGGCGGGTCAAATCACGCATTTTGAAGCTTTGCGGCTTATCTTTGCGGGGATCCGCACGTCGGAACCAAAGTTGTTTCAGATCGTTGAGAGCATGCAAATCTGTTCGCAGATCAAGCCCTGTGTGACGTCCTTACGTCAAGTCGGGTGGGATGTGGTCGTAGCGTCTGCGGGATGTGATTGGTATATCAAGCGTCTTTTAGACGCGCAGGGGGTAAGTATTACCGTGCATGCTAATCCGGGTATTTTTTCGCCAGAGACAGGCCTTATTGTACGCTTTCCAGAACCCTCCGTATTTTTTTCCCAGGAACTCGGCGTTAATAAAGTGGCGGTAGTGCGTGAAGCGATCAAAACGGGTGGTCGCGTCGCATTTGCCGGTGATGGTCGGCCTGATCTGGCCCCGGCGCTCCTCGTACCGCCCAACCGTCGATTTGCTAAAAGCTGGCTGGCCAAGAAATTGCATGAGATCGGCGAGAAATTCAGGCCTTTTGATGACTGGTCTGAAGTGGCGCATACGCTGGTGAAAGAGAGTGCCTTATGACGAGGAATACATCGGTTGTTATACCTACGTTAGTACGTATTAAGCCGGGCGCACTGGACCGGGTTGGCGTTTATGTTCAGCGTGGACAGTTCCAAAATGCTGTAATCCTTTTTAACAAAGAATTGGACCGCACGCTGATCGACCGTTTGGATTGGAGCCTGGCATCTAACGGCGTGGCAGCAGTTGATCATGTGCCGGTGACGTCCTCGAGTTTCGAACAGGCCCAGGAGATCTTCCAGTCATTACCTCAAAAGACCGATGTGATCATTGGTTTGGGCGGAGGTAAGGCACTGGACGTAGCCAAGTACGTAGGTTTCTTAACGCGAATGCCGTATTTCGCCATACCTACCGCGCTGTCCAATGACGGCTTTTGTTCGCCGCAGTGCAGCCTGGATTTCAAGAACAAGAAGAAGTCTTTTCCGGCGGCGATGCCTTATGGGGTCGTTGTTGATACTGAGGTCTGTTTGAATGCGCCGCGTATCCTGTGGCTGGCAGGCATTGGCGATTCCGTTGCCAAGATCACGTCGGTGTATGACTGGAAGCTGGCGTACAAGAAACTGGGAACGCAAGTTGATGATTTTGCAGCGCTCCTTTCTGATGCGACCGTGTTCCAGTTGATGGCTAAACCAGATCATGATCTCGAGGGGATGCGGCTTCTGGCCACAGCGCTTATGCTCAACGGCATTGCCATGGAGATATCCGGGTCATCGCGTCCGGCGAGCGGCAGTGAGCATTTGATCTCGCATGCGCTGGACTTGATCAACGCAAAGCCGCGTTTGCACGGGCTGCAGGTCGGCGTGTCGACCTACATGATCAGTCAGTTGCAAGGGCGCGGGGCAGACCGTATCGCTACGCTTTTTAATACGACAGGATTTTGGGATGAGATCAGGAAAGACCCTTTTATACGGCAGGAGTGGATCGAGGCGATCAAAACAGCTCCGACCATAAAGAATAATTTTTATACCATCCTTTCTGAGAAAGATCAGTTGTCTGATCTTATCGCGATCATGGATAAGGATCCCTGTCTGCAGGGGATCTTCATTTGAGGTTTTTGGTGTGACCAGGGAATAGGGAGTTATAATGGCGGCATTCTGGGATAGTTTTCAAGCCAAGGTAACAGCAGCGCTTATTTGCGCCATGCTTCTTGTCGTCGGCATCAGTGACTTGATCATTCATCAGTTTTCGCTCAACGCCCAGTTCCAGCAACTCAGGGAAGAGCTGAAAGTGGTGGCGCGTACGGCGGCTGTGGCCATTGATGTTGATGCATTGATGCAGGTGCCTTTGCGTAAAGACGGGGCATTAACGCCGTCATATTTGTCGATCAGTGACAAGATCAATCGTATCAGGAAAGATAATCCGGGGATCGCTTATGTGTATGTGTTGACAAAGACAGATCGTCCCGGCATCTGGCAGTTTATTGTCGATGCAGATCCTGTTCAGAAAAGAAATATGGGCATAACTTCTTATCCGGGGGATAAATACGATACAACGCGTTTCCCGGAAATGCTTCGCGGATGGGATTCCGCGACGGCTGATAAGAAATTCGGCAGGGATGAATGGGGTGTTATGATCTCCGGGTATGCACCTATTCGGGACAAAAGCGGCAAAACGGTGGCGGTACTGGGGGTTGATATGCTCGCTGCTGATGTTTATGCCACCCAGATGGCGGTACATGGCAGGGCTATTTTGATCCTTTTCCTGGGTATCATTTTATCTATTATGCTGGGCATGCTTTTATCGAGGCGCATCACTGAACCGGTTGAAAGCCTGACTGAGGGGATCCGCCGGGTCAGTCGCGGTGAGTTGACCTATAAAGTGAAGGTCAGAGGCCGTGATGAGATCGCTGAATTAGCGATGGATTTTAATAAAATGGCCCAGGAACTTCTGGATGCGCGTAAAAAGAGCAGTGAGTACTTCTACGGGGTCATTCAATCCATGGTACGTATTGTTGAAGCCAAAGACCCTTATACGGGCGGGCATTCAGAGCGTGTGGCCGAATATGCGGTCAAGATCGCGCGGCGTATGGGTTTTCAGCCGGATGACCTTGAGATGCTCAGGCAGGTGGCCGTGCTTCATGATATCGGCAAATTGGGGATACAGGATGCGATCCTTAATAAATCTGACAAGCTGACACAGGAAGAATGGGACTTGATGCGTTCGCATTCGGTCACCGGAGAAGATATCCTCAAGCCGGTTTTACTGGACGTGCAGATGCTGGCGATCGTTCGCGGGCATCATGAGCGCTATGACGGTTCCGGTTATCCTGACGGTCTTAGTAAAGACGAGATCAATATCTTTGCGCAGATCCTGACGGTCGCGGATTCGTATGATGCCATGACATCATCCAGGGCTTACCGCAAGGTGTCGCTGCGTCCTGAGGATGCGGTGGCGGAACTACACAAGCATAAGGGCTCGCAGTTCAGTCCACGGGTCGTGGATATTTTCTGCAAAATACTCCAGGAAGAGAATAATTAGTGCCATTTTACACACTCCTTAAGAAAGATCCGCTGACGAAAGCGCGTCGCGGTATTGTTCACACAGCCCATGGTGATATTCAGGCACCTTTTTTCATGCCGGTGGGCACGCGTGCGACCGTCAAGACCCTTTCACAAGAGGATCTTCACGCCATTGGCGCAGAGATCGAGTTGTCCAATACGTATCATCTTTTTCTCCGTCCAGGGACCGAGATCATCGGCGCGGCCGGTGGCTTACATAATTTTATGAGCTGGCAGAAACCCATACTTACCGATAGCGGCGGGTATCAGGTTTTCAGTTTAACGGACTGGCGTAAGCTTTCCGATAAAGGGGTTGAATTTCGCTCGCATATCGACGGATTGAAGCATTTCCTGGATCCCGAACGGGTCATGGATATTCAGTCTATTTTGGGTTCAGATATGGTCATGCCGCTGGATGAATGCTCACCCTATCCCTGCTCAAAAGAAGATGCGGCCGGCGCGGTGCGGCGGACAACGGCATGGATGCAACGCACCAAAGACCATTTTCATAAGACGGGTATGGATGCTCGCGGCCAGAGGCTTTTTTGCATCGTGCAGGGTTCAAGTTATCGGGACTTGCGCGAGCAATCGGCGCGCGAGCTGACAGCCGTTGATACGGATGGATGCGCTATTGGTGGTGTATCAGTCGGTGAGCCGGTCAAGGAGATGTTTGAGGTGCTGGGTTGGACCATCGAGATGTTGCCCGAACATAAGCCGCGTTATTTTATGGGCATTGGTATGCCGGACCAGATCGTCAAGGCGGTCAGCATGGGCATTGACATGTTTGATACGGTTGTTCCGACACGTTACGGACGCTATGGGTCCTGTTTTACGGATAGGGGGCTGGTGGTGATCCGTAATGGTATGTTCAAGGCAGACTTCGGGCCATTGGACCCTGAGTGTGATTGCCATGCGTGTAAGAATTATTCCCGTGCTTATATCCGGCATCTTTTCAATACCGGTGAAGTTCTGGGCCTTAGGCTGGCCGCGTATCACAATGTGCATTATTACATTAATTTAATGCGCCGCATCCGTGAAGCCATTGATGCGGACCGTTACGATCAGTTCTGCGCTGATTTTTTAACAAAATATAAGTCTGAATTAATTAATATGTAGGAATTATGGGGACATGTACCATTAATTCGCGAAGCGAATTTGGTACGTGTCCCCATAATCATATTCGTTAAACTAAATAATTTGGGTATTCCGTACGTGAACCCGAAATATCTCGGAAGGGGGAAGACTATAATGTTGAATTTCTTCCTTCTGTTTTTGTTGATGGCAGGTTCAATGGACTCTAGTATTGCAGATATAAACTTAAAAAGTCCAGAAGACAGTTCTTTAACTTTAGTGATAAAGCAAGACGAAATAAATCCTGATAGAGTTACTTGCTATATTAAGAATATTTCTAGCAAACCATTGTTAATAAATTCAAAATTTGTTGTAGGGGTGGACTTAAAATTTGTAATTATTGACTCTAATGGGAAAAGTGTAGGGTTAGAAAAATTAGTATATCCAAGTGCGCCGGATTATCAATATTTAAGTTTATTGAATAGTGACGCTGATATCGTTACTTCATTTAGTTTAAGCGATTATTATAAAATAAAGCCTTTAGAAGTATATAGCGTTCAGGCGATTTATGAGCCTTATAACGGCGAACGTGATGAGAAAGTTTGGTCGGGTTCTATCAAATCAAATCAAATCAAATTACAAGCGTTTCGCTAGTTTCGCGCTAGTTTCGGGTACACGTACAAAACACCTATTTTCTCCAAGAATTATGGGTACACGTACAAAATAGCTTATTTCTCTACTTTCCGTCGTGTTAAACTAAACAATTTGGGTGTTCCGTACGTGTACCCGAAATATTCCGCGACGGGTAATATTGTTAAACAAGTTGAGTACGATACTTTTGGGAATATTCTCAGTGATTCAGCGATGGCATTTGCTGTGCCGTTTGGGTTTGCGGGCGGGTTACACGACCGGGATATTAGTTTGGTACATTTTGGGTACAGAGACTATGACCCTGAAACGGGAAGATGGACGGCTAAAGACCCGATAGGGTTTAATGGTGGCGATGTTGACGTCTATGGTTACACGCAAAACGATCCTGTAAACTTTGTTGATCCATTTGGGTTATCTAGTGATTGGACTGTGAAAAGTCGTGGTCATTTCGCTCCTGCACCGTGTGCTAGCAATCAGTTATTTACGGGGGATGATGATGGGCTTGAGGATTCTTGGAGTCCTTTGGATTTGTTAGGCGGAGGATATGCTATTAATAAGTCTATTATTAGTGCTGGTGGTTTATTAAGGCAGGATTTCTTTGCTGCAACAAAATATTCAGATAAAGTATTAGCACAGATGAAAAATGCTGATTTTCATGCATTTCCTGAGAGTGTAACAGCATTTGGAAAAAGCGGTATTGTTTCAGCAATTCGGGGAGGCGATGGTGTGATTCGGCGGATATTGAGAATCCCCGGCTCGTATAGAGGCAAAGAGGGTGTTTTTGAATTTATTAAAGATACAGAAGGTATAATAAATCATAGGTTATTTCGTCCATATTAAGAGGGAAATAATTATGGAAATGGTTTGGTCAAACAAGATAGATGAAATATTTAAAGCAGGAATCTCATTGCACAATCTTGGGATTCGTAATTGGGCTTTTAGTAAAGAGCAATCATTTCTTGTTCTTGAACAATTACTCGAAGCTCAAATTGCAGTATTGGGAGGGGACGTGGCTACAAAGAGCAATAATGTTATTGAATTGAATTATGATAATTGGTTTTGTAATCAATTGCTTGGAGAAGCTAAGAGTGACTTTGTAATACGAAGTATTAATAAAGCCAAAATTTATATAGAAAACTATCCTACTGCAATGCCAAATCAAATATATTTTCTTTTTGTTCCAAGTTTAGAATAAATTCTTGAAGTTTCGGGTTCACTTGAGCAATCGTTGATAATCTTGATCTTTATTGCCGAGGTTGATTCTTCGGTGCTTTTTAAGAGATTTCCCTATGCGTAAATGCATCGCATCCATAATCTTGCCGATTTTCCTCACGAATTATTTTATTTCTCCATCATATGCTCAAGCTGTTATAGCCGTTCCTAATCCTTCGCAGATGCCGTTGCCAGTAACCCCCGGCGGGCTTCTGACCAAAGAGATCGATCCCAAAGGTAATGCCTTTACCCATGTCTTTGACGTCAACGGACGTATCACCGAGGCCAAAGACGAAGAAGGCGGGAGTTATCAATTTTCCCGCCAGGTCGATGGCAACGGGGACATCATCGCCACTGTCACTAGCGCAGAAGGGAATGTTGTCACCTATATGGATCGTCCCCTGTTTGGCTCGATTATGCAATCCACCATCAGCGTTTCAGGGATATCGGCACCGACACGGCAGACGCGTTCCGCCGACGGGTTAAATTCCGCCATCACGCGGCCCGATCAGACCATCGAGAACTACCAGTCCGACTTAAAAGGTTTCGGGTACACGTACAAAACACCTATTTTCTCCATGTTCTTCGACGGCATTGTTAGATCGTAGTTTTCTGGTATAATGATTTCTCAAAGTTCAGCGCTGTTCCCCTAAACAGCCGGTGATTAATTCTCAGCCATCCCCCCAATGGCATGCTAGAGGGGTGGTATATGCCGCAAAGGTATCGAAGTATTCTTCCTGGACATCCACATCATGTGATACAGCGCGGCAATCGTCGCCAGCAGGTCTTTTTCAGTGATGAGGACCGTCATTTTTATCTGTGCAATTTACGAAAGAGCTGTGATAAATACAGCGTAAAGATCATTGCCTATTGCTTGATGACCAATCACGTTCATTTGGTGTTGGTGCCGTCTACTTGGGAATCATTGGCATTGGCTGTAGGGGAGACCCACAAGAATTACACTAAAACGATCAACAAGCGCCAGAAATGGCGTGGCTATTTATGGCAGGGCAGGTTCTTAAGTTTTATTCTTGGCGAGATGTATTTTTGGACAGTTGTGCGTTATGTTGAACTTAACCCTGTACGCGCCGGTATCGTTGATCATGCACAGGATTATTGTTGGTCAAGTGCAAGGGCACATGTTGGGTTAATGAAAGACACATATCTTGATCCGGTTGAACTTTTACCTGAATGGGGAAGTATTTTGAAACGGGATTTGAGTTCTGATGAATTGCAAAAAATACGTTTATGTTGTTCGTCGGGGCGGCCTTTGGGGACTCAAAGATTTCTGGATATGCTTGCCGTTGAACATGGGATTGACTGGCGGCCAAAGAAACGTGGGCCAAAGGTAAGGGGAAAAATATAGAGATGAAAGTGGAGAAATAGGGTATTTCGTACGTGTACCCGAAATAATGCGGAGGCGGCAGGCCCCGCTGAAAACGTTTTCTTCCATTTTTATCCACGGCCTTCGCCGGCGTGATCCAAACT
>PEAF01000084.1 GCA_002753465.1 Candidatus Omnitrophota bacterium
CAACTTTTGAACAGCTGTTATAGACATCGTGACTTGATTCGAGTTTAACTGTGCCATAATTGATCAAACAATCCCCTTCAGCCCCATTCGCTTCAATGATGCCTTCATTGTTCACCGCCTTGCTGAAAAGATCATCCAGCACCTTTGCCGTTAAAAGAACTTTGCCGCCGTCAGCGATTATCTGCCCGGAGGCTGTATTAATAACAGCTGAACTTGTTTGTAACAAATTAGTGTCCGTAGCCTGATCAACCACCAGACTTATCGTACCGCTTCCATCCAAATTGACGGTCGCCGCTTTGCCAGAAGCCAGAACAACGCTCCCTCTTTCAGCAAACAGACTTGGATATTTAGATTCATTATTTACATTTATAATGCCGCTATTTTCCACATATCCGCCAAGGAGTGCCACAAAACCGCCAGGGGCCATCAGCTCACCACGATTGATCACCGAGCCCCCGACCCCTGAGAAACCATAAGATGTTGTACATCTCAAAAATTCATCTTCACCCATAAACTGATCATCCGTCATATTTAAAGGAAGCGTGCTCGCCAGCAACCCGTTCGTATCAACCCTGGAACCGGCCCCGAACAGGATCCCATTCGGGTTCACCAAGAATATCCTGCCGTTGGCCGCCAACCGACCCATTATTTCAGAAGGATTTACCCCGGTCACACGGTTGAGCGCGATGCTCGTATCGTGCAGCTGCTTGAATTCCACTGATGCGCCTGATGAGATCGAGAAACTCGTCCAATCGGCGATCATCTTGTCCGTATACTGCCTGACGGTCATATCGCTCCCGACTGTTGTTATATGCCCGTTCCCCTCCACAATCGTTCCGCCTTCCGGCAAGACGGCCTGCGCATAGCCTTGCACCGGCATAAACGTCATGGCCGCCACCATGATCATGGCATTTAGTTTTTTGAATGAGTAACACATCGCTGGCCTCCTTATGTAGGCGAAAATATCCTTAAAGTTCTCCAACCTTTAAAATTTATACGTAAACTCCACCCACGGGTGCGGACGATTACCATCGGCCGACGTCTTTCCTATCGGATAACCCAACTCAACGCGCGCCGTCAGATTCAGCACATTGAAGCGTGCCCCGACGCCATAGCCCTTTAATGTCGTTGTATCTTTCTCACCGGGTGTCGTATTCTTGACTTTGGTCGTCGCAAAATCCCAGAACGTCACGAATCTGAAGGCATCCCATAGTTTTTCCTTGCGGAAAGGCACTTTAACGTCCTTGGACAGGCCATATAAAGGAAAGGACAGTTCCAATGCCGTGTAATATCCGCTGTCACCGGCAGCTTCAGCCGGGGCATAACCGCGCACACTCGCCGCACCGCCGGCCTGGAACTGCTCGGAAGCCGGAAGCGTATGATTGGAGAACTGCACTGAGTTTTTCCACAATAACGAGGTTGAAAACGGCGTCGGGTGCAGGCGGTAGTAGGTCAGCATTTCTTTCTGGAACCTTGCCCCAGACCCGGCCCGGGAAGCCATGGCATCCTTGGCATCCATCCCCCCCATAATATCCGGAAACCCAGCGTCGTATTCGAGGCCCAGAATATTACGGCCGTAATTATCCGAATAATCAACGTCCACCCCATTTTTCAAGATCCTGAGATTGTCACGGGAAGTTTTGTTCCCGGAAAGGAAGTTCACGATATTCTTGTAATCAAAACCGAGGGTATAGCGGATATCGAGATCCGTCTTTTGAAGCAATGCCTTATTCATAAAGACCCCGTAGATCCTCGCCTTACCGCGCGATTCCAGGTCTTCAAATTCCCGGCCAAGCTTAAGCTTGCTGTCGATAAAATACCCGCCGAGGTCCAGTGACGTCAAGACAGGATAGACATAGCGCCCCTGCTGCATATGCATATACCCGCCTTCAGTTGTCTGGAACTTGTAATACAACTTATCATCGTGTCCGGTGAGATTATTATGTTCAAGGATGGTCGAATAACGTTCTTTATCGATATACCGGGATGCAAAATTATCAAACTCAAAACCCGCGTGGATCGGAAGCTGGTCCTTCACGTCAACAATGACATCGGTTGTCCCCGGCGTCTTACCTGGCAAAATGGATGCTTTGACATTCCGGTCCGGATGCTCATTGATATAAACCAAAGAACGCTGCAGCGCCGAATAGTCAAAATAGCCGCCCGGCGGCATACTTAAACGGTCCTTCAATAGAGAAGTGCTGAAAAACCGGTTGCCCCTGACTTCAATACTCCCTACCCGGCCCTCAATAACCTTGATGAGCAGATTGCCTTCTTTAAGTGATTGCGGAGGAACATAGGCCCGGGACGTCATAAGGCCTTTTTGCCGGTAAAGATCCGTGATGCGGTCTGCTACTTTTTGCGCCTGCTTCAGGGAAATCTCTGTCCCCTCATACTGGGCAACGATCTTCTGAACATCAGCATAGGCCACCGCCTCCGCCCCTTCGACCGTTATTTTCTTGATCAACACTTTCGGGCCGGAATCGGCAACAACGATCGCTTCGGGCTCGGATTTTTTCTGCGCACTGGCCCTTGATTCGATCAAGGACCTTAAACTTCTGGTTTTTTCAATTGTTTCCTCCTGAAGGCTTACCCCACCCGCTGTCTGCGACGCGCTTGGCTGGGCAAAGCTTAAGACCGGACATACCAAGAACCCCGTAACCAAGAATAAAACAGATCTCGTCGCTTTCATACGGTCTCCTTTGTAGAAATTTCAGGTCAAAAAGCCCTCAAGCCTAAAACTAGAATAACTGGAGAAATGCAAGAATCATATTTACGTTATAACTTTACGAAAAAAATGTCAACAAAATATTGACAGGCCTGTTTTTTATGAATGGATATTTAACGATGAGTTTTTATGAGGTGTGTGAGGAGGTCCGCAGCATCCGACGTTTTTATCGTCGTAAATTACGCCGGGAGGAGGGCGATCAAACAGGGCGTGAGAATAAAGCACCCATTACAATTTTAAGATCAAGACGGCGATCTTACGGAAATGAAAGCCGCCCCAGATCAAAAGGACTGCGCCGCACCCCAGAAAAGCCCAGCCGAATAAAACCAGCAGCACTTCTTCAGGGAAAAATTTAATTATAGCCATGCCGAAGATCATCAACGATAAGGCTGTGCGAATATACGCCAGCAACGTCCGTTCATTGGCTAAAGCTGTACGCAACTGATCAGAATCCGTCATTCTTATTCTCCTCGTCAATCCTAGATCGTTAAAATTTTAACCAATATAGCAACATTTTGTTTTTTAGTCCATTGATCTGACCCAAAATTTACCAGGATAAATTTCAAATACTCCACCCCCAGCCCTCCGTCATGTGATAAATTTCTTATAGTGGCATCTTAACTCAAGGGAACCATGTGCTAGTCCTCTTACCCCTCATCAGCTTTATACTTATCTTTCTGGCCCTTACCATCCGGCCAATCTCCTTGGTTCCATCAACACAAAACAACACCGCCTCCTGCCGGCAGGCATTCCTGAGAACAACCCTGGTCATGGGGCTTCTCACGGTCCTCGCAACGCAAACGCTCAGTACGTTTCACAACTTGAACACAACATTTACGGCAGCGTTCTGGTTGGGCATGGCCCTCATCGCTATCCGTATCCTGATCTGTCATAAAACCCGCATCCCACGCCTGCACACTGACTTTCTTTCACTTTCGCCTGCCTGGCTTGGCGTCGGATCTCTCGCTCTCATCTCAGCAGTCTTGGGCACTATCAGCGCACCGAATTCCTTTGACTCGATGACTTACCACCTGCCCCGCGTCATGCACTGGGCCCAGAACGGAAGCATTGAGCCCTTTGCCACGCACCTGAGCACCCAGCTATGGATCCCGCCGCTGGCAGAATACGCGCTGCTCAACCTTTTCCTTTTAAGCGGCAATGACAACCTTTTCTGGGCTATCCAATGGGGCGCTTACATCGGTTGCGCGGTAACAGCATCTCTTATCGCACAAACATTCGGCATCAATAAGCGCGGCCAAGCCGCATCAGCCCTTATTGCCGCAACCATCCCAATGGCGGTCCTGCAAAGCAACAGCACCCAAACTGATCTGGTCGCAGCCTTCTGGTCGATGAGCGCCGTATACTGGCTTATTCTTTGGATGCAAGACAAAGGCCGGATCACCCTTGCCATCTGCAGCGCTACCAGCCTTGCCCTGGGACTTCTTACCAAAGGCACCCCCCTTTTTCTCGTCACCCCGTTTTTGGCCTTAGCTGCAATTTTTTATTTTTGGAAGCAGGAATTCAAACGCGTCGCCATCCTCCTCGGCCTTACCATAACCATAGCCCTTTTGATCAACGGCCCTTTCCTGAATCAAACACGCACCTGTTTTAATACAATCAACAGGATGGACACCGAGACTAAGGCCGTCAATCAGTCCTGGGACGGCCCTGCGCTTTTATCCAATCTGTTGCGCGGCGTTGCGATCCATCTGACAACGCCCTGCCAGCGCTTGAACGACAAGCTCAGAGATGCCCTTGTGTCAGCGCACACAATGATCGGAGCAAAGCTCAATGATCCACGCACCACCTTCGGCCCGACCGAGTTCCTCCATAAAAAAGACATGTTCTATGAAGCTCGCGCCGGAAACTTCCTGCATTTCTGCCTACTCCTCACAGCCTCTGCGGCGATCCTATTTAGAAGGAAGCAGTTCGGCCTACTGCCCGCTGCCTACGTCTTGGCCCTGATCACCGGCGTACTTTTACTCACCGGCTATTTGAAATGGAATCTATGGGTCGGCCGCTTCCATATGGGCTTCTTCCTGCTCGGCGCCCCTGTGATCACGCTCGTACTGGCTAAAGCCGATCCTTCAGGGCGGCTTCTCAAATGGAGCGGGATCCTTCTATTTATCGCGGCCCTGCCGTGGGCCGTGCTCAATACATCACGCCCTCTTTTCGGCGTACATACACCCGGAACATCCGCAAGGCCACAGCAATACTTCACGCATGACCCGCAGATCGCTCAAGGCTATATCTCAGCGGCAGCCGCCATCCGCGCGCAGGGCTGCGCCAAAGTCGGACTTATCCTGGCAAATGACGAATGGGAATACCCGCTATGGGCCCTGCTGCGTGACGCAGCCTCTCCCGTTGAGATCCGGCATGTCGGCGTATTGAACAATTCCCGTCAATATGAAGACGCCTCATGGGATCCCTGCATCATCATACGCCCGGAAGATCCTCCGAAAAACGAACAGCTCATCATCCATGGGCGCGCGTACACTCCTTCAAATTATCTGAAGCCACTGATGCTCTACGCGCCGGCACAGAAGCGTATTTCGCTTTCCCGGACAAAGGAATTGACGTGCTGACACCGCTCCCGCTCATTTTCTTTATGACAGCCGTTCTTTTAGCCAGAACATTCTCCCATAAACTCCTCCTCAACGGCTGGCGCGAGTCATTGGTCGCAGGAAGCCTCATCACCGGCCTGTGCTTTGCCGCAGGCACGGGCCTCCTCAGCCTTTTTAACGCGATCGATCGCCCAGGCATCATCATCTGGTGGATCGTACTGATCCTAACTTCAGGTATCATTGTCATCGTAAGACGGGATAAATTATGCTGGAAGGATCGCAATACCTCCCCCACCCCTGATCCACTGAATAACACCATGCTTATCGCCTGGCTCGGCCTGGCCGCCCTGCTTTTCTTTCTTGCCGTAGCGGTCGTCCCGAACAGCTGGGACGCCATGGTCTATCACATGAGCCGGGTCGCGCACTGGATCCATAACCGGAATGTTGCCTACTTCCCCACGCCCATCACCCGCGAGCTCTGGGCCATGCCCTTAGCCGAATATGTGATCCTTCACCTGCAGATCCTCAGCGCATCTGACGCTTGGGCCAACAGCGTGCAATGCTTCGGCTGGGCCGGCAGCTGTATCGGCGCATCCCTCATCGCTAAAATGCTGGGTGCTTCACGTCACGGACAGATCGCCGCAATGATCATCGCCGCAACTATTCCCATGAGCATCCTTCAAACGGCCTCGACCAAGAACGACCTGCTCACAGCTTTCTGGCTCACCGGTGCGGTCTGGGCACTCCTGAAGTGGCAAAACCAGGGACAAAAACCCGCACATGTCCTGATCGCTGCAACAGCTGTCGCCCTGGCCATGTTCACCAAAGGCTCCTCCTTCTTATTCTTGCCGCCCTTCCTTATTACAGCATGCCTCCTGGCGCCTAAGAACTGGAAAAAGATATCCGCACTGATCATCGGGCTGCTCGTGGGCATCCTTTTCGTGTCAGGATTCTTCCACCTGCGTAACCGCGTCGACCTCGGCGCCTGGAATCCTGCCCCCGACGCTGTACTCCTGCAAAACGAAACCATGAACATTCCGCTGTTTGCCTCCAACCTGATCAAGCACAGTGCGGTCCATCTTCAAACCCCATTCCAGAAGATCAACAATGTTTTCAGCCAGGCCATACACGGCGCCTATAATGCATTTAAAGTTGATTTCAACGACCCGCGTATCACGCACCCTCTCAGCGAAGACAGCTTCCTGCAAGCCGCAACAGCCTACAACGAATACTATGCCGGCAACTTCCTGCACTTCTTTCTTGGACTGATTTGTTGTCTGGTGGGAATATTCTGGATCAAAGATAGCCAAAAGCAACTGCGCCTTTACATCTTCGCGCTGATCTTAGCCTACTGCTTTTTTGTAATATACATGCGCTGGCAACCCTGGATCAGCCGACTGCAATTACCCCTATTCATACTTGGTGCACCGATCATTGCCTGCGCCATCGAACGCGTTACTACGAACCGGCGCGTCCTTACGTCAATCGTGCTCATCCTTCTTATCGCGACCGCACCATGGATCCTCAAAAACCGAAATCGCCCGCTGATCGGAAAGACCACGGTCTTTTCAACACCCCGTGAAGAGCAATACTTCCTTGACCGGCCTTATATGTTCGCGCCGTTCAAAGCCATAACCGGGATCATCCAGAATACCCCATGCCGGAAGGTCGGGATCATTCTCAACGACGGCGGCTGGGAATACCCCTATTGGGCATTTCTTAAAGATGACCGTAACCCTATCGATATCCGGCATATTGATGTAAC